>PWWP01000098.1 GCA_003562075.1 Gemmatimonadota bacterium
CGGGCCGTTGAGCTGAACCCATCGGACCCGGATGCGCAGAACTGGCTGGGCTGGGTGCAGATGATCCTGGGTCGGCCCGACCTGGGCGTGGGCCCTGCCCAGCGATCGGTGGGGCTCAGCCCCATGGCTCCCTACACCCGGGCCTTTCTGGCCCACATCTATCTGGCCGGCGGTCGGTATGAAGCAGCGCGGAGGGAGGCGGCTCGGGCCAGGGAGCTGGACCCCGGATACTGGGTGGCCTACCTCATGGAAGGTTGGAGTCTCCACCACCTGTCCCGGTTCGCCGAATCCCGGTTTCTCCTGAGTGAGGCGGAGGTCCGGTTGGCGGACTGGCAGGAACGCCGGCTCCGGGATCAGATCCAGGTGTCCCTCGCTTTGAGCAGGATGGCTGAAGGGAGAGGGTCCAGCCGTCGGCATTACGCCATCCCCGAGGTGGAGCGGGGCGCAGCGTTGGAGGACCATGTGGCAGTGGGGCTCCTCCAAGCTGCCCAGGGTCGATTAGACGAGGCCTTTGCAGCCTTTCGACGTGTGTCTCGCTGGGGTATTTCCACTCCCCTCATCCGGTACCTCTTTCCCCGGCTCCTGGCCTCTTTCCGGGATGATGCCCGGTTTGGGGGCCTCCTCACGGAGATCGATCGTTCATGGGGGTTGCCTGTTGAAACCCGAGCGGGGGCTCCAGAGGAGAAGGAACGGGCAGGATTCCCGGACCGGAGTTCACGGTCTGCCACTCCGGCGGAGCGCCCAAGGGAGCCAAGGTGAGGATTTCTGTGAGGCTGCTGGGCGGTGCGGTGGTGGAGGAGGACGGCACCCCTGTGGGTGGGGCTGCCGCCCATCGCCACTCCCTGGCCCTCCTGGCAGTCCTGGCCGTGGCGGCGCCGGCCGGTGTCACCCGTGGGCGTCTGGTGGGGCTCCTCTGGCCCGAATCACCGGAGAAGGTGGCCCGGAACCGGCTCAATACCTGTCTGCATCGGCTGCGGAAGGTGTTGGGGTCAGATGTTCTGATCTCCCAGGGTGGGAGCCTCCGGCTCAATCAGGAGCAGGTGAGCGCTGACGTCCGTCGCTTCCAGGAAGCCCTGGACGAAGACGCCCTCTCGGATGCCGTCCAGCTGTATCGGGGCCCCTTCCTGGATGGGTTCTGGATTTCCGATTCGGTGGCGTTCGATGGGTGGATGGATCGGGAGCGGGATCGGTTGGCTCGATCCTATCGGGATGCGTTGGAGTCCCTGGCCCGGCGAGCTTCGGCCCAGGGAGACCCAGAGCTTGCCGTTCGTTGGTGGCACAGGGTGGTGGACGAAGCGCCGGCCGACGTCAGGGCCTCCCTCCGACTCATGGAGGCCCTGTCCGCTGCCGGGAGGCGGAGCGCGGCTCTGCAGGTGGCCCAGGCGCATGCGACTCATCTGGAGGAGGTTCTGCAGGCCGAGCCGGATCCTCAAGTCCAGGCCCTGGCCCAGCGGCTCCGTCACGGCGACGCTACCTCAGCTGAGGTACAGAGCGATTCTCCACCGCCGGTGACCCCGGACCCCAACACGGTGGCCGTACTTCCCTTTGAAGTTCTGGGTGGGGGCGAAGAGAGTGGTGTGCTGGCCGCCGGACTCCACCATGATCTCCTCACCGAGCTCTCCCGGGCCGGTGATCTGAAGGTCATTTCCCGCACTTCGGTTCTCCGGTACAGAGATGGGCGAACCCCGGTCCGGGAGATCGCCCGCGCCCTGGGGGCCGGTACGGTGGTGGAGGGGGGACTCCAGCAGGTCGACGGCCGGATCCGCCTCAATGTCCAGCTCATCGATGGGGTCCGCGACGAGCACCGATGGGCCGAAAGCTATGACCGGGACCTGACGGCCGAGGATCTCTTTCAGATCCAGTCCCAGCTGGCCGGCAAGATCGCCCGAAGTCTCCGAGCGGAGCTCATCCCCGAAGGGGCACCAGGAGTCCAATCGAGGGCGAACGCGGCGGGTCTGACCCCTGGGTCCCAGGAGCCACCCACCACGAGTTTGGAGGCCTACCGTCTCCAGGTCCAGGGACGAGCCCACCTGGATGAGAGAACCGAGGCGGGGATGGTCAGGGCGGTGGAGTTCTTTCGGGCGGCCATCCAGGAAGACCCTGAGTACCCCCTTGCCTGGGTGGGGCTGGCGGATGGGCTGACCCTCCTTTTCGAGTACACGCAGGAAGGACGGAGCCGGCGGCTCTCGGAAGCTGAAGCCGCCGCCCGTCGAGCGTTGGAGCTGAGCCCCGGCCTGGGTGAAGCCCACGCCTCACTGGGGCTCCTTCATGAAGCCCGCCATGAGGGCCCCCAGGCCATCCGGGAGCATACCCGGGCGGTGGAGCTGCGGCCTGGCTATGCCGATGCCCATAACTGGTTGAGTTGGACTTCCCAGCTTCTGGGTCGGCCGCAGGAGGCGCTGGCCGCCTCCCGCCGGGCGGTGGAATTGAACCCCCTTTCCCCCGAGGTGGTGGGAAACCTGGGGGTGACCCACCTCATGACCGATGATCCTGTGACGGCGCTGAGGGAGCTGGGGCGGGCCCGGGCCCTCCAGCCTGACGAGGGGTCGGCGTCCTTCTATGAGGCCCTGACCCTCCATCGGCTGGGCCGGACGGAGGAGGCCAGGGAGATCCTGGATGGGCTCGTCGTGCCCTGGGCCGGGTCGGGTCCTCGGTCCACCCATGCCCTCCTGCAGGCCGCCGGGGGCCATACGGAGGAGGCCCGAAGTGAGCTGGCCTGGTTCGAGGCCCAGGGGGATGCCTTCGCGACGGGGCTCATCCGCTTGGCCCTGGGGGATCGGGATGGGGGGTTGGCGGCACTGGGCGAAGTGGAGCGCTGGACCTACTGGCCCACCCTGGCGATCCACTATCACTTTCCCCAGATCCTGGGCCCGCTTCGGGACGATGGCCGCCTTGCCCCCATCCTGGCCTCGGCTCGACGCTTCTGGGGGCTGGAACCGGACGGAAGCCTGCCCGACGAGAGTTGACCGAGGTCGGCAGGCCTGAGTTTCCGGAACCGGCGGGGCGGGATTCCAGAGCCGGAGGGCCTGGGTTCACGGCGCCCGGCGGGCCGATCCACGGAGACAGCGGGGAGTTTCTCCGGCCGACCTACCGAAGCTCCTCCTCGATCTCGTCGGCCACCTCCATGACCCGGCTCCAGTCCAACCACGGACCCTCTCCCCGGATCCAGGTTTCGAACCAACCCATCTCTCCCATGAGCTTCACCAACTGGTTCCGAGGGTCCTGGAGGGCGTGGAGTTCGTCCGGGTAGACCAGGAACTCGGTGGGGACGCCCAGCTTCTTCAGCGCCAAGTGGAGCTCCTGCCCCTGGGGCATGGGAATCCGCTGGTCGGCCTGTGGAAAATGGATGAGGGTCGGGGTCACGGCGTTTTCGATGTACTTCAGGGGCGACTCATCCCACCAGTGGTCGAAGTCGTGCCAGGGCTGATTCTGGCCGTCCAGGCTGGCGTCCCGCCCCAGATACCACTCCCGGGAGGCCTGGTTGTCGGTCTGTCCATAAAGGGAGATCCAGTTCGTCACGCCGGCCCCGGTGGCGATGGCCTGGAATCGATCGGTGGTGACCAGCATCCAGTTGGACCAGTGGCCTCCGGCCGACCAGCCCATCATCCCCAGGGAATCAGGATGGGCCACGCCCATCTCGATGATGTGGTCGATCCCGGTGTGGATGTCCTCAGTGGCCCGGGTCCAGTAGTCCCCGACGATCTCCACCTGGAACTGGTGTCCGTAGTGGGAAGAACCCCGGTAGTTGGGGAGGAAGAGGGCGTAGTCATGAGCGGCGAAGAAGTGGCCGTAGGCCCGATGGGGATTGGAGGAAGTAGGAAGAAAGCTGTTCACGTAGGCGGCGGCCGGCCCCCCGTGGATGTCGGTGATGAGGGGATACTGACGCTGGGGATCATGGTCCAGGGGGTAGACCAGGAGGCCTTCCACCTCGGTTCCGTCGTCCGAGACCCACCGGAGGGTCTCGGTTCGTGCCAGCTGGATCTCTTCCACCCAGGGGTTGGCGTCGGTGAGCCGGGTCCAGCCCGCATCCTCCCGGTTGGCCGCGCCGGCGGCCTGGTCCCAGGAGAGGGCCCACAGGTCCTGGGGGGTCTCCGGATCTTCGAATCCCAGGACAACCGGAGCCCCAGGCTCGGCGGCGTGGATGGCCGCCACGCCCTGCCAGTTCGTGAGTTGCCGGACCTCCGCATCCTGGATGGGGGCCTGGAAGAGCTGTCGGTTCACCCCGTCTGCGCCGACAAAGTAGAGCCCCTCTCCGTCCTCGTCCCACACCCCGCCGAAGACGTGGTTGTCGAAGTCACCGGTGACCGATCGCCAGTGCTCCTGGCCGGCAGGTCCATCCACCTCCCGGACGAAGATGTCGCTGACTCCGGGACCGGCGAAGTCCCGCCCAGCGCTGATGGCCAGGTGGGATCCTGATGGGGAGAACCCGATGATGGACTCGCTCACATCGTTGTCGGTGAGCTGCTCCATGGTTCCGGAGCCCGGATCCAGGAGGAAGATCTCCCGGGGACGAGTGTCCACATGGGGATCCACGGGACCCACGACCAGGGCCACCCGGTCTCCCCGGGGAGAGTCCTCGAACCCATGGACGATGAAGTCCCCCTCGGTGAGCCGGCGTGGCTCACTCCCGGTCGGGTCCAGAGCCCAGAGATGGGAGGGGTAGAGGGTCAGGAAGTCGTCGAAGACCAGCCCCCGCTGGATGGGCCGGGCCCGGAACCCGGCCTCCCTTCGATCGTGGTTTGCCGCATCCCAGTCGTCGGGGGCGGTGAAGAGGAGCTCCTGACCGTCCTCCCGCCAGGTGAACCCCTGGATGGGGGTGGGATGCTCCGTCAGCGCCCGGGACGCTCCTTGCCCCCGTCCGTCCATGACCTGGAGTTGGCGGTCTTGGCCCTGGCCTGCCAGGTACACCAGGGTCTCACCGTCGCCACTCCATCCCCAGTCCACCACCCCGCCCTCCACGTCGGTGACCTGCAGGGCCTCCCCCCCGTCCACGGGCATGAGGAAGAGTTGCCGGCCGTTCCCAGCCCGGGTGGAGGTAAAGCCAAAGAGTTCCCCGGAAGGATGCCAGCGGGGATCCCGGTTCCCCGCCTCTTCAACCCGGGTCATGGCCCGGTCCATGGATCCATCCAGGGCAGCCATCCGGATCTGTGTGTGGCGACTGGGGGGATCGGGGAAGCTGGCCGGGGTGAGCGTATACAGGATCCGATCGCCCTGGGGCGAGACGGCCACCTGGCCCATGGAGGCCTGTCGGAAGAGGTCGGCATAGCCCATGGGCCGGGTCTCCTGGGCGGCCAGCTCTACTGCCGGTGAGCCGGCTGTCACCAGGAGAGCGGCCAGAGCCAGGCCCGCGAGGGTGGGGAGGGAATGGGGTGTGAACCGGAACGGGACCATGGTAGACAGGGGGCAAGAGGACAGGGGCCGGAACCGGGCTGACATATAGGATCGGGGGGAAGGTCGGGCAAGGAGGATCGTGGACGCCCGTCCTCTGTGGAGCCTGGCCCCAGGCTCTCGTCAGAGCCTTGACTCAGGGGAGTGATCAAACGATTGTGTAAAACGGTCGTTTGATTGATTCGGTGGCTGGGGGACAACGTTCCGGCCATGGAGGCAGGGAGGGAGAACGGATGACGGACGGAGGGCGAAGCACCCGGGCGGCGATTCTGGCGGCGGCTCGCCAGCTCTTTGCCGAAGAGGGCTATGAGGGAGCCACCGTCCGGGCCATCACGGGTCGGGCCGGAGCGAATGTGGCGTCGGTGGCCTACTACTTCGGGTCCAAGGAGGGTCTCTACCTGGAGGTGGTCATGGAGATCCTGGCACCCCTGGCCAATCGGATCCAGGAGATCCTGGCTGGGGGAACGTCAGGGAGCCGGCGCATCCAGGCCCTTCTCCGGGCCGTCTTCGAGCACCTTTGGGACAACCCGGACCAGGCCCAGCTCATGGTGGAAATCCGCCTCCACCGGACACACCTCCTCCCGGAACTGGCCGAGATGTTGACTCCCATCTCCACCGGCCTCCTCCAGCTTGTGCAGGAGGCCCAGGAGGAGGGGGTGATCCGGGAGGGGCATCCCCTTCTCTTCGTCATGAGTCTCATGTCCCAGCCTGTCTACTTCATGCTCATCACCCGTCGGACGCCCCCTGGCATGCTCCCTGCCGATCCTCACACCCTCCAGGGGCGGGAGTTCTACCTGAGGCACATGATCGACTTCGTTCAGCAGGGTCTGGCCATAAGCCCACGGGAGGACGCATGAACAACGGAGCCGAAAGGGGCCGGCCGGTCCTGCGCACGGAGAGTGTGACCCGGACCTACAAGATGGGGGAAGTGGACGTCCACGCCCTCCGAGGGGTGGACTTCGCCCTCCATGAGAGTGAGTTCCTGGTTCTGGTAGGAGCCTCCGGAAGTGGCAAATCGACCCTGATGAATATCCTGGGTGGGTTGGATCGTCCCACTTCAGGCTCGGTCTTCTTCCGGGACCAGGATCTGTCTCGGGCCACCGATCGGCGTCTCACCGAGTTCCGACGTCACCACGTGGGTTTCGTCTTCCAGTTCTACAACCTCATGCCCTCCCTCACGGCCCGGGAGAATGTGGGGCTGGTGACCGAGATCTCCCGGGACCCCCTCTCGCCGGCCGAGGCGCTGGAGATGGTGGGGTTGAAGGAGCGGATGGATCACTTTCCCTCCCAGCTCTCAGGCGGGGAACAGCAGCGGGTGGCGGTGGCCCGGGCCATTGCCAAGCGCCCTGAGATCCTGCTTTGCGACGAGCCCACCGGCGCCCTGGACTACCGGTCCGGAGTGGTGGTCCTGGAGGTCATCGAACGGGTGAATCAGGAGCTGGGCACCACCACCGCCGTCATCACCCACAACGCCCCCATCTCCGAGATGGCCAACCGGGTGGTGGTCCTTCACGACGGACAGGTGGAGGAGGAGCGGGAGAACGAGAGCCGGACCCCCGCCTCCGAGATCCGCTGGTAGGGCGATGCTTGCTTGTCGCACGGTCCGGGGCTGGAGTGGGCCATGAAGATGTCCACGCTCAACCTCAAGCTCCTCCGGGACCTCCGGGAGCGGTGGGCCCAACTCCTGAGCATCGGGCTGGTGGTGGCTGCAGGGATCGCCGCCTTCGTGGCCCTCATGGCCACCTGGCAATCCCTGGAGGGTTCACGGGACGCCTACTACGAGGCATACCGGTTCGGCGACGTCTTCGTGGGGCTGGAGCGGGCGCCCGAGCCGGTGGGAGAGCGGCTGGAGGAGATCCCTGGGGTCACGTTGGCCTATACCCGCCTCGTAGCCCCTGTCCGGATCCCGCTGAGCGCCCAGGAGCGTCCGGGTCGGGGTGTGGCCGGACGGGAACAGCCGCCCATCGGCCAGGTGGTGGGGCTTCCCCCTGGAGGGGAGGCGCCCCTGAACGGGGTCCACCTCATGGAAGGCCGAATGGTGGAACCTGGCCGATCCGACGAGGCGCTCCTCCTGGAGACCTTCGCCGAACGGGCCGGTCTGGCCCCGGGCGACACCCTTCCCGTGGTCATGGAGGGGAATCTCCGACAGGTCCGGATCACGGGGATCGCCGCTGCCCCCGAGTTCGTCTATCCGGCCCCCCCGGGAGCTGACCCCATCCCGGATGATGAGCGGTTCGCTGTCCTCTGGATGGACCGGCAGGCCGTGGCCCCTGCTTTTCAGATGGAGGGTGCCTTCAACGACGTGGTCCTCCAGTTGGCTCCTGGGGCGGTGGAAGCCGGCGTCATGGCCCAGGTGGACCGGATCCTGGAGCCGTATGGGGGACGGGGTGCGGTGGGTCGGGATCTGCAGCGCTCCAACTACTTCCTCCAGATGCGGCTGGAGCAGCTCCAGGCCCTCTCCGGTTTCATTCCCATCCTCTTCCTGGGTGTGGCTGCCTTCCTCCTGAACGTGGTGCTCTCCCGCCTGGTGAAGCTCCAGCGAGGGGAGGTGGCGGCGTTGAAGGCCCTGGGATATCGGGACCGGGAGATCGGCGGCTACTACGTGAAGCTGGCCCTCCTGGTGGTGGTGGCCGGGACGATCGTGGGTCTGGGGATGGGTTGGTGGATGGGGCGAGGGCTCACAGGCTTCTTCACCGAGTTCTTCCGCCTCCCCCTCCTGGAGTACGGGATGCCTCCGTCCATCGTGCTCCCCGCCTTCCTGGTGGCGGCCGTGTTCGGCGTCCTGGGGGCCTTCGCCACCCTTCGCCGGATCCTCCGGCTTTCTCCGGCTGAGGCCATGAGCCCGGAGCCGCCTGCCCGGTACCGACCGACTCTCCTTGAGCGCGTGGGAGTCGGCGACCTCTTTGGATCATCGGGGCGTATGATCCTCCGAGAGCTGGGACGACGGAAGCTCCGAACGGCCCTCTCCAGCTTCGGCATCGCGCTGGCCCTGGGCATCATCGTCGTCGGTCGGTTCTCTGCCGATGCCTGGGACCTGATCCTGGATCGGCACTATCAGATGGCTGCCCAGGAGGACGTGGCCGTCTCCCTGGTGGGGCCCACCCCTGACCGGGCTGCCCGGGAGGTGCTGGCCCTTCCGGAGGTGACCCGGGCCGAGGGGCTCCGGATCACCTCTGTCCGCGTCGTGGCCGGAACCCGGTGGCGGGACATCCCCGTGTACGGGTACCCGGAGGACATGGAGCTTCGACGCCTCATGAACACGGAAGGGGAGGTCCTTCCCATGCCTTCCGGGGGAATGGTGGTCACAACCGCCCTGGCCGATCTCCTGGAGCTCCAGGTCGGGGAGCGTGTGGAACTTCAGCTTCGGGAAGGGAAGGGCGGGACCCATCCCATGACGATCACGGGCACGGTGGACGAGATGTTCGGCCTCCAGGGGCACATGCGGCGGGGGGACCTGAACAGGCTCCTGGGGGAGGGGCCGGTGGTCAACAGCCTCCTCCTGGCTTCCGAGCCCGGAGACTTCCAGGCGCTGGAAGCCCGCCTGGCCCAGATGCCCCGGGTCCAGGAAGTGACGGCCAAGACCCACCTCATGGGGCGAATCGATGAACTCGCCGCCGAGCCCCAGCGGGCCCTGGTCTTCATCCTCAGCCTCTTCGGCTCCATCATCGCCATCGGGGTGGTCTACAACAATGCCCGAGTCGCCCTCTCCATTCGCGCCCGGGACCTGGCCAGCCTTCGGGTCCTGGGGTTCACTCGGGGTGAGATCTCGGGGATCCTCCTGGGCGAGCAGGCCATCCAAGTCCTGGTGGCCATCCCCTTCGGCCTCCTCATCGGACGGGGATTGTCCGGTCTCCTGGCTGGGACTCTGGATCCGGAGGAGTATCGGTTCCCCCTCATGGTCTCACCCCAGACCTACGCCTTCGCCACCATCGTGGTTCTGGTCGCTGCGCTGGTGAGCGCCCTTCTGGTGCGGAGGCGACTGGACCACCTGGATCTCATCGGCGTCCTGAAGACTCGAGAGTGAATGGATGAAGAGGCCGGAGCCATGGGAGAGCAGGACCCAGGACGAGGACCCTGGGCCCGGTGGATGAAGGCGGATTCTGACCGAAACGCAGCTTGTAGCCGAAAGGTGACGACATGTCGGATAGCAATCAGAAGACCCGGGAACTTCCCCCATGGGCCCGGATCACGGTCCTGGTCGGGGCCGGGATCCTCATCCTCATCGTTCTGGCCCTGGCCTTCCGCCCAGGGGCGGTGGAGGTGGACCTGGCCCTGGTGGAGCGTGGCGTCATGGAGGTCTCAGTGGAGGAGGATGGGAAGGCGCGCCTTCAGGATCGATACGTCATCTCCTCTCCGGTGGCCGGGACCCTGACCCGGGTCCAATGGCGGGCCGGAGACATGGTGGAGGCCGGTGACGAGATCACCCGGATCCAGTCCATGCCCGCTCCACTCCTGGATCGTCGGAGTCGAGCCCAGGCAGAAGCGGCTCTGGAGGGCGCCCGGGCAGGGCTGGAGCAGGCCAGGGCTCGAGAAGAAGCCATGGAGGGGGCGCAGGTGGAGGCCAGGGAGGAACTTCGCCGGCAGCAGGTCCTCCTCCGGGAGGGGGGTGGATCCACCTCGGCAGTGGAGCGGGCCGAAGCGAGCCTCCGGAGCCGGGAGGCCGAGTATCGATCGGCCGCGTTTGCTGTTCGAGCTGCTGAACAGGAGGTTGAGAACGCCCGCCTCCTCCTGGAACTGGGTGGTGAGGAGGTGACGGCCCTTCCGGTCACTTCGCCGGTCCAGGGACGGGTCCTGCGCGTCATGCAGGAGAGCGAAGTGGCGCTACAGGCCGGGACACCCATCCTGGAAGTGGGAGACCTGGAGAACCTGGAGCTGGTAGTGGATCTCCTCTCTGCCGACGCGGTCCGGGTTCGACCCGGGGCTCGGGCTCAGGTGGAGCGGTGGGGTGGAGAGCCTGCTCTGGCGGCCCGGGTCCGCACGGTGGAGCCCTCGGCCTTCACAAGGGTCTCAGCCCTGGGTATCGAGGAGCAGCGGGTCAATGTGATCCTGGATCTGGAGGAACCTCGGGAAGAGTGGGAGTTGCTGGGTGACGGCTACCGGGTGGAGGCTCGTATCGTGGTCTGGGAGGAGGATGACGTGCTGAAGGCTCCGGCCAGCGCCGTGTTCAGGCAGGATGACGAATGGTTCACCTACCGGGTGGATGGTGGGCGGGCCCACCTGACGCCTGTGGAGCTGGGGCAACGGAGCGATGTAGAGGTCCAGGTCCTCTCAGGGCTGGAGGAAGGAGATCAGGTCATCCTCTACCCTGGCGAGCGCATCGAGGGCGGAACCCGTGTCCAGCGTCGATGAGTCGCCTTCGATTCCCCTACCGGACGTTCTCCAACGGAGGCGCCCTTCGCTTCTTCAACAGCCTTCTGATGCCCTGAGGTCTCGCCATCCCAGGAGGCACGACCCGTCCCGATTCCGGAGAACCCGTGAAGACTTGTAAGGAGTTCCCCATGCGCCATGATCATGAGAACGAGTCCCGTGGAAGGATGCCGTCCCGGGTCCCACGCCCAGGGCCGCAAGACCCCGACGCGGCGGCCGCTCCTGTTCTTCAACAGCCTTCTAGATCATTCGTCCGATTCGCCCCCGGGGTGCCGGTCCTCCTGGTCTGCTTCCTCCTGGGAGGAGGCCTGACATGGACGGGTCCCCATGTGCTCCAGGCTCAGGAAGTGGAGATGGGGTTGGAGGAAGCGGTGCAGCGGACCGTGGAAGGAAGTCGGGAGATCCGGGACGCGCAATTGGCGCTGGAGGCGGCCCGCCAGGATGTGGCCGAGGCCAGGGGCGGGCTCCTTCCCCGGCTGGACTTTTCCATGCGGTACACCCGGAACCTGACGCCGCCTGCGGCCTTTCTTCCCTCCATCCTCTTCGATCCGGATGCGTCTCCCGAAGAGGTCACCCGGGTCCGATTCGGGGCCGACAACGTCTGGACCAGCTCCCTCCTCATGGAGCAGCCCATCCTGGAGGGCCGGGCCTTCACGGCGTTGAGTGCGGCCAACCGATATGCATCCCTCAGGGAGGAGGGGGTTCGAGGACGCGTTCACGAGACCGTGACCCGGGTCCGGGTCCACTACTATGACCTCCTGTTGGCCCAGGAACAGGAACGCCTCACCGCCCTCTCCCTGGAGCGGGTGGAGCGCTCCCTCCGCCTGGCCCGGTCCCTCCTGGCCGAAGGACTGAGCTCGGAATACGAAGTCCTGCGCCTGGAGGTGGAGTTGGCCAACCTGGAGCCGGCGTTGGATCGGGCCCGGAACGCCCAATTGGAAGCGGCTCGAGCCCTCCAGGTGGTCATGGGACTGGATCCTGACGATGGTCTGCCTGCAGCCCGGGGCTCCCTCTCGACCCTGGAGCTGGAGGATCCCGGAGAGAACGACCCGGAAAATCGGGCGCTCCTGGAGTTCATGGGTGTGGATCCCTCCCAGGCCGTAGGCGAGCTCACGACAATGGCCCGGGACGATGGTTCCCAGCTCCGGCAGGCCGAGCTGGATCGCCAGTTGCGGCACACCCGACTCCGGAGTGAGCAGGCCGATCTCCTCCCCAGGGTCTCGGTCTTCGGGAGCTACGACGTCCAGGCCCAGCAGGACGGCGACATCAACTTTTTCGGGGAGAGCGGCCAGCGGGGATACGGCCGGATGGTGGGGGTGCAGGTGAGCATTCCCATCTTTACCGGGCTTCAGCGCCGGGCCCGGATCGAGCGGGCCCGGGTGGAACTCCGGCAAGCCGAGACCCGGCAAGAGCACCTGGCCGATGAGACCGATGCTCAACTCCAGACCATGCTGGGGCGAACCCATGAGGCCCATCGTCGGGCCCTGGCCCAGCGCCAGGCCGTGGCCCAGGCCCAACGTGCGTACCAGATCGTCTCGGCCCAGTTCGGGGAAGGGCTGGCCAGCCAGCTGGAGGTGACCGACGCCGAGGTGGCCCTGCGCCAGAGCGAGTTCAACTACGCCGAGGCGGTCCACACGTATCTGACGGCTCGGACTCAGCTGGATGCCCTGGTGGGGCAGGTGCCTGGCGCCCCGTTCTGAAGGGGACCCCTGCGAGTTCTCAGGGCTCCGGGAGGGGGAACGTATCGTGGGCGAACGAGGGTAGAGGGAGGGGGCGGTGACCCTCTGATCGGCGAGAAACTGGACCCGCCGCTGTCGATTCCCGAGATAAATATAATTGAATTCATTATACCCCTCTCCTCCCCCTCCTGTGGACGTGGCCGTCATCCTGGCGACCTTCGAGCAGCCCCGTTGGTTGGAAAAGGTCCTCCTTGGGTACGCCGTCCAGACCGATCCGGATTTCGAGATGATCGTAGCCGATGACGGATCAGGCCCGGAAACGGCCCAGGTGGTAGAGGCCTTCCGCCAGGAGCATGATCTTCCGGTTCGTCATCTCTGGCAGGAGGATAGAGGGTTCCGGAAGACCCGGATCCAGAACCTTGCCATCCGGGACAGTCGGGCTTCCTATCTCATCTTCTCCGATGGCGACTGCATCCCCCGCCGGGACTTCGTGGAAACCCACCGTCGCCTGGCCCGTCCCGGCCACTTCCTCTCGGGAATGGCCATTCGGCTCAATCGGACCGTGAGCCAGGCCATCCAGCCCCAGGATATCCGGACCGGTCGGCTCTTCCGCCCCGGCTGGCTCTACGCCCAGGGATTCAACCCGGGTCGCCGGGCGCTGAAGCTCCTCCCTGTTCCTGGGTTGGGTCGGATCCTGGATGGATTCTCGTCTGTCCCTGCCCGATTCGATGCCGGGAATGCGTCAGCCTGGCGCCAGGACCTCCTGGGAGTCAACGGATTTGACAACCGCATGGGATACGGCCTGGAGGACCAGAGCCTGGGGTGGCGGCTCGAGAATGCCGGGATCACCGGTCTCAGGGTTCGGAACCGGGCCATCTGCCTCCACCTGGAGCACTCTCGGCCCTACCGGGACCAGGAGGCCATGGCTCAGAATGCGCAGGTACGGGACCGGATCCGCCAGGAGGGGATCGTTCGAGCCGAGGACGGACTGGACGAACTGGAGTCCGTGCCGGTGACCCGGCTTTGATTCGCATACGGTCTTTGGGGGTCCGGGGACCCGGCCCAGGGGGCTCGGGCAGGGCCCAACCGGTCAGGGGAGCCAGTCCGCCGTCAGCTCCCGGCTGATCCGCCGAAGCTCGGCCCGGGCCGCCGGATCATAGGCCTGCTCGTGGGCCTGGGCCGGCGTGGTGCCGTTGAAGTACTGGCCCGACTCCACATCGGGAGAGGTGATGGCGTGGAGGACGGCTTCCCGCCCCTCGTCCACGGAGGTCCGGGCCTCGGCACCTCGAGAGAGGACCATCCCCGTGTCCATCATGGTCGCCGGATGGAGGGACACGGCCAGGATCCCGCTTCCCTCCAGCTCCTGGGCCAGGTCCACCGTGAAGAGGATCTGAGCCAGCTTGCTCTGGGCGTATCCCCGTCCGTCCGAATAGTCCTGATCCATGTTGATGTCCTGGAAGTCCAGGGGACGCTGGGCCGCTGAAGCCACATTGACGATCCGGGCGGGAGCGCTCGCCTCCAGGAGGGGCATGAGCATGTGGGTGAGGAGAAAGGTGGAGAGGTAGTTCACCTGGAACTGGAACTCCAGACCGTCCCCGGTCATGAGCCGCTCGTCATCGTTGTCAGTCCAGACCCCGGCGTTGTTCACCAGGACGTCCAGGCGGTCGTAATCCTCCAGGAGCCTCTCTCCGAAGGCGTGGACCTCCTCCAGCGAGGCCAGGTCGGCCTGGTAGAAGCGGGCGCTGCCCGGCCCGGTGGATTCGATGGCCTCTATCACCTGGTTCCCTCGCTCCTCGTTTCGCCCATGGATGATGACGTGGGCTCCCCGGGTCCCCAGCTCCAGCGCTACCTCTCGTCCCAACCCGCCGGTGGAGCCGGTGACCAGGATGACCTGCCCCGTAAGATCCCCTTCCTGCGACGGGGATGAATCAGGAAGCTGAGGGGTGGCCGGAGGGATGGTCATGAAAGCCATGAGTCCGAAGGCGGCGAGTGCGGTGGGCATGGATGGCTCCGATTCAGTGCAGGCTCGGGGTAGGGATCCATCCGGGGTCGTGGCCGGGTGGGGTTCACCTGATGGTGGTGCATGACGGTCGTAACAAGGTCGTACGGCTCAGTGGCGTTCCGGTTCCCCCTGCACGCGTCGGATATCCAGGATCCCAACGGGCTCTACCAGGCTCTGACCCTCTGCCGGTCGGGCCTGGATTCGCCGGACCACGTCCATCCCCTCCACCACGTGGCCAAAGGCGGCGAACCCGTAGCCATCTGGATTCCGGGCGCCTCCATGGTCAAGCTCGGGCTGGTCTCCGATGGTGATGAAGAACATGTGGGTGGCCGAGTGGGGTTCCCTCCGGGCCATGGAGATGGTTCCGTCCCTGTGCCGGAGCCCCGTCTCGGTGGTGGTTTCGATCGGGATGGGTGGGCGGTGCCGGAAGTCGGCCCGGAGGGTGTCGGCTCCACCCTGGATGACCTCGATCCGCACCGAGTCGTCGGGCTGGTTCTCCATGGTCACCGTCCGGTAGAAGCTACCGTTCTCATAATGACCTCCGTCCACGTATGCCAGGAAGTTGGCCACGGTCCGGGGCGCTCGCTCCTCTTCGAGGAAGACCCGGATGGATCCGAGTTCGGTGACGATCTCTACATGCACCGTGTCGGCCGGGAGCGGGGAAGGGGCAGGGGGGGCGGTCCCCATTCCACCGCCCCAGATGAGAAGACAGGCGCTGATTGCCAGATTCATGGGAGGCCGGGAGTCGAAGTGGGAAGGTGTATCTGGATGGAGGCCGGGAGTGAGGGACCAGAGGCCAGGGAGTGGGGGAGTCGAGGCCCCGGTCCCATGCCAAGCCCTCAGGGGCAGGGTAGAGGCGGGCCGCCGTGTGGACAAGAGGCCCCTGGCGGGTGAATACTCGTTCCATGACCGATCTGGACGGCACCCCCACACTTTCCCCCAGAGATGTCCGGGCCGTGGCCCGGGAGCTCTACGGGCTCAACGTCCGCGTCCAGTCCTTGCCTGGTGACAGGGACCAGAACTTCCATCTCACCGATGCTCGGGGCGGAAGCTTCGTCCTGAAGGTCGCACACGCAGAAGAAACCGACGCCGTCCTGGAGGCCCAGAGCCAGGCCATGGAACGGGTGGCCCAGGAGACAGGGCTCAGCCCCCGGGTCCTTCCCACCCGGGAGGGGGAGGTGGTGGGAAGGGCCAGGGATGGGAAGGGAGGGACGCACCGGGTTCGGCTCCTGACCTACCTCCCCGGCCGTCCCCTGGGGGAGCTGGACGGGCGGCCTGGAGAAGATCTGCTGGAGGCTGTGGGGGGGCTCCTGGGGCACGTGGACCGGGCCCTGGACGACTTTCTTCATCCGGCGCTGGAGCCGCCCTTTGACTGGGACCTCCTGCACGGGGAACGGGTCGTCAGAGATGGGCTGGAGGCAGTGGAAGACGGGCGTCAGCAGGCGGCCCTGGCCTCCTTCCTGGAGGCCTTCCAGTCCGAGGTGGGGTCCGCACTCCACGACCTCCCTCGGGCCATTATCCACAATGACGCCAACGATTACAACATCCTGGTCCGGGGAGAGTCAGGGGCATTGGTCCGGGGAGAGCCGGGGGCGGTCCAGGTCAGCGGACTCATCGACTTCGGCGACCTGACCTGGACGGCCCGGGCCGGAGAGCCGGCCATCGCCATGGCCTACCTCTCCCTGGATCAGCCCGATCCGCTGGACGCCTGCGCTGCCCTTCTCCGAGGGTACCAACGGGTCCAGCCCCTGGACCCGGAAGAGGTGGATCTGCTCTTTCCCATGGCACTCCTCCGCCTCTCCGTGAGTGTGGTCATGGCGGCGGTCCAGACCCGTCAGCGTCCCGACGATCCCTATCTGGCCATCAGCCAGGACCCCATCCGTCGGACGTTACCCCATCTCCTCTCCCTTCCCTGGGATCTGGCCCGGACCCGACTCCGTCAGGCGGCCTGTCTGCCTCCTCCTCCGCGACCCATCGGGGGGATCGTCAGGCCCCAGGTCCGGGATCAGGAGGGGAGCGAGGCCTTCGAGGCCCACCGGTATGGGGTCCTGGGTCAGCACGCAGGAGCCGGCCGACTCGAGCTCGAGCTTCCCCCAGGGAAGATCCGGGACGAAGCCCGGCGGGATCGGGCTGGAGCCCTGGCGCTGCGTCGCCGGCACCTGGGGGGGAACCTGGGGCTCTCCTACCGGGAGCCCCTCCACCTGGCCCGGGGGTGGATGCAGTATCTCTGGGACCGGGAGGGTCGCCGGTACCTGGACGCCTACAACAATGTCCCTCACGTAGGACATGCCCACCCCCAGGTGGTGGAGGCGGTCAGCCGGCAGATGGGCCTCCTGAACACCAATACCCGATATCTCCACGACCTCCAGGGCAGGCTTGCTCAGCAGCTGGCTGAAACCCTTCCGGCCCCACTCTCGGTGTGCTACTTCCTGAACTCCGCCACCGAGGCCAACGAACTGGCTCTCCGGATGATCCAGGCAGCCACGGGACGGAAGGAGATGATCGTCCTGGAGGGGGGCTATCACGGCCACACCACCGGGATGATCGATCTGAGCCCCTACAAGCATGCTGGGCCTGGGGGGCAGGGATCGCCGGATTGGGTCCACGTGGCCCCCCTTCCGGATCCGTACCGGGGACGCTACCGGGCTCCGGACGATGGCCAGGGAGCGGTGCTGGGCCGCCTCTACGCCCAGGATGTGGAAGAGTTGGTGGAAGGAATGGTGGGGGCCGGACGGCCCCCGGCAGGGTTTCTGGCTGAATCCCTTCCCAGCGTCGGAGGTCAACTCGTCCTGCCCCCGGGGTACCTGGCCCGGGTCTACAGGGCGTTGCGACGGGCCGGAGGCCTCTGCATCGCCGACGACGTCCAGACCGGATACGGCCGGCTGGGCACCCATTTCTACGGCTTCCAGCTCCAGGACGTCGTCCCCGACGTGGTGGTCCTGGGGAAACCCATGGGGAACGGCCACCCCCTGGCGGCCGTGGTCACGACGGCGGACGTGGCCCAGGCGTTCCAGACGGGGATGGAGTTCTTCAGCACCTTTGGCGGGAATACCGTCTCCTGCGCCGCAGGGCTGGCCGTCCTTGACGTCATGGAGCGGGAAGGTCTCCAGGACCACGCCCTTCAGGTGGGTCGTCACCTTCGAACGGGATTGGTCGAGTTGGCTGAAGCTCACCCCCTGGTGGGCGATGTCCGGGGATCGGGGTTCTTCCTGGGGATGGAGCTGGTGACGGATCGGCTCCGGCGCGTGCCGGCCCCTGGCGCGGCGTCTGCCATAGTGGAGTCCCTCCGGAACGAAGGGGTGCTCATCGGGGTCGATGGATTGAATCACAATGTCCTGAAAATCAGGCCTCCCATGCCCTTCGGCCGTGCCGATGCCGAGCGCGTCGTGGAGACGCTGGATCGGGCCCTCGTCGACGTTTCATCCAGGATCCCATGAGCGAAGTCCTCTTCTTTGCTGCTGCCGGGTTGGCGCTTCTCAGTCTGGTTCTTGTGGCGGCCGGAATCGCAGCTCTCCGGCGACGTCATTGGATCAGCTCTCTGGGGAGCACTGGAACCGGTGCCCTCCTCCTCTCGCTGGCGGCGCTGGCCGCCACCCTGGGCGTGTCCACTCAGGGTTACCGGGCGCTGACCCACGAAGAGGTGGCGGCTACCGTGACCACCGTCCCTTCGGGACCGGCCCAGTTCCAGGCCTATGTGGAGTTCCCCGATGGCCGGAGCGAGTCCTTCGCCGTATCGGGCAATCAGCTCCTGGTGGATGCCCATATCCTGAAATGGCATCCCCTGGCGAATGTCCTGGGGGTCCATACTCAGTACGAGTTGGATCGTCTTGCCGGTCGGTACGTGGAGATCGAGGATGAACGGAGCCAGCCTCGGACCGTTCATTCCCTGAAGGAAGAGAAGCCCATGGATCTCTTCCACCTGGCCCGGCGCTACACCATTCTGGCCTTCCTTGTGGACACGGAATATGGCTCGGCCACCTACATCCAGGTGGACCGGCCGTCCCGCTTCCAGATCCGGGTCTCCACCACCGGTCTTCTGATCCGGGAGGTAGGGATGGAGCCCCTGGAGAGCGGGGAAGGGTAGGACGCTACCTGCCCCTGGCTCCTGCCTGCCTGCCTGCCCCTGGCTCCAGCCGGCCCGCCTCTGACTCCAGCCGGCCCGCTCCTGACTCCAGCCGAAGAGTCGTCACGGACGTCGGTCCCCTCCAGGCCAGGAGGGTGCTGGGCCGGGACCAGGGTTTCCCATGACAAAGAGGGCGCCCCCCAGTTGGGAGACGCCCCCTGCCGACCTGCTCCTGATGGACCCTGGTGCCGGGTCAGGATCCGATCCGCCATGGATCCGAGCCGGACTCCGGGCTTGGAGCCTACTCCTTCTTCACGTGGCGCATCCAGGGCTTCCGCTGGAAGTATCCTTCAGCCTCGGCCTTCACCTTGCCGGTGAGGAGGACCACCGCGATGAGGTTGGGGATGATCACCAGCCCCAACAAGATGTCACCGATGGTCCAGGCCAGGATCAAGGGACTCACGGCTCCCACGAAGTGCATCCCTACGAAGAGGATCTTGTAGGGGAGGACAGCCCTGGGCCCGAAGAGGTAGAAGGCGCAACGGTCTCCGTAATAGCTCCACGCGATGGCGGTGGAGATTCCGAAGAGGAGGACGGTGAGGATCACGATGTAGTGGCCCCAGTCTCCCGGGAGTCCCCGCTGGAAGCTGAGCATGGTCAGGGGCGCGCCGTTCTGGACGGCGTTCCCGTAAAGGACCTCGAATTCGGTCCCGTCATCGGCCACAGCCAGGTTCTGACCCGGATAGATGACTCCGGTGAATCCCTGACTCTGGTCCGCATCCGTGTAGAATCGCTCGATGGCCACCTCGTGCCAGGCCATGCGGGTATCTCCCACAGCCTGTGCCACCGGGTCACCACCTTCGACCCGGATCTCCTCCGGTGACGACTGGAAGAAGCTGAACCGGCCGTCGTCCCGTTCCACCACGTAGGAGATGTTCCCGCTGGAGAGGTTCAGATCCGTGGGGATCTGGTCGTCCCAGGTGGATGTGATGATGATGACCAGGGCCGTCATGGTGCAGATGACGATGGTGTCGATGAACGGTCCCAGGAGAGCCACCATACCCTCCTCGGCCGGCTCTTCCGTCTTTGCGGCCGCGTGGGCGATGGGGCTGGAGCCCTGTCCCGCTTCGTTGGAGAAGAGGCCCCGACGGACTCCCCAGAGCATGGTGAACAGGAAGGTCCCGACCCCGGCGCCGGCCACACCGGCCGACGGGTTGAAGGCCTCGGTGACGATGAGGGCCAGGCTGGGCAGGACCTGATCCCAGTGCAGGATCAGGATGACCAGGGCACCGGCCACGTAGAGGCCGGCCATGGCCGGAGCCAGGATCCCCGTTACGCGGCCAATCCGACTGATTCCCCCGATGATCACCATCCCGATGACGGAGGCCGTCACCAGCCCGGCGATCCAGGGTTGGATTCCGAATTCGGTCTGGAATACATCGGCTACGGTGTTGGCCTGGACCCCGTTTCCGGTGAAGAGGGCTACCGCCGCAAGGAAGACGGCGAACATGACGGCCATGGGCTTCCATGCCTTCCCAAGCCCACGCTCGATGTAGTACATGGGACCACCGGCCACCATCCCTTCCCAGGGACGCTCCGGATCCGGCTCACGGACGTTCCGGTATTTCTGGGACAGGGTCACCTCGGAGAACTTGGTGGCCATTCCCAGGACCCCTGTGACCCACATCCAGAACAAAGCGCCGGGTCCACCCCAATGGATGGCCAGCGCCACACCGGCGATGTTCCCGATCCCCACCGTGGCCGACAGGGCCGTGGAGAGGGCCTGGAAGTGGGTGACGTCTCCCGTGTCTTCCGGGTCGTCGTACTTCCCCGAGACCACGGCAAACCCGTGGCCCAGCCGGCGGAACTGGACGAATCCGAGTCGGATCGTGAAGTAGACCCCGGCGCCCAGAAGGAGAATTACCACGAAGGGGATGCTTTCTTCCCCCACCGGGATTCCCCAGTTCCAGACAATGTTCTCCAGGGTATCGGCGACCTGGTAGATGGTTTCGAGCATATGGAATAGAGGGCTTGGAGTGGCCATCCGAACGTCGTGAACAGGAAAGAGGCTAGAAGGTTGAGTGACGGAGGGCAAGCACCTCAGGCCCCCGGGGAGGGCTTGGCCTGGAGGTGGCTCCCTCCCCCTGCGTCGGCAGCCTCCCTCTCCTGTCCCTCGGGAACGGAGGGAACCCAGTCGGGTCCTCAGGCGTTACCGGCACGACACCTGACCTCAGAGTTTCTCCTCAGGAGTAGGTACGGAATGAGAGCCAGTCGCTGGATCCTCCTCACCGTGGTGGCCTTCGCGGTGGCCGCCTTCTTCCTTCTGGATCTGGGGCGCTACTTCACCCTGGACTTTGTCCAGAGTCAGCAGGCGGCTCTGGAGGCCTTCCATCGGGAGAACACCCTCCTGACGGCCGCCCTCTACTTCCTCGTCTACGTCGCGGTGACGGCACTCTCCCTTCCGGGGGCTGCCATCATGACCCTGGTGGGTGGAGCCATCTTCGGGCTCCTCTGGGGGACGGTTCTGGTCTCCTTTGCCTCCACCATCGGAGCCACCCTGGCCTTCCTCCTGGCCCGATTCCTCTTCCGGGACCATGTACAACGGCGCTTCGGGCCCTACCTGGAGGCGGTGAACCGGGGAGTCGAGCGGGATGGTGCCCTCTACCTCTTCATGCTGCGCCTGGTGCCGGCCTTCCCCTTCTTCGCCATCAACCTGGTCATGGCGCTGACGCCCATGAAGACCGTCACCTTCTTCGTGGTCAGCCAGATCGGGATGTTGGCCGGAACCTTGGTCTACGTGAACGCCGGGACCCAGATTGCCCAGATTGATTCCCTGGGCGCCATTCTTTCGCCCCAACTCATCGGTGCCTTCGTCCTTCTGGGCATCTTTCCCCTCCTGGCCCGGTGGTTGGCTCGCTTCATCCAGGGTCGCAAGGCTCTGCGAGGATGGACTCGACCCCGGAGCTTCGACCGGAATCTGGTAGTCATTGGTGCCGGTAGCGCCGGTCTCGTCACCTCCTACATCGCTGCGGCGGTGAAGGCTCGGGTGACCCTCATCGAGCGAGGCGAGATGGGGGGAGATTGCCTGAACACGGGATGTGTCCCCTCCAAGACTCTCATCCGATCCGCCCGGCTGGCTTCGGAGATTCAACGTCACCGGGATTTCGGTATTCAGGATGCCACCCTGGAGGTGGACTTCGGCCAGGTGATGGATCGGGTCAAGGAGGCGGTAGAGACCATTGCTCCCCACGATTCGGTGGAACGATACGAGGGCCTGGGCGTGGAGGTGATCCAGGGGGAGGCTCGGATCACCGGACCGTGGAGCGTGGAGGTGAATGGTCAGACCCTGACCTCCCGCCACATCGTGGTAGCCACGGGAGCCCGGCCCTTCGTGCCACCCATCCCTGGGCTGGATCAGGTGCAATTCCATACGTCCGAGACCATCTGGTCGATCCGGGAGAACCCGGGGCGTCTCCTGGTTCTGGGGGGTGGCCCGATCGGTTGTGAGTTGGCCCAGAGCTTCCAGCGCCTGGGGGCCCAGGTGATCCAGGTAGAGATGGAGACCAGGGTGCTCAACCGGGAGGACCCGGAGGCCTCGGAATTGGTGGCCAATCGACTTCGGGAGGACGGCGTAGAGCTTCTCACAGGCCACCGGGTGACGGCGGTGGAGGTAGAGGGGGGGAAGCAGGTGGCCGTGGCCCAGGCCGGCGGAGAGGACGTCCGAATTCCCTTCGATACCCTCCTGGTCGCTGTGGGCCGACAGGCCCGGGTGGAGGGCTTCGGGTTGGAGGAGGTGGGGGTCACCGTCCGGAATGGGGTCATCGAGACAGACGCATACCTTCAGACTCGGGTCCCCACCATCTATGCCTGCGGGGACTGCGTGGGCCCCTACCAGTTCACCCACGCTGCCTCCCATCAGGCGTGGCATGCCGCCGTGAACGCCCTCTTCACCAACCCCCTGAAGCGGTTCAAGGTGGATTACTCCCACCTCCCCCAGGCCACCTATACCGAGCCGGAGGTGGCCCGGGTCGGTTTGAATGAGACCCAGGCCCGGGAGAAGGGACGGGAGGTGGAGGTCACCACCTACGATCTGGCGGAGCAGGACCGGGCCATCGCCGACGGCGCTGCGCGAGGATTCGTGAAGGTCTTGACGGTGCCGGGAAAGGACCGGATCCTGGGGGCCACGATCGTAGGCCCTCACGCCGGAGAGCTCATCACCGAGTTCACCCTGGCCATGAAACACGGCATTGGTCTCAACAAGATCCTGGGAACCATCCACCCCTACCCCACCCTCATGGAGGCGAACAAGTCGGTGGCCGGGATGTGGAAGAAGGCTCACGCCCCACAGGGCATCCTTCGCATGGTGGAGCGTTACCACCGCTGGAGGAGGCGGTAGCACGCTGGTGGAGGCGTACGAGCCGTCTGATCCTACGGCCTGATCGGACAGTGGGGCGGGGGTGCGGGCATCGGCTGGGCCCCTGGGCCGTTGCGCCCATGGGACAAGGGTGAGGGCTCAGAGGTGAGGGTGATGCCCGTGGTCCATCTCCTGGTCATCCACGCCCAGGGTGTCGTACCCCCGCAAGTCCAGGTACTGCTCCACCTGGTCCGGCGTGAGGATCGGGAGCATGTCCAGGTGGGCCTGCAGGTGGGTCACGCGCAGATCACCTCTGAGCACAGCGATTCGCCGACCCAACTCGGCCAGCGTCTCCGGGTCCATATGTTGGTGCCGGAAACGGCGCTCCAGCTCGGCTTCGGAGTCCAGGATCTCTTGACCAATTTCCCGGGCCCGGGCATTCATCCGGTCAAAGAGGCGCTCCGTCGCATCACGCTGCTCGGGGGTGAGCTCCAGCTCGGTGGCCAGCTCCAGAACGTGGAGAGGGCCCGGCACCCCGTTCAGCTCGGCAGTGAGGGCCATGCCAAGGCCGGCTCCCTCCAGCAATCCTTCCATCTCGGCCTGGGAGAGAGCCCGGATCTCCCGATCCTGAAGGGAAGTGTACGGATTGTGCTCCTGACTGGAGCCAGGGGAGGACAGGAGGAAGCTGGACACGAAGAGAGTCGCGGAGAAAAGACTCAGGTGACGGATCATCTTCGGAAATGGACCGGGGATGCAGGGGTGCTGGCTGGCGGTTGGGCACAGCCCATCGGGGTTGTCTCCAGATGGACTTCATGGGATGTTATGAAGCTTAGCCGCAAGGCGCTCAATATAGACCATTTCGCTGCATCACGGGAGGAGACCACATGGGAGAGAGCGGGACCGAGCCCCGGAAGACACTGTCCATTCGCGACAATCGGACCGGGAAGGATTATGAGGTCGACATCCATGAAGGCGACGTGGTTCGGGCCATGGATCTACGACAGATCAAGGTGAACGACGACGACTTCGGAATGATGTCGTACGACCCGGCCTTCACCAACACGGCCTCCACCCGCAGTACCATCACTGAGATCGATGGGGGGAATGGGATCCTCCGGTACCGGGGATACCCCATTGAGCAGCTGGCGGAGAAGAGCTCCTTTCTGGAAGTGGCCTACCTGCTCCTGCGTGGGGAGCTTCCCTCCCAGGACGAGCTGGATGACTTCGTTCACAACGTGACGTACCATACGTACGCGCACGAGAACATCATCAAGCTCCTTCGCGGGTTCCGCTACGACGCCCACACCATGGGGATCGTCATCTCCTCGGTCGCGGCCCTCTCCACCTTCTACCCGGAGGCCAAGGAGATCCACGATCCGGAGAACCGGTGGATCCAGATCATCCGGCTCGTGGCCAAGATGCCCACGCTGGCGGCTTTCGCCTACCGGCATCACCGGGGTCTGCCCTACGTCTATCCGGAGAACGAACTCTCCTACACGGCCAACTTCCTGAACATGCTCTTCCGGATCGGGGTTAGGGACTACCGTCCGAACCCGGTGCTGGAGAGGGCCCTGGATGTGCTCTTTATCCTCCACGCCGACCATGAGCAGAACTGTTCGGCGACCACGATGAGGACCATCGGGAGCTCCCACGCCGACCCCTACTCGGCATTGGCCGGTGGCATGGCGGCCCTTTACGGGCCCCTCCATGGGGGAGCCAACGAGGCGGTCCTGCGGATGCTCACCGAGATCGGGTCGAAGGACAACATTCCCGACTTCATGGAGAGTGTGCGCAATGGTGACCGGCGCCTCATGGGCTTCGGGCACCGGGTCTACAAGGCCTACGACCCACGCGCCAGCATCATCAAGAAGACCGCCCACGAGGTCTTCGAGGTTACAGGGAACAATCCCCTCCTGGAGATTGCTCTGGAGTTGGAGAAGATCGCCCTCCAGGAAGAGTACTTCGTGAAACGGAATCTCTATCCCAACGTGGACTTCTACTCGGGGCTCATCTATCAGGCCATGGGCTTCCCGGTGGAGATGTTCCCGGTCCTCTTCGCCATCCCCCGGACCGTGGGATGGCTGGCCCAGTGGGAAGAGATGCTGGAGGACAAGGAGCAGAAGATCGCTCGCCCCCGACAGGTTTACGTGGGCGAAGGCGAGCGGGACTATATCCCGGTGGACCGCCGGGGCTGAGCACGCTCTGGGACGCCCGCGGCTGAGCGAGCCTGGGTCCTTCGTGCCGGAACACGACAAGCCCTCATGGACCTTTTGGTCCGTGGGGGCTTCGTCGTTGGCTTCCCACAGGGAGAGCACTCCCTGACCGAAGCCCTCGTCCTGGCCTGGCGCAACCTGCCATCCTGAGTGCTATCCTTTCGCTTGCAGGCCCAGCGATTCGATCCGACGACCAGCCTTCCGACCAGAGATTGTCCATGTCCGACCTTCCATCCTCCCCTCGGCCCGATCCCAGGCCTTCCGTTTCAGGCGTAGCCACCCTGGACCTCCATCACCTGGGAACCCCTGGCGCCATCTGCAGCTACCTCCTGGAAACCCCTGAGCCCACCCTGGTGGACCCTGGCCCGGCCACCACGCTGGAGGCCCTGTTGGAGGGGGTCCGGGGGACCGGGCTGGACCCCACCGATCTCCGACATCTCCTCCTCACCCACGTGCACCTGGACCACGCCGGGGCGGCCGGTCACCTGGCTCAGATGCTGCCGAAGCTGGCGGTCCACGTCCATGAAGACGGGGCGCCCCACATGGCCGACCCTGAACGGTTGGTGGCCTCGACTCGCCGCACGTTTGGTGAGGAGCATGACCGCTTCTGGGGTGAGGTGGTCCCCGTTCCCCGGAATCAGCTCCGAGGGTGGCGTCCCGGAGAGACCAGTCCCGTGCCTGGAATTCGGCCCCTCCACACCCCAGGGCACATCGACCATCATCTGGCCTGGGAGGCGGAGGACCTTGGCGTCCTCTTCACAGGAGATAGTCTGGGGATCCTACTGCACCTGGAGGGGCCGTCCCACCCGGCCACCCCACCCCCTTCTGTCAATCTGGCTGCATGGGAGGAGACCCTGACTCAGACGCTGGCGCCGGTGGAGGTGGACGCCTTCGGGGCCGCCCACTTCGGGTTCCACCCCGATCTCCACGGCCGGCGCCGTCAGCTTCTGGACCGCCTGCGCGGGCTGGCTCAACGGGTGCGCCAGGCCATGGGGAAGGGGCCTGAGGCCGAGGAAGAAGATGCCAGGGCGTTCCAGGCGGAGAGTGTGGCGCTCCACGTTCCGGTCCTGGGAGAGACTCGAGCCCGGAAGTACTTCTCCACCTTTTCCGCCCGGAAGGATTGGGAGGGAATGCGGTTTCATCTGGCCCGATTGTAGGAGGGTGGGAAGCGGAGTTCCTGCAGCAATGGTTGTGATAACACATTATCACAATGCCTCGGCATTCCACGTGGCGCTGCCCACCTTTTCGTCTGCGAGACATGGGTTGGAGGCAACGCGCACCCCAACGGCTCTGTAGACCTCCAGATCCCGTCGTGACTTCGGCTCGTCTCCCCCTGCACCAGAGAGGACCCTTGACTGGCCAGTAGTTTTGGTTAGCCTAAACATAGAGTTAGTCGAAGCTAACTTTGGTTTGAGGGGACCCTAAACAGAGAAGGGCCATGTCACGGGCGGGAATGGGCAGGCGACAGTGCGTAGGTCACCAGAGTGTACGTCCGAGCACTTCACCCTGGGGGGGAGGGTCCAGCCGCTGGATCCTGCTCACAGGATTCTCGGTCGTTGCCCTCGTCGGGTTCCCCCCGTCCCATCTTCAGGCGGGGTTCGTGGGCTCCTCTCTGACCAGCGGAGGGGGTTCGGATCGCGGGAGTGAGCTGAGCTTCGTGTCCGAAACCGTGACAGAGCGAATCGAAGGTCGGATCCTGGACGCGAGCCGGGAGGACCGACCGGTCGGCGGAGCCACGGTCACCCTCCAGCGCAGAGACGCCGAGGATTTCCAGCGAGTGTCGGGAACAGTCTCGGACCGCGAAGGATGGTTCCATTTCGAGGGCGTGGACGAGGGGCCTCACGTTCTCGTCATCGAGGCGCCGGGCTTTGGGCGCCGACAGGTGGAGATTCAGGTTCCCCGCTCCGAGGCTCTCCGGGTGGAACTCAGGCCCGACCCCCTTTGGCTCGAGGGCGTGGTGACCTCGGCCTCTCCACTTGGATCCGGGGTCACGTACCAGGCAGCCCAGTCCCTCGACCGCACCGACCTCGTTCGCCGGATGGACTCCTCCATGGGAGCGATCCTCGACGGAGAATCCGGGGTGGCCATGCGCTCCTTCGGTGTCGCCACGGCCCGGCCGGTGATCCGCGGATTCGACGGCGACCGGGTCCTGGTCCTGGAGGACGGCCAGCGGATGGGGGACCTCTCGGAGACCGCTGCCGACCACGCTATCGCTTTGGACCCGGCCCACGTCCGTAGGGCCGAGATCGTCCGCGGTCCGGCGTCCCTACTCTACGGATCGAGCGCGCTCGGAGGGGTCGTGAACCTCCTGACTGACGACATCCCGACGGACTGGAGTCGGGGGTTGTCCGGATCTGTGTTGAGCCATGGCGCAACCGTGAACCGATCGGCCACCGGTGCGGTCCGAGGTTTGTGGGGACACGATCGCTGGGCCGTGGGGAGTCGGGTCTCAGCCCGCAATGCGGGCGATGTTCGAACCCCGGAAGCCCGCCTCCCTGGAACACACATCCGGAGTGTGGACGGTCAAGTGGGATCGGCCTTCGATGGTTCAATGGACGGGCGGGTTCTACGGGGCGGCTTCTCCCTTTCCTTCGAGGACCGGAGCTATGGGGTCCCGGAGGGAATTGACGATCCGGACGAAGAAGTGGAGATCGAGATGGCTCGCCAGAGTATCTCAGGACGGGTGGAGTGGGAGCCAAGCCGCCCCGGCCGGATCGAGGGGATGGAGGCTCGGATCCGGGGGACGACACTGGATCAGAGAGAGTGGGAAAGGGCATTGGACCCCCTGGGTGCAGTGGTGGATGAAGACCTGGAGCTCGAATACCTGCAGCGTTCGCTGGGGGCCACCGGACTCCTTCGTCACGGTCCCGTGGGCCCCCTGGAGACGGGGGCCGTGGGGCTTGAGCTTCGCGGGCGGTCCCTTGATGTAGGCGGAGACGAGGCCTTCACTCCCGGGGTCGTGGACCGGACCGTTGCATTCTACACCTTTCAGGAGCGGCCCCTCACGGCTCGGTCCAGACTCCAGTTTGGGGCTCGGCTTGAGGGACGGACCTCTCGCACCCGCCCGAACGACGATTTCCCGGGCCTCCGGGAATCTCGATCCTCCAGGGCCATTTCCTGGGCCGCGGGCCTTCACCAGCGGTTTGACGGCGGCTGGGAGGGGTCAGTCCAGTTTGCTCGGGCCCACCGCTTCCCAATGCTCGAGGAGCTCTTCGCTCATGGGCCACACCTGGGGGCCGGCGCCTACGAGGTGGGAGACTCCGAACTGGAGGACGAGATCGGGCATGGTGTCGATCTCCTGGTTCGCCGGAGCCTCGGGTGGGGCGTCGTGGAGGCCTCTGCCTTCGGGACGCTCGTGGACGGGTTCATCGCCTTCCAGCCTACAGGACGGGCGGATCCTGCGTCGGGCCTGCCGATTTTCGAGTACCGAGCCACGAACGCCGCCCTCGTGGGCCTCGAGTTGTCGGGTGCCGTGCGTCCGTTCGACGACCTGGAGTTGCGGGCAGGGGTGGACTACGTCCGGGGGGAGGCCCGGAACGATATGGGGACGCCCCTTCCCACCATGCCACCCCTCCGCGGTCGATTCGAGACGACCTGGGAGCCTGACCTCTGGCATTTCGCGGCAACGGTCCGGGCCGTGGCCACTCAGGGCCGGGTGGCTCCCCAGGAGGATCCTACCTCTGGATACACTCTCCTGGACCTTCGAATCGGGCGGGACCTGGACGCTTCAGGTCGCCACCTGGTGACCCTGAGAATCGACAATGCTACCGACCGATTGCACCGGGACCACCTCTCCAGGGTGGAGGAGCGAGGGCTTCCCATGCCGGGCCGGAACGTGAATCTGGTGTACCGCTGGCTCTTCTGAATTGTCCCTCCTTCCCATCTTGCAAAAACTTGTTTCTATGTAAGGGTTGTAAGGGGCCCTGCGTGTCGTAAACTCTGGTCGTACTGCGCACTAAAGGTTGCAGGCGTTGGCATGTCTGAAGGGGAAAATCGTAGAAACGGTTTCACTCGTTGAGCTTCCCCTCTCCTTTGATTAGCCTTCGCCTTCCGGACCGAATTTTTTCGGAACCAAACACATCAAACCCACTGGAGCAGTGCATGAAGAAGTTCCTTTTCGCAGCCATGGCGTTCGCGTTCTTGCTGGCAGTTCCCCCTTCGGAAGCCGAGGCCCAGGTGAGCTTCGGACCCCAGGCGGTTCTGTGGGACTTTGACGAGTTCGGGCTCGGAGCCCGTGCGGACTTCGGGCTTGCCGACGCCCTGGACATCGAAGAGGGTGCGTTCTCCCAACTCCGTGCTTCGACCAACGTGAGCTACCTCTTCGGAGACTCCCAGCGGTTCAATGGCGGCGAGGCGAGCTGGAGCGGTCTCCTGATCAACGCCAACGCCATCGTGCCCTTCGAGACGGACGGAGCCATCACCCCCTTCGCCGGAGCCGGGATCAACCACACCCGGTTCTCCAGCAGTGTGAGTGGAAATGGATTTGCCTTCGGATCGTTCAGCGGCTCCTCGTCGGGGTTGAATCTACTGGGCGGGATCGAGTTCGACCTGGGTGCGGTCCCTGCATTCACGGAACTTCAGTACAGCACGTCCGGGGCCGGCAACCTGAACCTGTCCCTGGGCGTCATGTTCGGCGGGTGACCTGGGTCACCCCCCGGATCCTGACTGGACCCATGTGAACGGGATCAGAGCGATTGGCGGCCCCTCCTTCCTGGACGAAGGGAAGGCAGGTGATGGTAGGAGCCACGCTCAACTCCCCATCTCGCCCCCTCAGGTGTTCCAGACCTGAGGGGGCGAAGTGCATCAGACGACCAGCCGTCTCATGGGAAGTCGGGACAAACCGCGGCGCTGCACCCCACATTCCAATGAGACTGCTCCAGGTCACGGCTGGCTCTTCAGGACCACCACCCACTTGTTCGAAGCCCGGGGGAAGGGCAAGGTTGACAGGAGTTCCCGGCCGTGTCGGCCTACCCAAGAGGCAGTTGGACAGCTGAAGGAGACGAAATGTCATCCGATGGCCCCACTGAGATCCGGGCCCCTCGGGGCTCGGAGTTGAGTTGCAGGTCGTGGGGAGCCGAAGCCGCTCTCCGCATGCTCATGAACAACCTGGACCCGGAGGTGGCCGAACGGCCGGCTGACTTGATCGTCTATGGGGGACGAGGTC
>PWWP01000245.1 GCA_003562075.1 Gemmatimonadota bacterium
AAAGTTCACGACAGACCGTACACCTGCATCACTCAGTGCAAGATCAGCAGCACTCTTCATATAATCCCGGGCAGTGCCCCAGCTACCGTCCGCAATAGCGGCTTCAGCCAGAATAAGATGCGCTTCTTCCGCTTTCAGTACTGGAATGGGTGAATTCATTCGGGTATATTTCGGGTCGAGATAATCTAACCGCGGTAACGGTTGTATATCGTTCAGAGCGCGCTGAACTGCAAACACATATCCGGTATTGGTTAAATTATCGGTATCGTATTCAGCAACAAAGACGAACTCGTCATCCATGCCCAGCGCTGCGTTCGCGGCACTGACGGCATTTGCCTGATCGCCCTGCAGCCGGTATGCACGTGCGAGTGCATACTGCGCCGCTGTCCGTATATTTGCGGGAGTAGCTGCATCATCAAGTACATCATTGAGCTCATCAACCGCAAGTACGATGAGTTCATCGGCCGGCAGCGCTGGTCCGTTTTCTTCGACCGGAACATAGGAGAAATTTTCCGCCTGGATTAAATTCGCCATTGCTCGCAAGAATCGCATCTCGGCTACCATTGGTGGTGTCACAGCGGGACTCGGGTCGTTCGGCGCAACTTCCTCAATACCGAATGTTGCCTGCGCCCGAAGACGCTGCCCCTGATGGTAAATGCTATCGAAACCATTCAGTGTTAGGTCCGACGGCCGCATAGCCCTCGGATTATCGGCGTCGGGTGAAATGAATGTTGCTACATTGTCATAGTTATCCGACACGACATCGGTAAAGTATGCAGCATTTGCAATATACGCCGAAAACCGGAATCGTGTACCTTGCAATGCCGCCTGCGTAGACCTCAATTCACCGACCAAGCTTTCATCGGTGACTTCGGGATTCTCTACTTCAGTCGGATCGACCAGATCGCAGCCGATAATCAGGATACTAAATAAAAAGATCCCTGCCACCGGTAGCAATGCCGGATGTATCCTCGTGAAAATATTTTTTCTAATCATGATTCAATCTCCTGTTTAGATTTATAATGTCAGATTAATTCCAAATCGCAGTTCCCGCGGCGGTGATAACGTAAAGAAGTTTATACCACCGACATCGAGTGCGGTCCCTGCACGAACACCGTGAAGTTCGGGATCGAACGTGTCGATATTTGTAATTGTAGCGACGTTGCGGAGACTCACATCGAAACTCAAACCGCGTATTCCGAAATCCCGTGCAACAGATTGAGGTACTCTATATCGTGCAGAAATTTCACGAATTTTTACCCAGTTCGTTTCTTCTACCCATACCTCGGATGCGGTTGCAAACGAATATCCTTCGGGTACGCGCTGGGAGAAATCATCTTCAGGTATATCGAACCCCGGTGTAACTGAATTAAAGAAGCGTATTACCGCTCCCGTATTCAGGACGTGGGCGTCAAATGCATAGTCTGCAACTGCATTTAGTTCGAAATTTCGGGCTATCCTTAGGTTAGTACTGAACGAACCCGTATGTTTCGGGGTCGGTGACCTTCCGTCGAGTTGATCGGCAAGGAAATCACCGCGGAATTCGCCGTCCTCATCCGGCACCGGAATATTAAGACGGAACGTTCCGACGGGGTGTCCTTCCTCAATCCGCATCGGTAAAAATGCAAAACCGCCTATGCTGAATGGCGGTGTACCGCCAAGGTCCGTCACCTCATTATCGAGATAAGCGTATGAAGCACGGAATGACCATTCGAAGTTTCGTTTGGTATAGGGAACAGCACGCAGCGCTACCTCAACTCCCGTGTTCTCAATTTCACCAACATTTTGTAACTGACTGAAAAATCCGGTTGTCGGCGATTGAGCAACGGCAAATAGTGCATCAGAGGTAGTCTCCTGGAACCAGGAGAACTCAAGGCCAATACGATCATCCAGGAATCCCGCATCTGCGCCGAATTCTATTGTAGTTGTGCGTTCGGGTTTTAATCGCGGATCTCCCGGATTATCGAATGTTACTCCGCCCAACTCAAGGAACGATATTGCGTTAAATGTTCGATCGCGTGTAAATGCAGGGGGAAATCTACCCGTCTGTCCCCAGGAAGCCCGCAGACGAAATTCACTGATAGCCGGCTTCAACGAAGACCAGAACGCCTCGTCAGAAATGTTGTAGGCCACTCCAAATTTCGGATACGCTTGCAGGTCAAGATCCTCACCGAATGCGGTGTTTTCATCGACCCTCAGACCAGTATCAAAATACAACCTATCCCAGAGACCGAAGTTGAGCTGCCCGAAAAATCCACCGCTGAATAACTGTACGTTTTGTTCGGTAAGATCGCGGTTTGTTGCATTGCCCGCCTGATCGGTACCCGGTACGGGGAAATCTGTCCCGGTAAGCTGTGACTGTCGATCTTCTTCACGGAACCCCTGTACACCGACTGTCAGATCTCCGCTCAAAGCTCCTCGTAACGGCAGATCGTATGAAAGCCGCCAGTCGAGAGTAATGGACAGATATTCCCGGTCGAAGCGAAATATTCCGCCGCCCGGTGTCGATGTCCATA
>PWWP01000133.1 GCA_003562075.1 Gemmatimonadota bacterium
CAGGCGGCGTCAAGCTCCTCATCTTTGCCTTACACCACCCGTTCCCAACTCGTGGGCTGACCTTACGGCTGAAAACAAGTGGAGAGCGTCACCTGGGTCTGGTTCCAACCTCCTTCATGGTACCGTCGGAGAAAGCACGGATGTGTATGGTCCCGGATTGGGTCGTCACCTTCACGGCCGCTCCTGCCCAGACGTAGCGATCCAAGGCTTCGGGGTGGGGGTGGCCGTATTGGTTGTCCCGTCCTGCGCTGATCACAACCAGCTCCGGTTGGAGACGTTGCAGCGCCTCCAGGATGTCCCCGTTTCGGGATCCGTGGTGGGAAGCCTTGTGGAGGTGGACCGGTGCCAGGGCTTCCGGGAACGTCTCGAGCCAATGGAGCCAGAGATACTCCTCCGCATCGCCGGCGAAGGAAGCTCGGAAGTCGCCATATTCCACCATGACTCCCACTGAGTTGTCGTTGTGGCCCAGGGTCTCTTCGCCTGGGGGGGGGAGGATCTCCATCCGCCCTTCTCCCACCTGGATCGTTCGTCGCTCCGGCTCCAGAAGGGGGATCTTCAGCTCCCGCAGGGTCTCCAGCATCCGTCGGTAGGTGAGGGTCGTGTGGGGGACCCCGTTGTCCATGAAGTAGCGGGCGGGAAATTGTCGGAGGACCGCCTCCATCCCTCCGATGTGGTCGGCGTGGTTGTGGGAGGCGATAACCAGCTCCAGGGTGTCCACCCCCAGCTCAGTCAGGAGCTCTGCCACCCCGGCGCCTCGCCCTGCATCGATGAGCACGTCCCTGCCCGGAGGGAAGCGCAGGAGTGCGGCATCGCCCTGTCCCACGTCCAGGATGTGGATCTGGAGGTGTGGACCCAGGGCCTTGGTCTGAACTCGCGTGTCTTCACGGGGTTGGTCACCTGGGGTCGGGGCGGCCCAGCAGGCGGTGAGGACCGCCAGGAGGACGCTGGCAAGGAGCCCCATGGGGAGTCCACCCCGGAGGAGGGTGGTGTGCCGTCCAGAGCCAGCGGCCACGGCGGGGCGGATCCCCCAGCCCATGACTTCCCGCTCCTTCAATCCAGCCTCAGAGGGAGAGGGGGCCCGATGGACCCCGGGGGAGGGAGTCCCGGAGCTTCCGGGCTTCATCCTGAAGGCGCTCCGTCTCCTCCTGGTCCAGGATGTAGCGAGGGCCTTCCCGATGGTGGGGGCCGTCCCGGTCTGGAGGGCCTTCCTGATGGTGGGGGACTCCGTCGGAGGGCCCGGGCTTCTCTCTCAGCGCCGCGCCCTCCCGGATCCCTGACGGGAGGTAGGAGAGGGGAACTTGCCGTTCTCCTCCGTCATCGGACAGGAGGATGGCTATGGCTCCGTCCTCGATCCGATCCAGGATCCAGAGGGGGGCGGGCATTGGCCAGGCGTGAAGGTCAGGGAGACTCGGCCGGTGCGTCCGCTGGTTCCACGGTGAAGTGGAAGTGCATCCCGGCGCTCAGGTGTTCGGCAATGTGACAATGGATCATCCAATCCCCCGGATTGGACATCTCCACCACCAGGTCCATGGTGGAGCCCACCGGGATCATGGCAGTGTCCTTCCATACCAGATTGTCCTGTTCGATCCCGTCCCGGGCCACGACCAGGAATCGTTGGCCGTGGATGTGGATGGGGTGTTGCATGGGATGGAAGTCCTGAGGCTCGTTGAAGACCCGGATCTTCACCACGTCCCCCTGCTGAAAGGTCCAGTGGATCTCCTCGTTCCGGCCTCCTGTTTCCTGGTCCTCCAGGATCCACGTGACCTGCGTTCCGGAGGAGAGCCAGTTCATCATGGGCATGGCGTCGTTCCATTCCACAGGCGGAACGTAGAAGGTATCCGCTTCCATGGAGAGGACGATGGCCTGAGGGAGGTCCCGAATGCGCACACGGGTCGAGATTTCGTGATCGGGTTCCCGATCGAAGTGGTCCCGGAAGGTCGCAATGTCCTGGACGACCTGATCGTTGGTATGGAGGGCGTCAAACCGATGGGAGAGATCGGTGGCTACCTCCTGGTCTCGGACGGTCACAACAGCCAGGGTGTCCACGTGGGGATAGAAGACCCCTCGGAAGTGGTCAACGGCCTGGATGGTATTTGTGATGGCCACCGTCCCCGATTCGGGGAACCGGACATCCACCGCATAGCGCTCCGCCGGGGAGATGGGAACGCTTCCCACCCAGCTTTCCCGCTCGAAGGGCCCGATGTCCGAAGCCACCAGCTTCACGTCCATCTCACCAAAGCGGACGTTGAAAGGGCGGGCGTTGGCCACGTTGGTGAGGTGGAAGCGGACCACCTCACCCCGGTCCACCTCCAGGTGATGGTCGGTGACCCCGTTGACCAGCATGACCGTCCCGTACCGGCCCATGAGGGCATGCACCGGAGATTCCAGACCGTAGGGAATGAGTTGACCCCCTTCCGTCATGAGGAGGTCATCCAGGGTCAGGAGTTCCTCCCTGTGGAACGCGCCACCGTCGTTGGCCTCGTCCGGGAGCACCATGAGGTTGCCGTAAA
>PWWP01000257.1 GCA_003562075.1 Gemmatimonadota bacterium
CATCACGGCGAACTCAAGGAGGAGGGTTCCCATGGGGAACTCATAGCTCGGAGGGGCCTCTACGCTCGCCTTCACGAACTCCAATTCGCCTCGGAACCGGCCAGTTCATGACTCACTGCACCCGGCCGTGGGGGTGATTCAGCGGGAGTCTCCGGACGACGGCCTTCCAGGGGAACTCGAACGCCGGAGTCAGGCTCTGGCCGAGCGCGTCTACGAGGTCCTGGCCGAGCAACTGGCCTCCCCTGGCCTGGTACTCCCCTGGATTCTCGGGGCAGTTGGGGCGCCGGCGGCTCTCGTAGGGCTCCTGGTCCCTACCCGAAGGGGCGAACGGGTCGCCTCCTGGGGGTTCGGGCCACCGCAGGAGGACTCCTGGCACTCCTGGCTGCCGGTGCGCTTCGTCTCTGGGTGTCCGCGGAGGATTCCCTGGCTCCCTACGTCTTCCTCTCCTCGGGATTCGCCGAAGCCGGTGTTCGACTGGGTCGAAAGACCTACCTGGTAGACGGCGCCCCCGAGAGACAACGTCCCCTCATGGTCGCTGTGGCCAACACCGTGGTGGGAGTCATGTATGCCGCGGCCGCGCTCCTGGGATTCGTAGCCGACTCAGTGGGGGTGGAGGTGGTCTTGATCCTCCTGGGAATCATGGCCCTGATCGGCACCGTCCTGGCCGTCACCCTCCCGGAGGCCGAGAGACTCATCCCTGATTCCTCGGGAGGCTGAATCTCCTTCTGCCACCGAATCGTCATGAACCTCGGCCACCTCACTCTCCTCCCACCGGGATTCCGCCGGAACCACCCGTCCACCCAGCCGGATTGGGGGCTCTACACCGTCGGGCCAGCCCCCTGCAGGCTCGAAGGCACCCTCCGTGTACCGGCCAGACGCATTCCAGAGGATCCAGTCCTGGATTCCGACATCGTATGCAGCCAGGATCTGAGCCCGAACCTCGGGGGTGCCGTACCTGGGAGACCCCAGAGTGAAGTCCTGAAGCCACGGAATGATGGTTCCAGCCCCCTCCACCTCCCGACTCCGACGAAGGCCCCACTCCAGGGCCTCCCGGACGATTTCATAGGGGTGGGCGTTGGGCTCCTGAAAGCCGAAGCTTCCCTCCCAATAATGGGAGGGGTAGACCATGGGAAGGGCCGCGTCCACCACATCGATGAAGTCCTCCCAGACCTGGCCGATGCCTACGTCACGTCGGATGGAGGTGGCTACTCCGAACACGTCGGCGGTGAGAGGCACCTCCAGATCTGCCAGCTCCTCTCCGGTCCAGGTCAGAAAACCCCGGATGGCCTGTGAACGGGTCCGCCCCTCGGCGCCTGGGAACACGGCCGCGGCCAACTCCGAGACGGGTCGATCAGGAAAGCGAATGTAATCCCACTGAATCTCTGGGAACCCCATCTCCACAGCCTCTCGGGCCAACTCGACATGGTAGGCCCAGACTCGCTCGTCGTAGGGGTTCACCCAGACGTCTCCCCGACCATCCACCCAGGTCCCCCCCGTAGAATCCTGGATGGCCATGTCCGACCGGGCTTCAGCCAGCAGGTGATCCTTCAGGACCACGATCCGGGCGATGGGATAGATTCCCTCCGCCTCGAGACGAGTCAGAAGCCCTGGAAGATCACGGATCCGGATCTCCCGGTCGGCCCCGATCTCCCGAGCCAGCTCCACCTGGGTGGCGTAGCTCACGTATCCGGTGGCGTCCTTCACATCGATGACGAAGGTGTTGATCTCGGTCCTTCGAGCCATCTCGATGAGTTCATCCGTCCGAGCCCGGGACCCGGACAACCAGGCGTTCAGGTAGATCCCCCGGATGTGTTCAGGGCGCTGGAAGGCCGGCCTGAGCTGGCCTGAGACATCGTCATCTCCCTGGGTGGAGGAAATCTGGCCGTCACCTGCCAGTCCTTCTCCGTTCTCAAGCGGCGAAAGGGCCGATTCCGCCTCCACCTCCTCCGCTGACTCCACCTCTGCGCCCTGTGGTGGCTCTGCCTCCATCTGCTCCAATGGAACCGGAGCTTCCTCTGATCGCGGATCGGCCTCGGCACACCCGGCCGCCATGAGGACCCCGAAGACGATGACGATGGAGAGGAATCCCCATCGATCCCTCCCACGGATGGTCCCGGGTCCGGCGGCCTGTCGGCTAGCGATCTGCATCATCAGTAAGCCTGCACTGAGGGATCCACCTCTTCCCGCCAACGGAGGATCCCCCCCACCAGATTGTAGACATGGGCAAAGCCTCGAGCCGACAGGAACTCAGCGGCCTGTCCGCTCCGAGCTCCGGAACGGCAGTAGATCACCAGATTCACATCCGGGTCCAGCTCGTCCACTCGATCCGGGAGCTCATCCAGGGGGATCCGGAGTTGACCCGACTCGGGCAGGTCGGCGATCTCCCGTTCGTGGGGCTGCCGTACGTCCAGGAGCACCACCGGCTGTTCCTGCTTCAACCGCTGACTCAGCTCTCGGGGAGTCATCTCGCCCGGCTCCAGTTCGGGACTGCTCCTTCCTTCTTCG
>PWWP01000344.1 GCA_003562075.1 Gemmatimonadota bacterium
CGGGATCGGGGAATCCCCTTCCTCCTGGACGCCTGCCAGTCGGTGGGTCAGATGCCCCTGGATGTGGAGGCGCTGGGGGTCACCTTCCTCTCCGCCACGGCCCGGAAGTTCCTCCGGGGACCCCGGGGGTCCGGCTTCCTCTACGTGAGTCCCCAGGCCCTGGAGGACGGGATGCTCCCCCTCTTCCCGGACCTGAGGGGCGCGGACTGGATCGAGGCGGAGTTGACCCAGCCGGCCCCGGACGCCCGACGCTTCGAGAGCTGGGAGTTCTCGTGGGCGCTGGTCCGGGGGACGGGGGCAGCGGCCCGCTACGCCCTGGGGCTGGGAGTGGAAACCATCCAGGAGCGGGCCTGGTGCCTGGCCACCGGACTGCGGGAGCGCCTTTCCGCCCTGGATGGGATCCGGGTCCTGGACCGGGGCCCCCGACTATCGGCCATCGTCACGGTGACGGTGGCGGGATGGTCGCCCGGCGCCCTCGTGGACCGTCTCCGGGGGGAGGGGATCCGGACTTCCTGGGTGGATCGGACCTCGGCGGTGCTGGACTTCGATGAGAAGGGGGTGGAGGCCGCGCTCCGGATCTCCCCGCATTACTACAACACCGAAGGCGAGCTGGACGCCGTGGTGGAAGCGCTGGAGGAAGCGCTGCGTGAAGGATCCTCCCCGTCCGCTCGTAGAGGGTCAAAGACCCGCGGGAGGGAGTGAGGGGTGCAACCGGAGGTGGAGCGGGAGTTGATCCGAAAGTGCCGGGGAGGGGACGCCCGGTTCTACGAGCCCCTGGTGCGGGCGTACGAGCCGCAGGGTCTCCGGGTGGCCATGGGAATGATGGGGAATCCGGAAGACGCCCGGGATGCCCTCCAGGAGGCCTTCGTGAAGGCCTTCCAGGCCCTCCCCCGGTTCGACACGAAGCGGAGCTTCGGCCCCTGGTTCTTCCAGATCCTCCGGAACCAGTGTCGGGACCAGCTTCGGAGTCGGGCGGCCCGTTTCCGGGTGGAGGTGGTGGACGACGGCCTCCTGGACCTTCAGGGCGACGAGGGTCCGGGGAGCAGCCGGCGGAAGCGGGAGCGGGCCGAGGCCCGACGACTCCTCTGGAAGGCCCTGGAACGGATCCCGGAGGACCAGCGCGAGGTCCTGGTGCTGAAGGAGTTGGAAGACTTCCGGTACCAGGAGATCGCATCCATTCTGGACATCCCCGAGGGGACGGTGGCCAGCCGTCTCTTCCACGCCCGCAGGGCGCTCAGGGATGCCCTGCTCGAGATGGGAGTGGTGTACCCGTGAAGGGAACCGACGGCGAGGAGAAGGCGATGGGGTCCCAGGACCCGATCCGGGAGACGCTCATGCGCTACCTCGACGGGGAACTCGCCCCCGATGAACGGCGTCAGGTGGAAGAGGAGCTGGAGCGCTCCACGGAGCTCCAGCGGGAACTGGCCATCTATCGGTCCCTTCAGGAGGACTTCTCCCAGATGAGCTTTCGTGCCCCCCCGGGAAGCCGCTCTCCCTCGGTCTGGGCGGCGGTGAACCGTCGACTCACCCGTCCGATGGGATGGATCCTCATGGCCACCGGGATCATGGCCTGGGTAGCCCATGTGGTGTACGTATACGTGACCTCGCCGGCTCCGTCCTGGGAGAAGGCCGCCACCAGCGCCATCGTCATCGGGGTCCTTCTCCTCTTCGCCACCGTGATCCATGATCGGATCCGGGAGCTGCGGACCGACCCCTACAGGGATGTGGAGCGATGATCGTCACCACCGTCAGTGAACTTCCGGGCTTCCAGGTGACCCGGGCCCTTGGGCTGGTTCGGGGCAACACCATCCGGGCCAAGCACCTGGGGAAGGACATCCTGGCCGGGCTCCGGTTCCTGGTGGGGGGAGAGATCCCGGAGTACACGAAGATGATGGCCCAGGCCCGGGAGCAGGCCATCGACCGGATGACGGAAGAGGCCGCGGCCATGGGGGCCAACGCGGTCATCTGTGTCCGGTTCCAGACGTCCAAGATCATGGCCGGCGCCTCGGAGATCCTCTGCTACGGGACCGCCGTGGTGCTGGAGCGGGAGGAGGAATGAGGCCTGGAGGCCCGTCGAAGAAATACGGGGGCCGCCTGGTCCTCCTCCTTCTTCTCGTCGGGCTCCTTCCCGCCCTCCCCGGGGGGCTGGAAGCCCGCCTCCAGGCCCAGACCACGCTGGACGCCCCGGCCCCCGCCCATCCCCTCCAATGGACCACCCGGGTGGATCCCGGGGTGGCGACCCGGGTGGAGGCCGTCCTGTCCCGGCCCTTCATGGACCGGGTGCACTGGGGCGTGTTCCTCCTGGACCCCTCGGAGGGCACGGTGCTGTACGAGCGGAACCCGGATCTTCCCTTCGTCCCCGCCTCCAACATGAAGGTCCCGGTGACCTGGGCCGCGCTGGAACTCCTGGACCCCACACATCGCTTCCGCACCGTCCTCCACGCAGCGGCCCCTCCACGGGACGGGGTCGTCCAGGGCGATCTGGTGCTTCGGGGGAATGGCGACCCGTCCCTGGGGGAGCCCTTCCACAGGTCAGCCGACGCCGCCCTGGAGGCGTTGGCCCGACGGGTGACGGAAGCCGGAGTGCGACGGGTGGAGGGGGCGCTGGTGGTGGACGCCTCTGCCTGGGATTCCCCCTCGGTGCCCACGGGATGGTTGGTGGGGAACCTTCCGGGGCGCCCCGCCGCCACCGGCGGGGCCTTTTCCGTGGGCAATGGGGTCCTCGAGGTGGAGGTGACGGGTGGGACGGCCGAGGGGTCTCCGGCGCGGGTGGCATGGCGCCCCCTGGGAACGTCGGACTTCGTGGAGAACCGGGTTCGGACCGTGGGTGCCGGGGGTCCGGCGGAGGTGGAAGCCCTCTACCTGCCGGAATCGCGGAGGTGGGTGCTGGAAGGGACGCTCCCGCCGGGGGCGCGCCGGACGCTGATCCGGTCTCAGCGGGATCCGGTCCGGCAGGCCGCCCACGGCCTCCTCCGTGCGCTGGAGGGGGAGGGGGTGGCGGTCCGGGACGGGGTGCGCCTCGTATGGGATCGAGACGCCTCCCCAACCCACGCCGTGGAGGTGGCGCGGCTGGAGTCCCCACCCCTCATGGAGCTGATACGGGCCATTCTGGAGCCCAGCCAGAACTGGATGACGGAGCAGCTGGTGCGGGCCCTGGGGGAACTGCACGGCGAGGAGGGAAGCTGGGAGGAGGGGTTTGGGGTCATCGCCCGGCAGTTGGAGCAGGAGCTGGGGGTGGACAGTCTGGATGTCCACTTCCGGGACGGATCAGGGCTCGCGGGATACAACCTCATCACGCCCCGGGCCCTCACCCGGATCCTGGCCCAGGCCCGGACCCGCCCCTGGGGTCCGGAGTACCGGGCGGCCATGGCCACCCCGGGGAATGCCGAGGGCACCCTCACCAACCGACTCCACGACCTGCGCGGACAGGTCTTCGCCAAGACGGGCTCCATCACCCATGTGAACACCCTCTCCGGGTACCTGGAGACCGTCGACGGCCGGGAACTGATCTTCATCGTCCTCACCAACGCCGGGAACCAGTCCGCCAGCCGGATCCGGGCAGGGATCGACGACGTGGTCCGGGCCATGGCCCTGTATCTTCCTTCTGGGCGTTGAGACCCGCCAGATACTCTCAGGGAAGTGTCTCGTCCTCCAGCCGAGGGAAGGGCTCCGGGTCGGGGGTCTGGATGGGAGGGTGTTCTTCTGGAGGTATCCCCATGGCCTCTCGCGCCGCCCTGGCTCCCTCGGCCAGGAAGTACTCGATGGCATCGAAGTCGAAGGTCCCGAACCCATCCAGCCGGGGCCGGATATAGAGCAGGGGGGGCCCGGTCCAGTCCGCCACGGCCTCCCGCCGTCGGCGACCGGCCATGATGGAAAGCACGCGCTGGTGGATGGCCAGCATCCCATCCGCCAGCATTCTCCCCACCTCCGAGGAACCCTCGCCGGAACCTGCGTCTACCGCCACCACCGAGGACGCGCCCATTTCGACGGCCCGGCGCAGGGGAAGGGCTTCATCCACTCCCCCGTCCACATAGACCCCTCCGGGTAGGCGGGCCGGCGGGTAGAAGAGGGGAAGCGCGGCCGAGGCGTAGACCGCCCGGGTGAGAGAGACATCGGTTCGGGCGCCCGGGCCGAACCACTCTGCCCGCCCCGAGCCCAACTCCACTGCATTGGCCAGGAACCGGATCTGGAGGTCCTTCCACCCTCCAGGAGGGAGCATGCGTCCCAGATACTCCTCCAGGGCATCCCCCCGGAAGAGGGACTCGGACCGGATGCCGTTCACCCAGAGCGCCCGTCTCTGGACGCGGGCGATATCCGTTCGTTTCAACTCCCGGGCCTCATCCTCCAACTCGGCCACCGGGCGCCCTCCGGCGATACACGCCCCCACCAGTGCACCGATGCTGGTTCCCAAAATCCCCGCAGGACGTAACCCTGCCTCTTGCAGGGCCCGCCACGCACCCACGTGGGCCAGCCCCCTGAGCCCTCCCCCACCCAGGACCAGCCAGGGGGTGGGGCCCAGCGATTTCCCCCCCAACATGAGCCCAGATTCCTCTTCACGCTTCCCCTTCCGCCAGAACGCCCGCATGGCTGCTACTCCCCCCGTAGGTGAGCCCCTTTCCCACAGGCGCAATCTAGTGCCCCGATCCGACCCTCGCAGGGCGTACCTGCAGCCTTGACGCCCCTCGGGGGTCGGAATAGCTTACGAAAACGAGAATCATTCTTGATAAAGATTCCAGCTTTCGATTCCCGTTGCCACTTCCGCACCACAGCCAACCCATCCGAAACGACGAGGCATCTCCTCGCATGAGCGATACCAAGATTCTTTCCGTTCGTGACCTCCGCGCCAAGGTGGCCGACGAGGACGTGGAGATCCTCCACGGCATCGACCTGGACCTGCACAAGGGTGAGATCCACGCCATCATGGGTCCCAACGGTTCGGGGAAGAGCACGCTTTCCAAGATCCTGGCCGGCCACCCGGGATATGAGGTCACCGGGGGGCATGTGACCTACCGGGGGCAGGACCTCCTGGAGCTGGAGCCCGACGAGCGGTCCCGGGCGGGGGTCTTCCTGGCCTTCCAGTATCCCGTGGAGATTCCCGGGGTATCCATCGCCAACTTCCTCCGCACCGCCCTGCAGGCCCGGGCCCCCGAGGGAGAGGAACTGGATCTCTTCGACTTCCAGGATCAACTCCTGGACCGGATGAAGCTCCTGGACATGGACCCGGCCTTTGCCGAGCGTCCCGTCAACGACGGCTTCTCCGGAGGGGAGAAGAAGCGGAACGAGATCCTCCAGATGGCCATGCTGGAGCCCTCCCTGGCGCTGCTGGACGAGACCGACTCGGGGCTGGACATCGATGCCCTCCAGGTGGTCTCCAACGGGGTGAATCGCCTCCACGAGGAGCATCCGGAGTTGACGGTGCTCATCATCACCCACTATCAGCGGCTCCTGGACTACATCCAGCCGGACCACGTGCATGTGATGGTGGCCGGTCGGATCGTGGCGTCGGGCGGCCCTGAGTTGGCCAGGAAGCTGGAAGACGAAGGGTACGAGTCCTACCGAACCTCCGAGGTCTGACGCACGGGAGCGGAATCTGCTTCACCGGAGCCCAGGGCCCACGCACAGATAGGGGATTTCCCATGCCGAAGAACGATGCCGTCGCCGATATCGGGCTGGACGAGTACAAGTATCATTTCATCACAGAGGACGAGCCCGTCTTCCGATCCGGCCGGGGACTGAACGAAAAGGTCGTCCGGGAGATCTCAGCCCAGAAGGATGAGCCGGAATGGATGCTGAACTTCCGGCTCAAGGCGCTGAAGATCTACAACGCCAAGCCCATGCCCACCTGGGGGGGGGATCTCTCCAACCTCGAGAAGGTCCTGGATCAGATCTATTTCTACGTCCGGCCCCAGGAGAAGATGGAGCGGTCGTGGGACGATGTCCCCGACAACATCAAGGAGACCTTCGAGCGCCTGGGCATTCCCGAGGCGGAGCGGAACATCCTTGCCGGTGTGGGAGCCCAGTACGAGTCGGAGATGGTCTACCACTCCCTGAAGAAGGAGTGGGACGACAAGGGGGTGATCTTCGATTCCATCGAGGACGGCCTGAAGAACCACCCGGAGCTCTTCCGGGAGCATTTCGGGACCGTCATCCCCTCGGCGGACAACAAGTTCTCCGCCATGAACTCCGCAACCTGGTCCGGCGGGTCCTTCGTCTACATCCCCAAGGGCGTGGAGCTGGACACCCCCCTCCAGGCCTACTTCCGGGTGAACCAGGAGCAGATGGGGCAGTTCGAGCGGACCCTCATCATCGCCGACGAGGGCTCCAAGGCCCACTACATCGAGGGATGCACCGCCCCGGTCTACTCCACCGAATCCTTCCACTCGGGGGTCATCGAGATCGTGGTGAAGAAGGGGGCCCACTTCCGCTACACCACCATCCAGAACTGGTCCAACAACATGTACAACCTGGTGACCCAGCGGGCGCTGGTGCACGAGGGAGCCACCATGGAGTGGCTGGACGGGAACCTGGGCTCCAAGCTCACCATGAAGTACCCCTCCTGCTACCTCATCGGAGAGGGGGCCCATGGCTCCATCCTCTCCATCGCCTACGCCGGCGACGGGCAGCACCAGGACACCGGGGGGAAGGTGGTCCACGCCGCCCCCAACACCACCTCCCAGATCATCTCCAAGTCCGTCTCCAAGGGAACGGGTCGTTCCACCTATCGGGGGCTCTGCCAGGTCCACGAGGGATCGGTGAACTCCAAGTCCAACGTGGAGTGTGACGCGCTCCTCATCCACGAGACGGCGCGGACGGACACCTACCCGTACATCGAGATCGACGAAAAGCGATCCAACGTGGGGCACGAAGCCACCGTCTCGAAGGTGGGGGATGAGCAGCTCTTCTACCTCATGAGCCGGGGGATGTCGGAGGAGGAGGCCATGGCCCTCATCGTACGGGGCTTCATCGAGCCCATCGCCAAGCTCCTTCCGCTGGAGTACGCGGTGGAGCTGAACCGTCTCATCGAGCTGGAGATGGAAGGATCCGTGGGGTGACGGCGCCGACCCCGCGCCGATGCCGCCGCACCACCTCCATCGCCCGAATGCACCGAACCCTGAGCTATAGATATCCATGCCTGAATCCATCACCATCGACCCCACCCTCGGGGGCCTCATGGAAGGTGTGACCCACGCCCTGAATCCGGAGGCCGTGGAGCGTCAGGCTTCCGGTGAACCGGAGTGGCTGGCCCTCCGCCGCAGGGAGGCCTGGTCCCTCTACGAGCGAACACCTCTCCCCACCACCCGACTCGAAGAGTGGCGCTACACCGACCTCTCTCGCCTCCTCAAGCTGGACACCTTGGCGCTGTCCGACTGGGAGCCCCGGACCTTCCAGATGGAGAAGGCGCCTGAACGGCTCCAGGTGGCCATGGCTGAGGATTGGGAGGCTTCCGGTCACGTGGTGGAGCTGGATGGCTCGGTGGCCCATGTGGATCTGGACGCCGAGCTGGCGGCCAAGGGTGTGATCCTCACCTCTCTTCGGAAGGCCGTGGAATCCCACCCCGAGCTTCTGGAGGAGTTGCTGGCCACCGAAGCACTTCCGGCCACCCAGGGGAAGTTCCAGGCGTTGAATGCCGCCCTCTGGACCGATGGCATCCTCCTCCGGGTCCCCCGTGGGGTTCGGCTGGAAATGCCGGTTCGGGTGAGTCGCTGGGTCTCCGACCCGGGCCAGGCCATCTTCTCCCGCACCCTCATCGTGGCCGAGGAGGGAAGCCAGGTCTCCTTCGTGGACGAGATCCTCTCCGAGGACCTGGCGGAGCAGACGCTCTTCTCCTCCGCGGTGGAGGTCTTCGCCCGGAACGGAGCCCAGGTCCAGTATGTCTCGGTTCAGCGAATGGGGGAGGGAGCCTTCCACCTGGCCCAGCAGCGCACCCTGGCCGACCGGGACGCCACCCTGGACACCCTGAACATTTCTCTGGGGGCTTCGGTGGCCCGCCTGGATCTGAATGCCCAACTCCGGGGTCCAGGGGCCAACTCCGACATGCTCGGGCTCTGCTTCGGCGGGGGCACCCAGCACTTCGACCACAACACCAGCCAGGATCACATCGCCCCCAACTCCAAGAGCGACCTCCTCTACAAGGGAGCCCTGGACGGGAGGGCCCGCTCGGTCTTCCGGGGGATCATCAAGGTCCACGAGGAAGCGCAGCGCACCGACGCCTACCAGACCAACCGGAACCTCCTCCTCTCCGATGAGGCCCGGGCCGACTCCCTTCCCAACCTGGAGATCGAGGCTGACGACGTCCGGTGCTCCCATGGCGCCACCGTGGGCCAGTTGGACCTGGAGTCCCTCTTCTACATCATGAGCCGCGGCCTCTCCAGAGAGCAGGCCGAGCGTCTGGTGGTGATGGGATTCCTGGGCGAGGTTCTCTCTCGGCTCCCCCTGGGAGGGGTGGTGGAAAAGGTGACGCGGTCCATCCGGGAGCGCCTTGAGCATGGCTGAATGGGTGGCGGTGGCCACCCTGGCCGACTGTGAGGGAGAGGGGTGTGTCCATGCCGTGACCACGGCGGGGGAGAAAGTGGTCCTGGTGAAGTGGGAGGGTGAGATCTTTGCACTGGAAGATCAATGCTCCCATCGGGACTTCCCACTCTCCGACGGCGACGTGGAGGACGGTGAACTGGAATGCATCTTCCACGGTGCACGCTTCGATATCCGGACGGGGAAGGCCACGCGACTTCCGGCCATCCGTCCGGTCCGGACCTTCCCAGTGGAGATCCGGGAGGACCGAATCTTCGTGCAGGTGGACTGACCCCGTCACGCCCTGATCCCCGTCACGCCCTGATCCCCGTCGCGCCCTCATCTCCGTCACGCCCTGACTCCCGGGAGCACCTTGGAACTCTCCGTCTCTTCCGACCTGGCCTCCATCCCCGGTTACTCACTGGACGTGGAGCGCATCCGAGCCGACTTCCCCATCCTGGGAGAGGAGGTGAACGGCCATCCCCTGGTCTATCTGGACAACGCCGCCACCACCCAGAAACCGCAGGCGGTCCTGGACGCCATCCGGGACTACTACGGGACGGGGAATGCCAACGTCCACCGGGGAATCCACGAACTCTCCCGGCGGGCCACAGACGCCTTCGAGGGGGCACGTGGGCGGGTCGCCCGCTTCCTTGGAACCCAGGACCCCTCCGAGGTCGTATGGACCCGGGGGACCACCGAGGCAATCAACCTGGTGGCCTCCACCTGGGGGGATGCCCATGTGGGGAGGGGAGATGAGATTCTTCTGTCGGAGATGGAGCACCACTCCAACATCGTGCCCTGGCAACTCCTGGCCGCCCGGACGGGCGCCCGCCTCCGGTACATTCCCGTCACCGACGAGGGAACGCTGGCCCTGGAAGCCCTGGACGACCTCCTCTCGGAGCGTACCCGCCTGGTGGCCATCGGCCACGTCTCCAACGCCCTGGGGACCATCCACCCGGTGGCCGAGATCGCAGAACGGGCCCACGCCGTGGGAGCGCTCCTCCTGGTGGACGGCGCCCAGGGGGCGGCCCACCACCCGGTGGACGTAGGGGAGCTGGGCGCCGACTTCTACGCGTTCTCGGGGCACAAGCTCTGCGGCCCCACCGGGATCGGCGCGCTCTGGGGCCGGCGGGAGCTCCTGGAGGCCATGCCCCCCTACCAGGGAGGCGGCGAGATGATCTCCGTGGTGGAGCGGGATTCCTCATCCTGGGCCGACCTCCCCCACAAGTTCGAGGCGGGCACCCCCAACATCGC
>PWWP01000286.1 GCA_003562075.1 Gemmatimonadota bacterium
CCCGGACAACGAGCGGGGAGGGTCCGCTGTGACAGGACGCAGAGATCCGGGCCCGGATCTCTGGCCCCAAGGCCAGGCGCCGTGCAAGCGCCGTAGCCTCTTGTTACACTGCCCCAGCAGCCCGTCAGTAGGCCGCCGCTGCCGCCTCCCGCCGCATGTCCGCTCCCGTGCGAAGGACCCCGTCTTCGGTCCGGAGAATGATCTGGAGGTTCCCGAAGGGGGCGGTCCACCCCTCTACGATTTCCAACTCGTGGCCCCGGTCCTGGAGCTCCCTCCGCACGTGGAGGGGAACCCGGCTTTCCAGGAGGACCCCCATCCCATCGTCCACCCGGAACCGGGGGGCTTCGGCGGCGGCCTGGGGCGAGAGCCCGAAGGCGATCATCTGGATGAGCCCCTGGGCCACCGTCTGGGGCTGCCCGTGGCCTCCCGGGGTGCCCAGGGCGGCCCGGAACGCTCCGGCCTCGTCGGTTACCATTGCCGGGAGGAGGGTGTGGAAGGGCCGCTTCCCCGGGGCCACCTGGTTGGGGTGGCCCTCCTGGAGGACGAAACCGGCCCCCCGGTTCTGCAGGACGATTCCCGTCTCCGGCTCCACAAGCTGGGAGCCGAAGCTGGAGAAGAGACTCTGGATCCAGCTTACCGCGTTTCCGTCTGCATCCACGACCATGAGGTAGACCGTGTCTCCATCTCCGTCGGCAACCCCATTTCCCCCTCGCTCGCCGGTGGCTGAGCTCCCGATCTCTCCTGCCCGCTGGGCCATGTGCTCGCTGGATAGGAGTCGGTCGACGGGAACCTCCTGGAAGGTGGGGTCCGCAACGTGCTCGTCTCGCTCATGAAGGGCGATGCGGGTGGCCTCGATCATGTTGTGGAGGTGGTCCGGAGCCAGGGGGCCTTCGTGATCCAGGCCGGCAGCTTCCGTGATCCCCAGGAGCTGGAGGAGGGCCAGCCCCTGACTGCTCGGTGGGTGGGAGTGGACCCGAAGCCCCTGGAAGGGGATGGAAATGGATTCGGCCCAGTCCGCCGTGTGCTCAGCGAAGTCCTGGAGGCGGAGGGGGCTCCCTTCTGCTTCCAGGAACCGGACGAGGGCCTCACCCACTGCGCCTCCGTACATGGCTTCCGGCCCTTCCTGGGCAATGGTCTCCAGGGTCCGGGCCAGGGCCGGGTTCCGGAGGACCTCTCCGGCCCGGAGCTGCTCACCCCCTGGCCCGTACAGTTCCTGGCCCGCCTCGTTCAACCGGTCCACGGCGGAAAAATCCCGCTCCAGCGTCTGGGTCACGACAAAGCCGTCGCGGGCCAACTCGATGGCCGGTTCCAGGGCCTCAGCCAGGGAGCGGGTCCCGTGCCGCTCCAGTGCCTGGGCCCAGGCCGAGACGGCTCCAGGCACTGTGACCGCCAAGGCGCCGGAGAAGGGCATCTCTTCCAGCTCCCGGTCCAGGTAGAACTGAGGGGTGGCGCCTGCGGCGGCTCGACCCGATCCGTTCAGCGCCTCCACGGTGGAGGCGCCCGGCGAGTGGAAGAGGGCGAAGGCGTCGCCCCCGACCCCGTTCATGTGGGGACGGACCACGGCCAGGATGGCGGCCATGGTCACCGCGGCGTCGGTGGCGTTCCCACCCTCCCGGAGCACCCGGTACCCGGCCTGTGCCGCCAGGGGATGGCCTGCCACCACTGCCCCGTGGAGACCGGCGGCCTCCGGACGGATGGCTGGATCCGCCTGGACGGTGGCAGCCATTTCCTGGGCGTCAGGGGCAGGGGTATCCAACTCCTGGCACCCGGGTAGGGAGAGGAGGAGCAGGAGGAGAAGCCAGGATCGATGGGGGAGCAGGGTCACAGGGCCTCCCTGAAAAGGCTGTTGAAGAAGTAGAGGGGCCACCGTTGGGAGCGCCCGACCACCGCTTGTGCGGTGGTGCCCGCCGAAACGTAGGCGGCCCGTTGAAGGCATAGCGAAAGCTACGTCGAGGCGGGCCAACGACCAAGGCGGGCCCCTGCCACCCCAACCCAAAGGGGGAAGGGGGGTTGCGTCCCCGGATCTTCGTTGGGCCGCTTCACCGATGCTGCAGCTTCGTGAAGGGCCCGGGGCACCGATCCTCAGCGCGGTGCCGACTGATCCTGAGGTACGACTGCCTCCTCTCCCTGAGGTGACGGCTTGTCGGTGTGAGGCCCTGTCCCTTCTTCGAGGGACGCTGACCGGGTCCTGGCCGCCCCTCGGCCTTCCGATACAGCGGCCGTGACGGCCCCCTCCACCTCCCAGTGGAAGCGGTCCGGGCCCACGAGCTGGTGCAGTCCCACCCGACGGATCCGGTCCATGACAGGTCCCTTCACCCCGGCAAAGCGGAGAGACACACCCCGGGCCCGGAGGAGGTGGATGAGCTCTTCCAGTTGATGGAGAACGGTGGAGTCCACCCCGTTCACCGGGTGGAAGTCCAGGACGATGGTGTGAGGTGGCAGCTCACCCTCAGGCACGTCCACCAGGGCCCGGATCTGATCTCGGAGAACCTGTGCGTTGGCAAAGCAGAGGGTGGCGTCGATGCGGAGGATGACCACGCCGGGTTCGGTCTCCGCTTCGGGATGGCGCTTCAGACTCCGGTAGGCGTGGGTCCCGGGGAGGCGGCCGGTGAGGGCCACATGGGGCCGTGAAGTCCGGTACACCAGGGCACCCAGGGAGACCAGGACGCCCACCAGGATGCCGGCTTCGATCCCCAGGGCCAGGGTAGCCACGAAGGTCACCCCCATCATGGCCAGGTCACTCCGATCCGCCCGCCAGAGATGCCGTGCCTCCTTCACATCCACCAACCCGGCTACGGCCACCATGACGATGGCGGCCAGGATGGCGTTGGGGAGGTGGTAGAAGAGCCCGGTGAGGAAGAGGAGGGTGAGGGCGATGACCCCGGCGCTCACCAGGGAGGCCAGGGTGCTGGTGGCCCCGGCCCGGGAGTTCACGGCCGTCCGGGAGAACCCACCCGTGGTGGGATAGGCCCGAAAGAAGGCTCCCACCAGGTTTGCGGCTCCCAGGGCCACCAACTCCTGGTCGGGTTGGATGTCGTAGCGGTGTCGGGTGGCGTAGACCTTGGCTACGGCGATGGATTCCATGAATCCAACCAGGGCGATGGTGAGGGCAACGGGGAGGAGCTGCCACATGGCGGTCGGGTCCAGGGGGGGAATCACCGGGAGGGGAAGACCGCCAGGCACCTGGGAGACCACAGACATTCCCCGGTCTTCGAAGCCCAGGAGCCAGGAGGCAGCGGTGGCCAGGACCACCACCACCAGGGCTCCCGGAATGGCCTGGCTCAGCCGTCCCAGTCCCACCAGGAGTCCGATTCCCACCAGCCCCATCATCAGAGTGGGAAGGTGGATGGCCGCCACGCTTTGTCCCAGCTCCCAGAGGATCAGGTGGACCTCGTGACCCCGAGGGAGATCCACCCCAACCAGGTGACGGAGCTGGCTGGCCCCGATGATGAGGGCTGCAGCACTGGTGAATCCGCTGAGGACGGGGTGGGAGAGGAAGTTGGTGAGGAACCCGAACCGGAGGAGTCCCATGACCAACTGGAGGACCCCTACCATGAGGGCCAGGAGGAGGGAAAGCTCGATGTACCGCTCCGGGTCCCCGTCGGCCAGAGGAGCCACTCCTGCTGCCACCAGGAGGGAGACGATGGCCACCGGTCCCACCGCCAGGTGTCGGGATGTGCCCAGGAGGGCGTAGACCACCAGGGGGACCAGAGACGCGTAGAGCCCGTAAATGGGCGGAAGGCCGGCGATGAGGGCGTAGGCCATTCCCTGGGGGATGAGCATGACCCCCACGGTGATCCCGGCCGAAAGGTCGGACCGGGCCCGGTGCCCATCGTATCCGTCCAGCTGTTTCAGGAAGGGGAGGCTGGCACGTGGCATGCTTCGATCCTCGATGCCTGGGAGGTGAAGGGGCTGGAGGTGGACCCGGGAAGAGTGGAGGCCGGCCCGGGGGACGAGTGCCCCCCGGACCTGACCTCCCGAGACTGTGAGTCAGCCTCGGCTATCTCATCAGGCTGCTCCAGCCGGTTCAGGCTCGCCCTCGAAGGCGCCCGCTTCCACTTCGCCCTTTTCCACGTAGGTGTCGAACTGGCCGTTCACGAAGTGGACATCGAATCCTTCCTTGGCCAGGAAGGCCGAGGCTGCTGCGGCCCGAGCTCCACTTCCGCAGTGAACCAGAAGAGTCCGGTCACGGGGAAGGCGCTCCGGGGCCAGAGAAGGAAGCCGGGTATAGGAGGCGCTTATGGCTCCTGGCACATGGGCCGAGGCATACTCGGCTGCGAACCGGACATCCACCACCGTTGCTCCCTCGTCCTTCCGGCGCTCCAGTAGCTCGGTGATGCTGAGCTCGGGGATCCGGGCCACCTGGCCTCCCTGGTCGAAGTATCGGGCCAGGGTCTCGGGTGTGGCGAAGCCTGCCAGGTTGTCGTATCCGATCCGGACCAGGTCCCGGACGGCCTCTTCCACGGCGCTCTCCTCGATGATGAGGACGATGGGCTGGGTCTCATCTTCCACCAGGGAGCCCACAGCGGTGTTGAAGGCCCGGTTCATGGGCGTGTAGAGTGCGCCGGGGATGTGGCGGGCCATGAAGCCCGAGCGATCCAGCCGTGTGTCCAGGAAGAGGGCTTCGTCGTTGTCCACCATCCGGTTCAGCTCCCCGATGGTCAGGCGCCGGGGCATGGGAAGCTGTCCCAGGAGAGGCACACCCTTGTTGTTATCCCGCTTCATGCGGGCGAAGTAGGTCTGGGGCTCGGGTTGTCCGGCCAGAATGGCGTCCACAAAGTCATCCTCACCGCTATCGGCGGCGTTCAGCGACGCATTGTAGAGCTTCTCGTAGCCCACGGTGGTCTGGGGGACGGCACCCAGGTCCTTCCCGCAGGTGGAGCCTGCCCCGTGGGCCGGCCAGACCTGTACATAGTCCTCCAGCTCCATGAATCGGGGAAGGGAGGAGAAGAGCTGCCGGGCCGAAGGCTCCTGGACTCCGTGCATCCCGGCTGCTTGCTCCAGGAGATCGGGGCGACCCAGATCTCCCACGAAGACCCAGTCTCCGGTGGCGATCCCGATGGGGGTGGAGGCGCCGCCCCCACGATCGATGATGACGAAGCTGATGTGCTCCGGGGTATGCCCCGGTGTGTGGACGGCCCGGACCTCGATGCCGCCGATCTTGAAGGAGTCGCCGTCCTTCAGGAAGGTGGCGTCGTAGCTTCCGTTCCGGGCCCAGTCGCTGGCCCACTCCTGGCCCCCCTCGTCGGAGAGGTAGACCTTGGTGCCGTATTGCTCGGCGAACTCCCGGGCGCCGGAGAGGAAGTCGGCGTGGATGTGGGTTTCGGCCACGGCGGTGATGCGGAGTCCTTCGGACTCGGCAGCTTCCACGTAGCGGTCGATGTCCCGCTCCGGGTCGATGATGAGGGCCTCGCCGGTCTGCTGGCATCCCACCAGGTAGGTGTACTGAGCGAGCTTCGGATCGAAGAATTGGCGGAACAACATGGTTCAATCTCCTGATTCAGGGTTACTACTGATGAATGGGCGTCTTGCCCGGCTGCGTGGCGGGTGTTGAATGAGTGGTTCCCATACACTCCCGCTGGTTCATTCGTTTTCCTCTCCTCAGTGGGGGAGGTGTGGGCGGAGGATGGAGTAGGCCCAGGTTCCGGCCAGCGCGGCCAGGAGGGCTACCACCAGGACCGTGATCCCCGATCCCAGGAGGGCGAAGATGGGTCCGGGGCAGGCACCCAGGAGGGCCCATCCCACGCCAAAGAGGGTCCCACCGATCCAGTACCGGGCCGCCGGAATCTTGCTGTCTCCCCACTCCTTGGGGTTCAGGCGGATGGGCTCACCGGTGGCGGAACGTACATCCAGCCGCTTGATGATCTGGACCGAGATGGCGGCCACCACCACGGCCGAGCCGATGATTCCGTACATGTGGAAGCTCTGGAACCGGAACATCTCCTGGATCCGGAACCAGGACACCACCTCGCTCTGGACGAAGATGACGCCCAGGTAGATTCCGATGAGGAGATATGCCAGGAGGGCCAGAGGGTGCTCGATAGGGCCTGCTTCTGCCGCAGTGGCGGCGGCGCCGCCGCCGGACTTCGCCGGATTCGTGACTTGATTCTCTTTCTTCATGGTCGTCTCTCGTGTTCTGAGGGCTGCGTGATCTCGGGCGTCCGGCGTCCTCAACCCAGGATGAGGGGAAGGAGGCCGAAGGTGACGAGGAGACCACCTGCGAAGAATCCCAATACTGCAATGAGGGAAGGGAGCTGGAGGTCGGCGATTCCTGAGATGGCATGTCCGCTGGTACAGCCACCGGCGTACCGGGCTCCGAAACCCACCAGGAAGCCCCCGCCTACGATGAGGATCAGCCCTGCCGGCGAAAGGAGGGCGCCCCAGGAGAAGAGGTCGGTGGGTACGAGTCCGGTGAACTCCTGGACACCCAGCGCCGCCAGGTCACTCCGGGTTGCGTCGGAGATGTGGGCCCCGGCATCGGGCATCCCGATGAGTTGAACCGCCAAGAGTCCGCCGAGGAAGACGCCCAGGATGAAGGTGAGATTCCACACCCCAGACTTCTTCCAGTCATACTTCAGGAAGGCCGGCTTCCACCGCTCGGGGGTCGGTGTGGCGGCGCACATGTGTCTCAGATTGGCCGAGACCCCGAACACCTTCCCGCCCAGGAGAAGGAGAAGCGGGACCACCAAGCCGATGAGGGGGCCTGCAATATACCAGGGCCAGGGGGCGGCAAGATTCTCGAGCATGTGGATACCTTCCGTGTGGTAAGTGTCAAACTGTACACGTAATCAACTTAATAGTAGATTAATCCGTGTCAAGGGCGGAGAGCCCGTCCTTCCAGGGGACCTGGTCCATGAAGCCCCCATCCAACTGATTCCGCTGAATTCCATGACTGAACCTCGATCCTCGGATAGCTCCCGCTGGCGCACTGTGCTGAAGTGGGGTGAACGGATCCTCTGGATCGTCGTTCTCGTCTTCCTTGCAGAGCGCCTGGGGCCCCGTGTGACGGCCTGGACCGGAATCGGGCCCTCCTTCGCCCCCGTGGAGTCCGTGGCTGGTGCCTCCGTCCCGGCCTCGACGCTGGACGGGGCGCCGTTGACCCTGACACCTGGGGAAGGTCAGGTGCAGGTCGTCACCTTCTGGGCCACCTGGTGTCGGGTGTGCAGGTGGGAGCTTCCCTACCTCCAGAGTCTCTACGACGACATGGCTGCCCAGGGCGTGGAGATCATGGCCCTCTCCATCGATGCCAACGGCCCGCCAGTGGTGCAGTCGTACCGCCAGGAACATGATCTGACCCTTCCCATGGGGATGGCGGTGGCCGGTTCCCGGGAGGTCTTCGGAGGAATTCCCGGTGTGCCCACCACCTTCATCATGGACTCGGAGGGCCGGATCCGCCACAGAATTGTTGGTGCGTCAGGCCCTGGGACGCTGCGCCGGGCCGTCGAGCGTCTCCTGGACGCCAGTTGAGCGAAGGCCTGGAACGAAAAGAGGCGGGAAGGACCGCCTCCGTGTCCTCCCCGCCTCCCATGGCCATCTCCACCGTGACCGTTGGTCAGGCGGCTCGGCGCCCAGGTCCTGACCGGCTCAGTATCGGTAGTGCTCTGGCTTGTAGGGCCCTTTCACCGGAACTCCGATGTAATCTGCCTGATCCGGACTGAGCTCGGTGAGCCGCACGCCCAACTTGTCCAGGTGGAGCCGGGCCACCTTCTCATCCAGGTGCTTGGGCAGGGTGTAGACCTTCCGTTCGTACTCGTCGGCCCGCCGGTGCAGCTCGATCTGGGCCATGACCTGGTTCGTGAACGAAGCGGACATGACGAAGGAGGGATGGCCCGTGGCGCAGCCCAGGTTCAGGAGGCGTCCCTCGGCCAGGACCAGCACGGAGTGGCCATCGGGGAAGGTGAATTCGTCCAACTGAGGCTTGATGGTCTTCCGCTGGATCTGCTGCTTCTTCAGACCGGCCATGTCGATCTCGTTGTCGAAGTGGCCGATGTTCCCGACGATGGCCTTGTCCTTCATCCGGGCCATGTGGTCCGCCGTGATGATGTCCTTGTTTCCGGTGGCAGTGATGAAGATGTCGGCCGTCTCCAGCACATCCTCCAGCCGCACCACCTGGTAGCCCTCCATGGCTGCCTGAAGGGCGCAGATGGGGTCGATTTCGGTGATGACGACGCGAGCTCCCTGGCCCCGGAGGGCCTGAGCGCACCCCTTCCCTACATCTCCGTACCCACAGATGACGGCCACCTTCCCCGATAGCATGACGTCCGTGGCCCGGAGAATTCCATCGGTGAGGGAGTGACGGCACCCGTACAGGTTGTCGAACTTGGACTTGGTGACCGAGTCATTCACATTGATGGCCGGGAAGAGGAGGGAGCCCTCCTTCATCATTTCGTAGAGGCGATGCACACCGGTGGTGGTCTCCTCCGAAACGCCCCGGATGCCGGCGGCGGTCCGGGTCCACTTCTCCGGATCCCGGGCGGCTACCCTGCGCAGGAGGTCCAGGATCACTCCCCACTCCTCCGGATCGTTCTCCTCATCGAATTCGGGGATGCGACCGGTGTCTTCGAACTCATTTCCGCGATGAACCAGGAGGGTGGCGTCTCCTCCGTCATCCAGGAGGAGGTTGGGACCGCTCCCGTCCGGCCAGGTCAGGGCCTGCTCGGTGCACCACCAGTACTCCTCCAGGGTTTCTCCCTTCCAGGCGAAGACCGGAACGCCCTGGGGGTCGTCCGGTGTCCCGTCGGGACCCACCACCACGGCGGCTGCGGCGTGATCCTGGGTGGAGAAGATGTTGCAAGAAACCCAGCGCAGATCAGCACCCAGGTGGGTGAGGGTTTCCATGAGGACCGCGGTCTGCACCGTCATGTGCAGGGAGCCCATGACCTTGGCCCCCTCCAGGGGGCGGGAGTCTCCGTACTCCTCCCGGAGGGCCATGAGGCCGGGCATCTCGTGCTCGGCCAGGCGGATTTCGTCCCGCCCCAGCTCCCAGAGACCCAGGTCCTTCACCTTGAAGGGGGGACGCTCTATGTCCTGACCTCCCTTCAACTCGTCTTCCTTCAGCAACATGGACTTCATGTAGGGTCTCTCCTCTCTGATCTATTTCATGTCTGACCGGCCGGGCACTTGCCACGGCCAGAGCCGGATACCGGGGTGTCTCCGGCTACCGCCGGGACATGAGCGTCCCGGAGGCGGGTGAACAGCGATCCAGGGCCCAGGAGCCTCGACAGGTGCATCGAAGGGCGGCCGGGCCGTTGCGGAAGTATGCTTACCTACGAGCCGGGGATTGGTGCCCCAAGGGCTGGGAAGGCTGTTGAAGAAGTAGAGGCGCCACCGTTGGGAACGCCAGGGAGCTCCATCGTAGGCGGCGACCCGGAGGCATAGCGAAAGCTACGTCGAGGGGAGCCAACGACCGAGGGGGCTCCC
>PWWP01000260.1 GCA_003562075.1 Gemmatimonadota bacterium
CTTGATCCACGCCGCCGCATCCTCTTCATCGGATCCGCCGATCTCGCCGATCAGCACAATGGCCTCGGTTTCGGGATCATCCTGGAAGAGTGCAACAGCATCGCGGTGCTTGGTACCGATAACCGGATCTCCGCCGATGCCGATAGCCGTGCTTTGTCCCAGCCCGATCTTGGTCAGCTGGTCCACGGCTTCGTAGGTGAGCGTACCGGAACGGGATATTACCCCGATGGGCCCCCTTGTGAATACGTTGCCCGGCATGATCCCGACCTTTGCCTCTCCGGGCGTGATGACACCCGGACAATTGGGGCCGATCAGCCGTGACCCATGGCGCCGGACGATCTCCCGGGCATTGATCATGTCCTTGACCGGGATTCCCTCGGTGATGCAGACAATCAGGCCGATCCCGTTCATGGCGGCCTCGGCAATCGCGTCGGCGGCAAAAGCCGGCGGTACAAAGATCACGGAGGTATTCACCCCCTCCTTCCCAACGGCTTCTGCCACGGTGTTGAAGACGGGCCGGTCCAGATGCCGCGTGCCGCCTTTGCCCGGAGTCACTCCCCCGACAATATTGGTTCCGTAGGCGATCATCTGTTCGGCGTGAAAGGTACCTTCATTACCGGTAAATCCCTGCACCACAAGGCGGGTATCTTTTCCAACTAGGACGCTCATTCCGTTTTTTTATTTGAGTATTACATAGGTTTATGTCATATTTCAGAATGCATGGAATATACCCAGGATCACGGTGACATTCCAAAACTGGTAGAAGAAGTTCCCGGGTATGATCGAACTCCGCTGCACATTGATTTATTCAGCAACATTTGGAAGTTTTTTAGTTCCGTTGATCAAAGTGTGCAAATCGACGAAGTGATCAGGGATGAATACGAATCGTTTGAAGGAGATTATTTGGCTGGCACGCCGGAGAATCGTAAGGCCGCGGCGGGCCGAGTTTCAAAACGGAAATTTCAATGGTGTAAGTTGATTTTTGCCGTAGACTTATTTAGCATAAATATGCTTACTATTAAGCAGGGTGTAGTCCCAGGAATAAAATGATTGCTACTGCCGGAAGATTGTTTTTGTTCTTTATTATGGTTGCACTGTGCCTTCCGGTACATGCGCAGCCTGATGGCTCCCGCATAACGGGTCGTGTCTTCGACGAAGACCGGAATCCGGCCGAGAACGTCTCGGTACTCATCCGCGAGTTGTCCACCGGTCGCTCCACTGCCTCTAACGGACGCTTCGAGATACCGGTCAGGCCCGGTACATGGACGCTCCAGGTCTCCATGCTCGGCTACGAAGTTATCTTGGATACCATCGTAGTGTCCCGGGGCGAGCAGGTCCGTCGCGAATACCATCTTGTGCCAACCTTTTTTGAAATAGGTGCCATCACTGTTGTGGCACCCGATGATCTTCTATCGCGCGAGCTGGATACCCGCACCGTAATCACATCCGGTGAAATACAGCACACCGAATCCACCAGTCTCGGAAACCTGCTGCAACTCATGCCCGGTGTAACCACCACTAATCCGACGCTCAGTTCGCCCGAACAGGCCGTCATACGCGGTGGCGATGCCATGGGCACCCAGATTATGGTGGATGGGATTCCGCTTTCGAACAACGCCAATCTCCAGATCGGTATTGGTGCCAACACCGCCAACCGGGGTCTCGACCTGCGCCAGATAGCAGCTGAGAATATTGAGGAGATAACCATTATTCGGGGTATACCTTCGGCCGAATATGGCGACCTGACCGACGGCGCACTGATCGTGCGCACCCGCTCGCGTCCCGAACCGATACGGCTCAAAGTCACCTACAATCCCAATATTGCCGAGTTCAATGCCTCCGGCGGCACCCGTCTCGGTCAATCTGGCTGGGTGCTCAACGCAAACGCCAACATGGCCACCGCGCGCAATGACATCCGTATTGCCGATGATGGGTACACCCGCTTCTCGGGACAGCTTACGCTGCGCCGTCAGTCCGAGAACTGGGAGCTGAGCCAGCGTCTGTACGGCACCCGTTCCCTGGACGAGCGCCAGGAACAGCCGGGCTATGCCCTGCGCCAGGCCTGGTACAACCGGGACGTGACGGTGCGCTACTCAGGCGAAGTGCGCTATGACTTCAGCTCATCCCGCCGGCTTCGCGCCAACTGGTCGGTCAACCACATCCGCCAGAACTCTTTCCAGCAGCGACTCATATCGCGCGATAATATGGTGGTGTCGCAGGCCACGCAGGAGGGGACCAACCGGGGCGTGCTTGTCTTCGGCAGCTATCTGGGCAAGCAATGGATCCGGGGCTCGGTGTGGAACATCTATTCCGACCTGAACCACCGCTGGCAGTTCCAGACGGGCGGCATCTACCATCAACTGCTTACCGGAGCTACGTTCCGTTCCGATTTCAACCGGGGCGACGGTATCGATTTCAATCCGCTTTTCCCGCCGTCACTGACCAACCCCACGCCCCGCCTGCGCAGTTACAACGATCTGCCTGCTTACAACATCCTCAGTCTGTATGTCGAAGACCACATTTCCGGGCGCATCGGCATCCCTTTCCGGCTCCAGGCCGGCTTCCGCTACGAGGTCTACCGACCCACCGAACTGAACCTCGGCGCCTTCACCGGCAACGGCCCCCTGATCGAGTCCAACAATGGATCTTTTCTGAACCCGCGCATCAACCTCTCGCTGCATCTGACTCATGACACCCGGTTGCGCATAGGCTATGGCGAGACAAGCAAATCACCCCCGATGGGCATGATCTTCGCGCAAGAACGCTATTATGACATCGTGGATACGGTTTCCGTGATAGATCCGGCCGACCCGAGTCAGAACTTCGCCCTGGTATCCACCTACATCCGTGAGCAAGCCAACCCGACCCTCAAAGGCTACAGGCAGAAAAAATATGAGGTCAGTCTGGACCAACAAATTGGCGATGTGGGACTAAGCGTAACCGGGTTTATGAACCGAAGCGACAACATGTTCCGGACGTTCTCGGAACCCACCGTCTTCTATCAGTACTCCTGGCCCGAATGGCCCGACCAGGAATCCGGCGTAGTCCGGGATACCCTGCTCGACAGGTTCCCGCTCTATCTGAACGATGGGTGGCACCGCTCGCAAGGAATTGAGTTCAGCCTGCGCACTCGCCGCATCTCGTCCATTAACACCGCGTTCCGGATGGATGCCGCTTACATCAACAACAAGCGTGGAACCAGAGAAGGTATCCAGTACGGTGCGCGCCGGTTCAACAACGAGTTCGGCAGGTTTGTGATACCCATTTACACCACCGAGGAACGCTACGACCGCAATCTGCTGCTCAATTATCGCGCTGAAGTGCAATCCAGGTCGCTGGGGTTATGGCTCACCGTGCATGTGCAGCAGCAGCTTTTCAATATCGATGGCCGGGGAGGCCTGACCGACACGCTGGCCATCGGGTACTTCACCCCCGACCAGCAGACCGTTATGATCCCGGAAGATCAGCAGGCGGATGAGCGATATGTTGACCTGCGGCGCCGATACGAGGATTTTCAGCTTCTGGATGAAAGGCGACCCAATCGCTGGCTGCTCAACGTGAACGTCAGCAAATCACTTTTCCGGGGCTCTGAAGTCACCTTCTTTGTCAACAACATCTTCAACCACCGGCCCCGCTATCAGCTGCGTCGCACGGCCGATGCCATACAGACTTTCGAACGGCGCAATCCACCCATTTTTTACGGTGTGGAATTCAGTTACCAGTTTTGAGCCTGGTGGCAAGAACACCCGGTATCCCGAAAGAATCATTTTATAATGAATTAACGAGTGTATTATGAAACCCGGCAACGATTACTATGAAACCCTGCAACGATACCAATAAAAACATGGTCCGAACCAATTTACTGCCGTGGCGCCGGACCGTTGTATGGCTGCTTCCGGCCCTGATTGTTCTTGTACCCGTGTTATGGATCGGATGTGATGACGTGGTCTCGCAGCGAAGCAAACCCGCTTTCAAAGAACGGGAATCCACCGTTGTGCTGCAGATCGTGGACGAATCAGGTACCATGGAAATACTGCATGGTCACTCCGGGGTGGACAGTGCCCGTGTGCAGCTGCGTTCCAACGTCCATGGCACCGAACATGTCTACTATAGCGATGGAAATGGAAGGGTGGAAGTGACCGGCATGCTGTCCGACCGTTACTTCCTTAGTATCAGCCGTCCGTTGCAACCATCCGAGGTGGAACAGTTGTCCGACAAGGCTGACGAAAACTACTCCCTTGTGAACCGGTCGATGTCATCGGTTGAAATCCGTCCTGGCCAGGACGAGCCGATTGTTGTACCGCTGGAACTCATCTTTGAGGGCGCCCCAATCGTCTTCAGCGAGATCTACGCCTCAGGCCCACCGGGTGCCGGACTCTATTTCTTCGATCGTTTTATCGAATTCTTCAACCAGACCGATTCAACGCTCTACCTTGACGGACTGGTAGTGGCCCGTGTATATGCCAGCGCCTATCTGGGGCTCAATTTCATTGACGACCCCGAGTTCATCCATTCCAAGAATGTATGGAAGTTTCCCGGAACAGGCACCGATTATCCCATAGAGCCCGGAGAGTTCATCATCTGTGTGGTGGATGCCATCGATCACACGATCAATGCCCCTGCGAGCTTTGATCACAGAGGGGCCGACTTCGAATTTTACAAACCCGATGCTCCGGATATCGACAATCCAAACGTTCCCAACATGATTATGATCTACCAGGATTCCGGTATCGACTGGCTCATCGGCGGCCAGGCGGATGCGCTGGTGCTGGCCCGAACCGATACCGACAACCTGCGCTGGCGCGACGACCGCATTATCATACCTTATGATGATATCATTGACGGGGTCGAGTATCTGCTGAATCCGACGGACCTTGACCGCAAGAAACTCAACCCCAGAATTGACGCAGGCGCCACCGGTGGCATCAACTTCTACACCGGCCGTTCCATGGAACGTAAAGTCTCGGTGAGTCCGGACGGTGTAAAACGTCTGCAGAATACCAACAACTCATCAGTCGATTTTCGTATTAACGACAGGCCCACACCACAGTATCATCCGGATTTTGAGTAATTGGCACATTTTCTTACCATAACCATACCGCTTCTTAAATAATGTTACCCGGCAACACCTCCCGATTCCTTCCAGCACTTGTCACACTGATGTGTGTGATCCTGATGCCTGTTGCCGGTCTGGCTCAGTGGTACGGTCCCGCCGGCAACACGTTCGAGTATGGGCAGCTGATGGACGGGCGCCCCTATGACTGGGCCGCACGAACGGGTAATCCTGCTATGATGCGCATCTCGCACTATGGCGACGATTTGCAAATGGCCATCCTCTTTGATGACCAAAGCGGGGATTTCCGCCGTTTCATTGATCCGAACCGCCATGCCAGCTATACTATTCGGGCATCCGGCAGCAAGACCGTGGGAGACCGTCAGCTGTTTCTCGGCTCATTCGGTTTCCGCCGCACCGAATACCATGACTGGCAGTGGCTTTCCACCCGGTTTTACGAGGAGGCCCATCCATTCCTCAAAGCCGACAGCACAACCGGTCTGTCGCGCTACAACGAAATCGTTTTTACCGGTGGATACGCCATCGAACTGCGGCCGGGCTGGAATGCCGGCGTCTCTCTGTACTATATGGTAGATGAGGGACTGAAGGATGTGGCACCCAAGCCCCTCTCCACCCACCGCGACTTCCGCTTCTGGCTGGGGTCCACATACCGGATCGGATCCGTTGAGATCGGCGCATACGGTGGTATCGATGACCGCGAGGAGGAACTGCGCTACACCGAATACGAAGGTGCTATCCTGGAGGAGACGGTGCTTATCAATTTCCGTGGATACGACCGGCCGATTGTTCAGCGGCGCGACCGCGAAACCCGCATCACGCGTGGCACAGCGTGGCATTACGGCGCGCACGGATCCTGGCTGCTCCCGGAGGGCCTCCGACTGCACGCGCAGTACCGTGGATCCCGGAGCGCTCTGGATATCGAGGAGGATATCACACGCCCGCGCAAAGAGGGCTACACATCATCACGCAGTCATCAGGTGGAATCAGACCTGATCTGGAACAGGGGGGGAACCATGTTGGCCGCCGGCTATCGGTTCACCTCGGCGGAGAGATGGGCAGAGTTCCAGCCGTTTGATGTGCTCATGACCGACGCCAGCCGGCGTATGCACCGCTTCGTCACCGGCTGGTCATTGCATGTAACTAACGAACTGGAACTCGGACTCGAATTTCAGATTGCAAACAGCGACCAGTCTGAGGATGACTATTACAGCGATATTGCATGGGCGGTTGATCACTCCGATTTCGGTTTCCGGACCGGTTTTACCGGCCGGTTCAACAACCGTATGAACCTCACCTTACACTACGGATACCTGAACCGCAACGCGTCAAACATCCGGCTCGAAAAGGGGCAAACGGGCCGGTTTTTTAATGAATACCGCCGCCGGGACATCGATTTCATGCTCTCCGGTCATTCCATCCACGAAGGCCGGCTGACGGCAGTTATCCGTCTCGCAGGCCATCACGAACTTCACATCGGACTCCTGGCGCAACAGCAGAAAGGCCATGAATCCGAACAGAAACGCAGGATCATCACATCGTCGGTATCCTACCGGGTTCCGATCCCCTGAAGCAGCCGATGCCGTTCCGGCGTCTTGGGCCACCGGCAAGCACGGGGACCCAGGAATTCCGGAATATGGTGGCGGGCGGGGATGCAAGGGCCTCACGGTTCACTGGCGATCGTGTTTTTGTGTAGTAAAGAAGCAGCAACTCATAACCCAAAATAGGAGCAATTATGAAAAAAACGATACTTCTGCTGGTTGCCTTCATGATAGCCGTGCCCGTTGTACAGGCCCAGGAAAACTGGACCACTGTACTCGAGCCTGCCTTTACAGGCTTTCTCAATGATACCCAGTTTCTCTCTGAAACAGAAGGCTGGGCAGTCGGATCCAACGGTACGATCAAGCGCACAAGCGACGGCGGCCTCACCTGGACCGATATGGCGGCGCCGGGCTACGAAGGAGCCACGTTCACGACAGTGCATTTCCTTGATTCGAATACCGGGTGGGTCGGATCTTCGAACCAGGCCATTTTGCTCAAGACCGAGAATGGTGGACAGAACTGGACCGAACTCTCCCTCCAGGAGCTGGTGCCTCACCTGGATGTCAATCAGTTTCGAGGCCTTCAGTTCCTCAATACGGATGTCGGGTACATGGTTATCGGTCGGCATAACAACAACTACATGTTCAAATCGGAAGACGGCGGTGGTACATGGGTGGTCCAGGACTCCCTTATAGGTGCCAATTGGCTTGATTTTGATTTCTACGACGTTAATCACGGTGTGATCGTCAGCAATAGTGCCAATGGTCAGTTTTATACAGAAGATGGGGGAGAAACATGGAATCCTTCCGATGAACTGACATCCGTAAGTAACCTTACGGCACTTAATGCCGTCAGCTGGGTGGACGAAAATAAAGTCATTGCTTTTGGGCAGGGCAACGCTTTTCAGGGCCTCACCACCACGGCTTTCCTTTCCGAGGATGGCGGAGAAACCTTTGAGCAGGTGACCTTCGATCCGGCAATGACCATGGATGTCTTCACCGGTCTGCTGGTGCTGGATAGCAACAATATCCTGGCATTTGGACACAATCGTGCCACACGTCCGGTCGTTGCCCGAACCACCGACGGAGGAGCGAATTGGGCGACTGAGTTGCTGGACTACAGCGTGAATTTTCAAAAGGCAACTATGGCGGGTGACCGGATCATAGTACAGGGTTCCACGAGCTCGCTGTTCTTCTCCGATGATGACGGTGCCACCTTCGAGTTTCTTGGTGTTAATCCCTATTCGGAGATTCGCTATCTGAATTTTGGCGATAATTTTGGTTATGCGGTCAATTCCAATAGTAAACTTTTCTCATACAACAGCGCCTTTGATGCATTTGAACTGGTCGGACCCTCGTTGCATAACAGTCCGGGACGCGGTAACAACCTGCTGTTCCTGGATGAAATGACAGGATTTATCCACAAGGGTAACCGCCAAATCGTAAAAACAACGGATGGTGGACAAACATGGACAACTGTATTGGAGGACCTGCCCAACAACTTCAATAACCGTTCTGGCGGTATATGGTTCACCGATGAGGATACCGGTTACGCCTGGCTTAGCAAGAATACAGGTACGGCTTACTCTATCTACAGAACCTTGGATGGTGGTGATACCTGGACGGAACACCTGGCCTTTACCGGTCCGGCCAACATCGCCGGTGTCATGAAGTTCTTTACTGACGATATCGGTGTGATTGCCGGTCCGCGCCGGAACGTCATCCGCACCGATGATGCTTTTGCCACCGAGCCGGTCACTGAATTCCAGGAAGAAGGTTTCCCGGAGGAATTTTCAGACAGAGCTGATTTCCGTGACATGGCCATCATTGATGCGACCACCGCCTGGGCAGTCGGCGCCGGCTTCATGCTGAAGACCGAGGATGCAGGAGCAACCTGGGAATGGGTCGATCCGGAGATCGATCACGAAGGGTTTGATGGTAACTTCTACAGTCTCGCCGTTAGCGGAGACCGGGCCTATGCCGTAACTTTTGGCGGATATATCATCAAGTCCGAGGATGGCGGGGATACGTGGACAGTGGATGATACCTTTGCCGGCGAGCGGATCTTCATAACTGCAGAATTTCACAATGATCGAATATTCATAGGATCCACCATCGGTGAAATCATCGCAGGTGAAGAAGTCGCAGTAGAACCGCTTGCAGGTAATTATTTCATACCGCAGGGCGATCATGACCAGGGCTTTGCCGATCTGGCCGAAGCCATTGCCGTTTTAAACGAAGCAGGAGCTTCAGCTCCGGTTACCTGGTACATCACCGACGATCTGGACCACAGCGAAGCGGAGCTGCCATTGATCGAGCGTGGTGACCTGACCGGGGACACTCCGCTGACCATCAAACCGGCGCCGGCCACGGACGTAACGGTATCGTTCAGCGGCGCCCACGGCCTAGCCATCGACAACACCAGCTGGGTGACCGTCGATGGACACAACGACGGCGGGCAGATGACCTTCCTGATGGCTCAGGAGGGCGGAGCCGGCAGCGGTCTGATCAGCATCACCGAGGACGCCCGCAACATCACCGTTCGCAACCTGGACCTGCAGCACGCGTTCGGCGGCGGTCAGGCCTTCCGCATCCGCCAGGCCTACTCGGGCACGGGCAGCGTCTCCCCGAATGGTGTGGTCGTTGAAAATAACACCATCGGAACCCATGAGAACACGTTTGCCGACGGTCTGGCCATCTGGGGCAGCGCGGTGATCCCGGTGCATAACGTGACGGTGGCCGACAACCTGATCTACGC
>PWWP01000290.1 GCA_003562075.1 Gemmatimonadota bacterium
AGAGCCGTCGCCGAAGAGTTGGCCGCAGAAGGGGTCCGTCTGGTCATGTGCGCCAGGGGAGAAGAGACTCTGAACCAGGCGGCCGATGAGATCCGGGAGGCCCATGGGGTTCCGGTGGAGGCCATTGCCACCGATCTGTCCACCCCGGATGGTGTGACCTACCTGGTGGAAGGCGCCAAGGACCGCTTCGGGACGGTGGATATCCTCTTCACCAACACGGGTGGCCCCCCCAGCGGGCCTTTCCAGGATCATGATCTGGACACCTGGCGGCACGCGGTGAAACAGAATCTGGAGAGCGTCCTCCTCCTGATTCAGGGTGTGCTTCCGGGGATGCAGGCCCAGGGCTGGGGCCGGATCGTGAACTGCACCTCAGTGGCGGTGAAGCAGCCGGTGGATGGCCTGATCCTCTCCAACAGTGTCCGGGCCGCCGTGACGGGCATGGCTCGCACCCTGGCCAACGAGGTGGCCGCGGACGGAGTGACGGTGAACAACGTCCTTCCCGGCTTCACCCGGACAGAGCGTCTTCAAGATCTGGCCCGCTCCATCTCAGAACGGGAGGGCATCACCGAAGATGCTGCCCGTTCGGCCTGGGAAGAGGCCACACCCATGGGGCGCCTGGGCGAGCCCTCCGAGTTCGCTGCCATGGTGGCCTTCCTCTGCTCGGAGAGGGCCGCGTACGTCACCGGGACCTCCATTCCCGTGGACGGAGGCTGGGTCCAGGGTCTCCTCTGACACCCAGGAAATCCGCTCCAGGGGAGTGGGACGTTCAAGGGCTGTGGAGGGCGTCGGGCCCTGGTCCCCCCCTTCCTTGCGCAGGGCCTGACTGCGCGCCAGATTGACCCATTCAGAACAACCATGAGGTTGAACCAGGCGGGGAGGACTCCGCGCTGGATCATTCCTCGTGGAAGGTCGCTGTTTCCCAGGACGTTCCACGTCCTCCCATGCACGGAGCAACTCGTATGAAGCGTATTCTCCAGACTCTCACCGCAGGGGCGGCCTTCATGGGCGTCATGGCCCTTGCCCCAGGTCTTCAAGGCCAGACGGTGGCAGATCTCCAGGTGACCCCGTCGCCCATTGAAGTGCCCCAGGGCGAGACGGTCTCCTTCGACGTGCAGGCCCTGGATGCCCAGGGGAATCCGGTCTCGGACGTGGATCTGCGCATTGCCGGGGCCGGCCAGGGCTTCCAGATCGACCAGGCTGCTCGAACCATCACTGGGACCCAGGGCGGAAGCTCGGGTATGCTGATCGTCTCGGTCATCCTTCCAGCTGGTGTCGATGAACAGCCTGCGGCCACCCGAATTCCTGTCGAGGTGGGATTCCCCTCAGTGGCGCGGGCAGACATCCATGCTCCTGAGGCCGTGTACGCCCACACTGCGACTGAGCTGACCTTCGCGGCCTACCACGGGGACGACTCGGAGCGACCTGACGCCCAGCCCCGCTGGAACAGCTCCGACCCGTCTGTGGCTTCGGTCAATCGTTTCGGGGAGCTCACGGCGCACCGGACCGGTTCCGTCATCATCTCTGCGGACTATCAGGGCGTAGAAGCGGTCCAGGAGATCCGGATCCAGGACTTCCCCGGAGCCAGCGCTCAGATTGTCGGTGCACCGGAGCAGGCCCGGACCGGCGACGTCGTGCACCTGGAGATCGAGGTGGCCGATGAAGCTGGTCAGTCATTGGCAGGCGTCCCGGTGGACTGGGGCTACTCCTTCCGATCCGTGGATGGTCAGCGTCAGCCCGGGGCCACCGCGTTGGTGGACAACGGGCGTTTCGTGGCCGAGGAGCCCGGCGTCTACACCCTCATCGCTTCAGCTGGACCTCTCACTGCCCGGCATACTGTCGAGGTCGAGGAGCGCCAGGTGGTGCAGCGCGTAGAGCTCCAGGGGCAGGGACGGGTGGACGACGTCCACACCTCGGACTTCTGGGTCTTCGAAGGGAACGATGGTCGAGACTACGCCATTTCCGGCACCTGGGGGGCAAATGGATATGCCTACATGTGGGACGTCACCGACCGGGCGAACATGGTGAAGACCGATTCCATCCAGGTGGATGCACGGACTGTCAACGACGTGAAGGTGTCTCCCGACGCCCGCTACGCCACCATGACCCGCGAGGGAGCTTCCAATCGGCGGAACGGCCTGGTTCTTCTGGACCTGGCCGACCCGGCCCACCCGGTCATTGCCTCCATCTATGAGGAGGGACTCACCGGTGGGGTGCACAATGCCTTCCCCATGGAAGACTACGTCTACACCCTCTCGGCCGGCGAGAAGTACGTCATCATCGACGTGTCGGACATCTACAATCCCCAGACGGTCGGCGAGGTCCAGCACGAGAACTGTCGCATCCACGATGTCTGGGTGGAGGACGGACTGGCCTACTCGGCCCAGTGGGCCTGCGGTGTCCTGATCTATGATGTGGGGAATGGACAGTGGGGTGGCACCCCCGAGAATCCGGTCTTCGTATCTCAGCTCACGACTCCAGGGGGACGCACCCACGCCGTCTTCCCCTATTACCAGGAGTCCACTGGGCGTCACCTGGTCTTTGCCGGTGATGAGATCATGAACCGTCGGGGCATGGCCCTGGAAGGTGGTTTGAGCCGGGACCCCTATGATCCGGAGACGGGTGAAGGTGGTCGCCCATCCAACACCTCCGGGTACACCCATATCCTGGACTTCACCGATATGGAGAACCCCAAGAAGATCGCCCGCTACAAGGTGCCCGAGTACGGGACCCACAACATGTGGGTAGAGGACGACGTCCTCTATCAGGGATACTACGAGGGCGGCATGCGGATGGTGGATATCTCCGGGGAGCTCATGGGGAACCTGGCAACCCAGGGGCGGGAAATCGCCGTCTTCAAGTCCAACGACCCTGTGGGATACATTGCAAACGCTCCCATGGTCTGGGGCGGGATGCCCTTCAAGGGAGAGATCTTCTTCTCGGACTGGAACAGCGGAATGTGGACCATCCAGTTGGAGCCCCGAGAGCCGCTGACCATGGAAGAAGAGGAGAACTGAGCCTCCGCCCACGTCCTGTCTGGGTAGATCGCGCCCTGGGTCAGGGTCGGTCTGCCCGGGGACGGAGTTGGAAGAAGAGTTTGAGGTGAGAATCAGATGGGCCCGGGGGCTTTTCCCCGGGCCCATCTCGTATTGAACGTCAGCGGACGCCCATGATCCCCCGGGTGGCCTGGATCAGCGCTTCTGCGTCATAGCCGATCCCGTCCTTGAAGACCGTCACCACATTCCGGATCTCTTCCGGGCGCTCCACCGGGTTGCCTGCGATGACGGCCAGGTCGGCAACCTTCCCCTGTTCCACGGAACCCAGCTCATCGTCGTTCCCCAGGATCCGGGCCCCGTTCAAGGTCAGGATCTGAATGGACTCCACCGGGGTGAAGCCGGCCTCGATGAGAAGCTCGTGGTTCCGCTGATCTCCGAATCCAGGAAGTGCGCCCCCGTTTCCGGTGGGATCCACCCCTGCTGCCAGGAGACCGCCTGCCCGGACAAAGGCCACCTCGAATTCCTGGGACTTCTGGAAGACCTGGGGCATGATGGATTGATCGGCGTTCTCCTGGATGCGCTGGCGGGTCGCCAGATATTCCTGGAAGGCCTCCGGAGCCAGGATCTCCTCGAAGCGATCTTCCAGCGGTGGCCGGCCGGGAACGGTGAGCTCGTAGACGGCCAGCGTCGAGGTCATCCCCACCCCATTGTCTACCATGTCCCGAATGGTTGCCTGGACCTCCTCCGAATCGAGGTCGATCTCCACCAGGTCGCTCCGCAGGCTGGACGGACATTCATCCGGTTCCCGCTCCGAGTAGTCCGAGTTGGTGAAGAGGCCGTGCTCCAGGTTGTCGATCCCCAGAGCCACGGCTTCCCGGTAGGAGACGGAGCAGAGGTGGCCCGTGAACTTGAGCCCTCGGCTGTGGGCCTCCTGGATGGCGGCCCCCAGGGCGTCATTGGAGATACGCGTGTAGGCCTTGAACCAGGTGGCACCCTCCTCAGCCCAGTAGGCGACGACCCGGCGGGCTTCCTCTTCCGAGTCCACCGTCAGCATGTGGCCACCGGCACCGGGCCCGGTGATGTAGGGTCCGGTGATATGCATGCGGGGGCCAGGGATTCGACCATCGTCGATCCCACGCATCATGTTGATTTCGCTGTAGGGCGATGCGGCACCGGTGGTCCGGATCGTGGTGACCCCACTCCCCAGATAGAGCCGGGGCGCCGAGTAATCCAACTGGACGCTCCGCCCGGAGGTGGTATAGAAGGTGTGGTTGTGCATCCCGATGAGCCCTGGAATCACGGTGTGTCCCGGCAGCTCATGGATCTGTGCGCCGTCTGGAACCTCAACGGAGGCGGCGGCGCCCACAGCCTCGATGCGCCCATCGCGAATCAGGACCGTCTGGTCCTCGGCAGGCTGGGCTCCCGTACCGTCCACCACCGTCACACCCACCAAGGCGATGACGGGAGCGTCGGTAGAGACGTACTCACGCACGTCGTCGGAGAGGTGTTGGGCCCGCTGGGACTCCACGTCTCCAGGGAGAAGGAAGGCGAGGGCCAGGGCCAGGATGGCCGGCGTGTGAGTCCATCTCATGGAGTGCCTCCAGGGAGGTAGGGGTCGTTCAGGCCGGATCCACCTGGATCACAGCCATCATCCCACTTTCAAGGTGTTCAGAAATGTGGCAGTGGATCATCCACGGCCCAGGGTTGTCCATCTCAATCAGGATATCGACTACGGAGCCCACAGGCACCATCACCGTGTCTTTCCAGGTCGGATACTGCATGGGCACGCCATCTACCGAGAGGACCAGGAAGCGTTGGCCATGAAGGTGGATGGGGTGCTGCATGGGGTGGAGATTGTCCCGGTTGTTCACCAGCCGGAGCTTCACCCTGTCACCCACCTGGAAGCGCCAGTCGATCTCCATGTTCTCCTGGCCCGAATCCGGGTCCCGAAGCATCCACTCCACTGCGTCGGCGCTGACCAGCCAATCCATGTCGGGCATGGTGCTCTCCCATTCCACCGGCGGGCGGAAGGTGGCTTCCCAGGACAGGAGTGGGTCCAGAGGGAAGGGAAGCCGACCCACCCGGAGATCCATGATCAGGGTCCGGTCCGGTTCCCGGTCCAGGTGAGTCCGCTGTACGCGCTCCAGGGCCGTGAACGAGCCGCCCGGGCGCGCCCGGGATCCGCTCTCGGAAGAAACCAAGGCCCTGCCTGCCTCCGTGATTCCCCTCTCCCTGACTCCGGACTCTCGATCTCCACGCTCTCCATTCGTCCCCTCACCCACACCCTGCCGGAGGGAGGCGTCCGAGGCTTCGTCGCCGACCCGGATTGTCCCCACCGTGTCCACTCGGGAGATGAAGCGGGCGCCCATGTGGTCCAGCGCCTGCACCCGGTTCTCGAGGTAGATGGGCCCTGGCCCCTGAACCTCCAACTCCACAGTCCAGCGTTCCGCCGGCGCCAGCACTACGCTCTCGGTGAGGATGGGTTCGGGGAGAGGACCAATGTCTCCGCCCACCAGACGGAGCGGCTTTTCACCGGCCGAGAGGTTGAAGGTGCGCGCTGCGCTGGCGTTGGTGAGATGGAGGCGTACGCTTTCCCCGGACCGGGCCTCCATCTCCCATTCCGTGCTCCCGTTCACCAGAAGGACGTTCCCGAAACGACCCATGAGGGCATGGATGGGCGCTTCCCGACCGTAGGGCACAGGCCCGTCGGGGCCTACAAGGTGGTCGTCCAGGATGAGGAACTCCTCCTGGTCAACATCATGTCGGGTCGGGTCATTCTCCGGGATGTGGACCCGGATATTCCCGGCCATCCCCATGTCCTGCATCACATCTTCTCGCAGATGGGGGTGGTACCAGAACGTGCCTTCGTCAGGGAAATCCAGCTCGTAGTGGAAGGACGCACCAGGGGGAACCGGATCCTGGGTGACTCCGGGGACTCCATCGAACCGCCAGTCCAGCCGGAGCCCATGCCAGTGAACGGCCGAGGGGAGGGGGGTGGCGTTCCGGAACACCACGTGGACTGAACTACCTGCGGGAGCCTGGATGAGGGGGCCGGGGCTCTGCCCATTGAACCCGTATCCCGGGATCTCCAGGTGCCCGACTCGCCGCACCACTGGTCCGGCTTCCAGGATCAGGGTGTCGCCATGGGCCAGGTGGATGGGTCGGGGGGGCGAAGCCACCGGAATCTCGCCCTGCATGTCGTCAGCGAACCCGGTAGGGAGGAAGGGAGAGACCTGCGGTCGAAGGCGCATGATCTCATGGGGCATGGACACGTGGGGGTGCATGGCCGGAGGGCGCCAGCGTTCCAGGTCTCCCTGCGGCAGGTCGTCAGCTCCGACTCCATGGCCCATCCCATGGCCACGGTCCTGCCCCCCTGGGGCGGGAGGATCCCGATCTGTCTCTGCGGGGAAATCTCGATCCCTGTCCGCAGGAGGATGATGATGGTGCGCCCCTTCGCCTCCTGGCTCTTCGCCACCCGGTGTCATCTCGGCAAGGATCACCGGAAGGTCATGGGGCCGCAGGACCATGGAGGCCGAGCTCCCTCTGAGCACCAGGGGCCCCTCTCGCTCAACGTGGTTTCCCGGTCCCTCGGCGGAAACATGGACCAGGTAGGTATTGAACCCGGCTACGTCCAGTCGGGTGCGATCTCCGTCCAGGGTTCCCAGCCGGACCAGTGGGCTCAGGTTCGGTGGGGTGATCCAGGCCACATACCGGTCGTAGGGGCCCAGTTCCGAAGGGTGGGGAAGGCCCTCCACCTCGATCTCGAACTGGAACTGATGGACCCCGTCCCGGTCCACTGCGGCTCCGAAGGGCGTAGGAGCGGGGAGGAGCCGAGCCCAGCCTGTGGCATCTGGCGTGGTTGCCGAGCCGTGCAGCCGGATGCACCGATCCTCCGGGGAGGGGACGCCCAGCTCAGCGTGTCCCCGGTCCAAGCCTTCACAGGGGAAGGGGGGCGGTGGGCTCGAAGAGACCTGCCCGGCCGCGGCGCCGGCCCCGAGGGCCAGAAGGAGAGGAGGTACGAAGAGGAGACGCATCTCTCAGAATGTGGAGGTCCGGCGGAGCCGGCGAAAGGCCGAGGGGCCGGCCGGTCCGGAGCCGGGCGGTCTACGGAGGTCCTGAAGTCCGTCGGCGCAGTTAGTCGGTAATGGCCTGAATGATGGTTCCGATGAAGTCGTCCAGCGCCCCGCCCTGGATCCACCGGACGACGACCACCAGATCGTGGTCCGGGTCCACGTAGATGATGTTGTTCCCGGCCCCGACATGCCGGTGGGCTGACTCGGGGGCGCTGGCCAGGTCCTCCTGGTTGGTGTTCACGAAATAGTTCATGAACCCATAGCGCGGATTCACGTCACCGGGCGTCCGCGCCAGAGTCAGCCATTCCCGGGAGAGGATTTGTTCTCCTTCCCACTGGCCGTCACGGAGTTGCAGAAGCCCAAAGCGAGCCATGTCCAGGGCGTTGATGAACATGCCACCGCCCCAGTGGGCACCTCCGCTCATGGACTGGACCTGAACTCCATCCAGGTAGACCCACGAGTTCTCATAACCCGTCCAGCGCCAGGTAGGGGACGCACCGATGGGGTCCATGAGCTTGTTCCGGAGGATCTGGGGCAGGGGCTCACGCCAAACGTTCAGGGCCGCCAACGCCAGGAGGTTCACCCGTACGTCATTGTACTCGTATACGGTTCCCGGCTCATGCCTCTCCCTGGTGGTCCACTCATTCGGATCCTGGGACGGCCGATCACCCCAGTCGGGCTTACACCAGAGCATCCCCTCCCAGTCCGAGGTCTGTCTCAGAAGGTGGTCCCAGGTGATCCGGGAAGCATGATCGCCGCTGAACGGTTCGAAGGGAGCCGGAACCTGGGGGAAATCCCCCTGCGGAGCCCGGGGCGCCACACATTCGGGGTGAACCACCTCGATGGGGCCCATGAGTTCGCCCACTGGCGCGTGCAGGTCTGGAATGATCCCTCGATCCCACGCCAGGCCCACCGTCGAGCTCAGGAAGCTCTTGGTCACGCTGAAGGTGTTGTCCACCCGGTGGGGTTCGCCCCATTGGGCCACGATATATCCATTCCGGATGACCACTGCCGTAGGACCACCGCGCTCCATGAAAGCGCCTACTTGTTCTCCGAAGGGCTCCCGGGCAAATCCCCGCTGATGGGCAAGCGCCAGGTCCCGAGGCGCTGCGTTCTCGTTCTCCAGGTGGATCTGTCGGGCCTCCTCCAGAAGGGCTGCGTCCATCCCGACCTCCTCAGGCGCCCGCTCTTCCCATTCCCCTGCCGGCGGAAAGTAGACCTCCTGGGCCTCGGCTAAGGAGGTTCCGCCCAGGAGAACGAGGGTGAAGATCAGGCCCAGGGATGCGGAGGGGATGGATGGCTTCGGGGGCATGGAGGCTCTGGTCATGGTGGGGTGTGTGTCAGGACCCATTTTGAAGGAGGCGGGCCAGCTCATCGCCCAGGTGTTCCCTCATGATCTCTCGGTACCACTCGCTCTGGGTCAGGCCGCCATCTCGGGCAAAGAACTCCTCCATGACGGGGGCCCAGTCCGAACTGTGGGGCATGATGACCCCGAACTGCTCTGAGGCGTCATCCCCTACGGGATGGTGTCGGAGGGGGGCTCCCTCCTCCATGGCTCGCCAATAATTATAGACATCGATGTAACCGAAGTAACCTTCTCCGGAGGCCACCGTTCCCACCAGTTGGTCGTTGGTTCCCACTGTCATGGTGGGCATGTCAGGGAAGTACCGGTCTCGGATGTCCTCCATCCGTTCTTCGTGCAGGGTACCGGTATACATGAGACCCGTCAGGTCACTGAAGGCCTCGTTGATCTCCTCCAGAGATTCCAACTCCGGCACGTCCTCATGGGTCATGAGGATGGCGATGTTGTCCAGGTAGGGTGGGGAGAAGGTGAGCTCGCTACGTCGGGCTTCGGTGATGGTCACGTTTCCGATCCCGAAGACGCCCCCCTCCGAGTATCGGACCCGCTGGTAGAAGGTGGGCCAGTGCTCCTCCTCCTCAAGGGTTACCTCCACCTCCAGGCCATGCTCTTCCTCCACGAAGCGGCCGAATTCCCTGAGGAGCTCGACGGTCACCCCGGTGAGCCGCCCGTCGTCGCCGGGACCGGCAAAGCCGGACGAGGCTACGTAGAGAACCCGGAGCTGGGCTGCTCCCGCATCCTGGGCCTCAGCGAAGGTGGGGGCCGAGAGGGGGTCGATATCCGCCGGAGGCTGGAGCGCTTCATCCTGAGGAGCTCCAGGGTCTCCGTTCAAGCGATCCAGGTCCGGGGCC
>PWWP01000018.1 GCA_003562075.1 Gemmatimonadota bacterium
CCGGGCTCACGGCCGAGCCCGGCATCCCCGACTCTTCGAGAGCTTGCTCGGCCAGACCCCGCGCCCTACCTTGCCTCCGCCCCCAAGAGGGCGTTTGAAACTGCTATCCATGATGAAGGTATAGAGCAAGTCGCTACGGTCCTCTGCCGGCTGGTGGAGGCGAGTTGCACCGTGGAGGAATCCAGTATCGTGATGAGACGGACACCGTGACGGCGGTTCGTCGAGGGTCTGGACTCCACCGCGGGACCACCAGGTTCCCCGACCAGGAGATGTACCATGCTCCGATCTGCTCTCATTCTCTTTTCCACTCTGGCCCTGGTATATCCCGCTGGAGCCCAGGTCGAGACCACGGCATCCCTTGACCTGACTCAGCCGGATCTCATCAGCCAAACGACATCGGCGAGCGAGCTCCTGGAGCGCCGGGCCTACCTCTCCGTGGAGGATGTCTCTCTCGATGAAGGGCTCCATGCGCTCAGGGAGGCCTCCGGCGTGCCTCTGGCCTTCAGCCCCTCCCGAGTGGAAGGAAACGGAACGGTGACCTGTCGCTGCGACGACGCCACTGTCCGGACCGCACTGGACCGATTGCTTGCCGGGACTGACTTCGAGTTCGTGCCCCTCGACGGCCGGATCATCATTGAGCGTTCGGCCCGGGAGCGGGCCGATCCCGGGGGAGTCTCAGTCGCGGACCGGCTCCTCGAGGACCTGAGGAACCCGGTGGCTACTACCAAGCTCCGGCTCGTGGCGCGAAGCCCCCAGCAGGTGGATCGAACGGGCACCGTGGCCGGCCAGGTGGTGAGCCTGGAAACAGGTCGACCGCTCGCCGCCGCCCAGGTGGAGGCGGTCGGCACTGGGCTCGGTGCCATCACCGACGCGGCCGGTCAGTACAGTATCGCGAGCGTGCCCGCCGGTGAGGTGCAAATCCGGGTTCAGACGATCGGACACGCCACGCAGTCGCGGACCGTACAGGTCGTGGCCGGGGAAACCGTTCAGGTCGACTTCGAGCTTCGGCAGGAGGCGATCGGGCTGGACGCCATCGTAGTCACGGGTCAGGCCGGGGCCACCCGCCGCAGGGAGGTCGGAGTGAGCATTGGCGGACTGAGTGCCTCCGACATCGATCTGGCCCCGGTGTCGGGCACCCAGGAAATGCTGGCGGGCCGCGTTCCCGGAGCCACCGTGATGGCGAATACGGGCCAGCCGGGGCGAGGCGGCACGATGGTCCTTCGGGGACTGAACAGCCTGACACAGGGGAACTCCCCGCTCATCTACGTCGATGGTGTACGCATGTTCAGCGAGGGAGCCGCCGGAGGGCTCATGCCCTTCAACGACATCAATCCGGGCGACATCGACCGGATCGAGGTGGTACGCGGTCCCGCTGCGACGACAATCTACGGCACCGAGGCCTCGGCCGGCGTGATCCAGATCTTCACCAAGCGAGGGACGGACGGTCGCGCCGTGTGGGAGGCAGAAACACAGTTCGGCGTCAACCATTGGAACCCGGCCACCAGTCAAGATCCTTCCGGGTTCTTTCTGGCAGAATGCACTGGGCCCAACCTCGTGACCTCCCAGGGAGTGCAGTTCGAGGACGTGACCTGCCCCTCCAGCGGGAGTTGGCTCGAACTGGGCCAGGTCCAACGTCACTTCCTTTCTGTTCGTGGGGGAAGCGCGGACCCGAGCTTCCAGTACTACCTGTCGGGCAACTTCAATCGGGAGGGAGGCGTGATCGCCCCCGGGTCCTCGAACGACCGAGGGGTGAGAGCAAACTTCGACTTCGCACCCGCCGACAACCTGACGTTCGGCGCGCGAGTCATGTACAACCAGAGGGAGAGCCAATTCCTGCCTGACGGAAACAACTTCCGGGGATTCCTCCTCAACGTCACACGGGGGCCAGCCAACAACTACAAGATCGGAGCCGATCCCGCGAACGACCTGATTCGCGAGCAGGAACTCACCAACGAGCACGACCATTACGTCCTCGGGTTCTCCATCGACCACACACCAAGCGACCGCTTCAACCAGCAGCTCCGGATCGGCTACGACTACAACGCGATCGTCAACGAGAACCACCGGCCCTTCGGACACCCGACCGACGTGGCAGGCTTCATCTCCGTACAGGAGTGGAAGCACTACGTTCTCTCGTTCGACTACTCTGGTTCGTTCCGGAACCAGCTCGGCGACAACGTCACGTCCCGTTTTTCCTGGGGAGGGCAACTGTTCGAGGACACGAGACGCCAACTCAACGTCACGGGAAATGAGTTCGCCGGACCAGGCCAACCCACGGTGACCTCGGCCAGCCGCACGAGCACCACGGCGGACATTCGACTCAGGGTCATCAATGCTGGAGTGTTCATCGAGGAACAGGTCGGGTTGTTCGACCGACTCTACATCACCGCGGGAGCCCGATTTGATGGAAACAGTGCCTTCGGTGACGACTTCGGCATCCAGATGTACCCGAAGCTCAACGCCTCATACATCGTCTCCGATCATGATTTCTGGCCCTTCGAATGGGCGGAGCCTGTTCAGCTCCGGGCCGCAGTAGGAGATGCCGGGCGAGCGCCTGGCGCCTTCGACGCTGTGCAGACCTGGAATCCCATCTCGGGAGACGACGGCTCACCCGCATTCACTCCGGGTCAGTTGGGGAACCCTGAACTGGGGCCGGAAAGGAGCCGGGAATACGAGGTCGGGATGGACGCCACCTTCCTGGAAGGGCGCCTCGGGGTGGACATGAGCTTCTTCCATCAGACTACGAACGACGCACTCATCGGGATGACCCCGCCCGCCTCTCTGGGATTCCTCTCTTCGCAACTCGAGAATGTCGGAGTGATCCGGTCCACCGGTATGGAGCTCGAACTGACCGGGGTCCTACTTCAGTCGGATCAGCTGGATTGGCGAGGCCGCTTCCACCTGGCGACATCCAACTCCGAGGCGGTCGACGTAGCGGGTCAGGAGATCATCCTCGGCAGTGGACGCTGGAATAACTTCATCCGAGAAGGCTATCCCGTTCCCAGCCTCTTCGGCACCCGAGTGGTGAACGCGGGAGAGATGGCTGAGCCGGTCCTGGAGGAAAATCAATTCGTGGGCCCGGTGTATCCGACCCGGACCATCGGTATGGGAACGACTCTGACTGCGTTGAGTGGCCAGGTGACCCTGGATGTGCACGGGGAGTTCCAGGGTGGGCACTACCTCCAGAACGCGGTGGGTTTTCAGAACTCGTTGCGCAACGTGTGGGTCCCCTGTTACGAGGCCCAGCGCGCAGCGGCGGACGGCGACCCGGCGGCCCTCAACTCCATCCCCGCCGAGGACCGGTACAAGTGCCTTTCTCCAGACGAGCCCTACAGCCATCCGGGGTGGCTGGAGTCAGCAGATTTTTTCAAGCTCCGCAGCGCCTCGCTGAACTTGCAGCTTCCGGAACGTTGGATTCCGGGGGCTGAAACTGCCCGCCTGACCCTGTCGGGCCGCAATCTGTTCACGATCACCGACTACACGGGGCTCGACCCGGAGGTGACCGATTTCGGCTTCAGTGTCCAGAGGCAGGAGTACTACAACATCCCGCCGACCCGGCGCTTCCTCGCGTCTCTCCGGGTGACGTTCTGATGCCGAATCCGAATGCGGTCAACACAAGGAGACTGAAGATGAGTGCACGCACTTCACGGTTCGGCATCGCCGGGCTCTTGCTCCTCATGATAGGGTTTGGAACCGGTTGCTCGGATTTCCTCGAAGTGACCAACCCGGGTCCTCTCACCGATGATCAACTGAACGACCCCGCCGCAATGGCGGGCCTGGTGACCGGAATGTCCGCCGACCTCTCATTTGGCCTTTCACGAGCTGCTTTCGTGGTTTCGTTGGCCGCAGGGGAGCAGAACCACGGGGGGAGTTACCTCTGGGCCGGTCAAGCCTCGCGAGGCCTTATCACCGACGCGATGGAGGAGGCTCCCCACGTCTGGGGATTCATGCACCGGGCTCGTTGGGTGGCGGAAGCCGGAATTGACCGGATGCAGGAGGTGATGGGGGGAGACTTCGCCACCAGCAACCTCTCCGCGAGAGCCTACCTCCTGGCAGGATACGCGAATCGCCTTCTGGGTGAGACCGTCTGTGATGCGGTCTTCGATGGACAGGCCCCGGTGGATTTCTCTCAGCACTTCGACCGCGCCGAAGCGCAGTTCACCGAATCCATCAGCATCGCCCAGGCTGCGGGCGCCTCCACCCTGGAAACCAGTGCACGAGCCGGGCGGGCCAGCGTTCGAGCGGCCCTGGGGGACTGGGCCGGAGCCGTCAGCGATGCAGCTCAGGTGCCCACAGACTTTCAGTATGACGCGATCTTCTCACTCAATACGACCCGGGAGTACAACTACGTCTATTCGGAAACGGGGAACCGCCTGGAGGCCAGCGTCTTCAACACGGACTGGGAAGAGGTCTTCGACGACCCGCGAGTGCCCTGGGATACGATCTACGACTCAGGGGGAGGAATCCGGGTCGGGCAGGACGGCCTGACTCCTCACTTCCAGCAGGGGAAGTATCCAGGGTGGGACGAGAACATTCCCCTGGTCAAGGGGACGGAGATGCGGATGATCGAAGCCGAAGCTCAACTCCGATCAGGGAACACCGAAGAGGCGTTCGCCCTGGTCAACGAGCAGCGGGCCCACTTCGGACTGCCTGCGCTGGACACCCCAGGTGAGGCCGAGGCATGGGATGTCCTCCAGTGGGAGTACCAGTCCGTGGTCTGGCTGGAGGCCCGGAACCTCTGGAACCTGAGGCGGTGGCACTCCGAGGGACTCAACGACTTCCTCAGCGGACGTGAACTCTGCATTCCCATCAGCCGGGAAGAGCGGCAGGCCAATGAGAACATCAGCTGATCCCCGCACGGACCGATAGATCGATGGTGCCGATGAGGGTGAGGTTCGCCGGACAGGGAACACGACCCGTTGGCCGAACCTCGGCAGAGCGAACCTCCGAGCGGGAGGTTCGAGGGGTAGTCGGCCGCCTACTGGCCGGTACGATCCTGTCGCTTGCGATGAGCCTTGCATTGCTGGCATGTGAGTCCACGATGGGCCCCGAGGTCCGTGAGGGGAGCCTCGTTGAACTGAACTACGACGGGCTCCCCGCGCTGGACCCGGAGCTGGATGGAAGCTACGCCGGATGGATCCTTCGGAATGGCGGCCAGATGACCGCCCTGGGCTCATTGGACTTCCGGGGTTCAGGATCCATCAGCGTGACTGTATCCGTTCCCGATGCAGTGGGCCTCCTCGTGGCCGTCGTGCCACCCGATGTGTCGGATCACGCGCCTCCGGAACATCCGATGCTTCAGGGCTCCTTCCGTCGAGGGGAAATCGAGCTCAGCCACGAAGGCGCGGTGACCCAGGCCTCTCTTCCCCTGCGGGAGCGACCAGGTCAGTTCACGATCTTTGCTCCCAGTACCGGCCCGTTCTACCGCTATCCCCATCACGAGGAAAGCGGGATCTGGCTGTTCAACACCCGACCCAGGGAGACGGAGCAAGGAGACACCTGGCTACGATTGACCCCGCTGGCAACCGGATGGCTCTATGAGCATTGGGTCGTAAGAGACATCGATGGGCCCCAACCCATATGGCTCTCAGGAGGCAAGTTTCGCCCCAACCAGTGGGGCATCGTCTCGGAGAGGGACGACACCGGATGGGGTCCCTTCTCAGGCGTCGCAAACTACGACGTCGTGGGTACGGAGGAATTTCCCGGCGCCGACTGGTTCGCCAATCCCCTTGACCTCCCATTCCCCCAGGCGCTGGAGCTTCCGCTGGATCTGACGGAACAGACCACGCAGGGCGAAAGCCGTTGGCACATGGTCATCACCATCGAGCCCTCCTTCGATCAGGGGGAACCGCTCACGACCGAGCGGCCATTCGTGCTCCGACCCTATCGGGAGCCCGTGGGGACCGGAGGTCCGGGCGAGCCTCGGACCATCGAACTTTCGCCCGAGTTCCTCCCCACTGTACGCGGCACGGTGCGATGAAGCGCCCCTTGACCCGAGTCGGTAGCAGGTGGAGATCAAGGCTGCGAAGAGTCCTGGTCATGACGATCCCAATCGGCTTCGGTGCCATGACGGCCACCGGATGTTCGGACGTTCCGACGGATCCGACACCCTCTCTCGCTTCGCCCGATCTACAGGAGTGGAGAAGTTGGGTCGTCGAAGCTGATGCGGACCTGGGCGTCTTCCACCGTCCCCTGTCGGATGAGGTCGAACTCGAGGAGATCAGGGCACTCCAGAGTCAGTTGGAACCAGACCACAACCCCGTGTCAGCTCGCTGGAACGCCTTGCCTTCGACGCCATGGACCGAGTTGGCGGTCGACCTGATCGACCGATACGTCGGAACTCTCCCTCGAAACCGCGTCGCGACGCCGGTGCGTGCCAGTCGAGGAGCGGCACTCCTCCACGTGGCTATCCACGATGCCATGGTGGCTGCCAGACACCGAAAGGTCCAGGAATCTCGCGCCCGTCCCCATGCAGCCGCTTCGGACATCCAAGCCCACGTCTCCTATGCCCTGGACTTCGGGTTTCCGTCAGAGCATGCGGCTGCTGCGGGAGCGGCAGCGACCGTACTCGCCTACATCTTTCCGGATGAGAACCCCGACGACTTCCACGCCATGGCCGAGGAGGCGGGACTCTCTCGGGTACTCGGGGGAGTCGCCTTCCCCAGCGATGTGGAAGCCGGCCTGGCGCTGGGCCGGGAGGTGGGCCACCGGATCGTGGCTCTGGCGCGGACCGACGGTTCTGAAGAGGAGTGGATCGGATCCATTCCGGAGGGACCCGGAATATGGGAACCCACGCCGCCACGCATGACCATGCCCCCCTACGATCCCCTGGCCGGGACATGGCGCCCGTGGCTCCTGGACGACCCGGCGCAGTTCCGGCCGGCCCCACCTCCGGAAGTCGACTCCGCACCCTTCGATCAGGCCATGGAAGAGCTGCGTGCGGTGGAGAAACGCCTGACCGGGGATATGGTCAACTCAGCCCTATATTGGGCCACCAGCGCCCCGTCGATGCGTTGGCACCTCTATGTGGAAGAGGAGATCGAAGCCCATGAACTGGATCCCCTCCAGGCCGCGTATATCCACAGTCTCGTCAGCGTGGCCATGGCAGACGCCTACCTGGCGTGCTGGGAAGCCAAGTATCACTTCTGGCTGCTTCGCCCGATCACGCTCGACCCGTCACTCACGGTTCTGTTTCCGACTCCTCCCTTCCCGGCCTATCCTTCTGGTCACTCCACGATCTCGATGGCCGCCGGCGAGACTCTGGCCGGCCTCTTCCCCTCCACCGCGGAGCGAAGCCTCGACCGGGCTTGGACGGCATCGGAGTCGCGGGTCTGGGGAGCCGTCCACTTCCGCTTCGACGCCGAAGCCGGCAAGGAACAGGGTGCTCGGATTGCTGAGTTGGCGCTGGAGAGAGCTAGAATCGATGGAGTTCTCAAGTGATCCTCAGGATTGAACCCCATCCATGTGACGGGCTCAGTTCCTCGCCGGCCCACCGTCGAGCCTCGATGACACCTGACCACCCGGAGGATCCGGCAGCCTGAGCTGGATGAACCTCTTCACGTCAGCATCACTCAAGACAATGGAGCACCAGGGACATGACACCACTTCACCCAGGCCCCGAACGTGCCCTCCTCGCGACGACCTTCGCCCCCCCCCGGTTCGCTCTCGGTCTCGCGTGTGTGCTCTCCCTTCTCCTGATCCTTCCCGGTTGCGAGGAGCCGGATCGCATGTCTGGACCGAGTGCGACGGATGTCGAGGCCCTGGCTGAATCGACCCTGGCGCAGCTCGAGGGCGAGATCAGCCTGGACGGGCTACTGGAGCCGGTGGAGATCCTGCGCGATGAGTGGGGCATCCCCCATATCTACGCCGAGAACCTGGACGACCTGTTTTTTGCCCAGGGTTTCGTCCAGGCCCAGGACCGACTCTGGCAGATGGTACTCTGGCGCCACTTCAGCGAGGGTCGTCTTTCGGAACTGATCGGTCCGGAGGGGCTGGACCACGACCGCCAGATGCGGCTCTTCCAGTATCGAGGCCCCTGGGATGCCGAAGAGTTCGAGAGCTACCACCCTGAGGCCGAACGGATCGCCAAAGCGTTCAGCGCCGGTGTGAACGCATTCCTGACCCACCGGGCCGACAATCTCCCAATGGAGTTCCAGCTCACCGGCATCGAACCCGACGAGTGGGAGCCCCATGTTTCCTTCCTGAGACCTCGAGTCGGTCAGTACGTGGGGCAGGCCCGACGCCAGCTCAACCTTGCCATCCAGGTGGCTGAGCACGGTCCTGAAGAGGCGAACCGCCTCTCTGATCCACGGCCGTGGGTCGAACTCACGGTGCCGGACGGGCTCGATGTTTCCCTGATCAATGAAGCCGCCCTGGAGGCCCTCAGTGGCAACATGTACGGCCAATACCTGAGCGCAAATCTCCGGGAGCAGTTCCTGGGTGAAGCGGCCGGTGAGCTGCTTCAGGCCATGGCTGAGCCGGATCCGGGCTCTCCTGAGCGTTGGCCAGGAAGCAACAACTGGGCGGTGACTGGTGAGCTTTCCGGATCGGGGAGGGCCATGCTCGCAGCGGACCCCCATCGTCAGGTCACGAATCCGGCGCTCCGACTCCTGATCCACCTGAACGCGCCGGGGTGGAACTCCTTCGGAATGACTGAGCCGCAGCTCCCAGGGGTGTATGTGGGCCACAACGGCAGAATGGCCTGGGGTCGCACGGCCGCAGGTAACCACATCGGTGACGTCTATGTGGAAGAGGTGAATCCTGAAAATCCGGATCAGGTCCTCTTCAACGGAGAGTGGGAGCAGATCGAGATCGTGGAAGACACTATCCATGTACGGGGAGGCTCCGATGAGGTGGTCGAACTCCGCTACAGTCGCCACGGTCCCATCTTCTACCAGGATTCGACGCATCACCGAGCATACGCTCTCAAGTCGCCCATGCACATGCGAGGGTCCGCTGAGTTCATCGGCGCGCTCCACCTCAACCAGGCCGAAGGTGCGCACGACTGCATGCACCCGACCAATGTCCCTCTGGTGCCACCCACGAGCCTGGTGTGCGCAGATGATGCCGGCAACATCGCCTTCCGCAACGCCGGGATGCAGCCCGACAGAGACGGGTGGTACGGACGGATGCCTGTGCCTGGCACCGGCGGCTACCGGTGGAACGGATTCCGGGACGACCTGCCCTCCGAGTTCAACCCGGATCGGGGATGGGTCGCCACGGCAAACCATGACATCCA
>PWWP01000249.1 GCA_003562075.1 Gemmatimonadota bacterium
ACCTCACTGGGGGAGTGCATGTATCGGTTGGGAATGGAGACCAGGCCGGTGGGCACCCCTGCCCGAACCAGGAAGATGGCGTCGGCATCGGTGCGGGTGGCCGTAGGAGAAGCATGGAGGCTCACCGGGATCTCCGCCTGGCTCGCCGTCTCCATCAACCTTTCCATGACCAGTGGGTGAGTGGCCGATCCCCGGGTCAGAACCGGCCCTCCTCCCAACTCGTGCTCGCCCACTTCCTTCTTGCTTCCATCAGGAACGTCGGAAGCGAAGGTCACGTCCACCACCAGCGCCACATCGGGCTCGAGCGTGAAGGCTGAGCTCCGGGCACCGCCCCCGCTGTAGCCGATCTCCTCCTGCGCGGTGGCCACAGCCACTGCACCGGCGTGGGGAGCAGGGTCCTCACTCAGGAGCCGAAGGGCCTCCAGGACGACGAATGCGCCCACCCGGTTGTCGATGGCCCGGGAGGCCACCCGATCTCCCGCGAGCCTCAGGAAGCCAGATCCCAGGACGGCCGGATCACCCACCCGGATCCCCATCTCAGCCACCTCGTCGCGGGATCGGGCTCCCACGTCGATCCAGAGGTCGCGGATCTCAGAGACCTTCTTCCGGTCCTCAGGCTTCATGAGGTGAATGGGCTTCTTTCCGATGACCCCCGGGATGTCGCCGTCCTTCCCCAGAATCCGGACCCGCTGCCCCACCAGGACCTGGGAATCCCATCCGCCGATCCCCTCCATGTAGAGGAATCCGTTCTCATCCACGTGGGTCAGCTGGAGCCCGATCTCGTCCATGTGCCCTGCCAACATGACCCGGGGCCTCCGGTCGTGGCCCACGGAGGCGAAGCTGTTCCCCTGGACATCTGCCCAGACCTGATCAGCGAAGCCCTGGGCCTCCTGCCGCCAGGCCCGAGCGGCCCGGACCTCGAAACCGGAGGGTCCGGGTTCGTCCAGCAAAGTCTGCAAGAAATTGACTCGATCCTCCATCATCTGACTCCTTCTGGGGGTTGGAAGGCTGCTGAAGAAGCACAGGGCACTTCGCGAAAGGGCCTGCACTTCCTGGAAAACCTGCTGCGCCGATTGGACATTGGATGTTTCGCCTCGGGACGAGGTGGCCCTCAATCCTGAATGATCTCACCGGGACGAGGTGGCGGAGAATCAGGGTCATCCTCGTCTCTATCTGCCCGGGAGCCAGGTTCCGTCGGAGGCCCCTGTTGACCCATTCCGCCCGGCGGTGGAGCGCCATACATCTGCACATGGATGGCCCCCGTCTCCATGGCCCGACGGAGCCGCCGAAGAGCCCAGTCCTGGAGAAGCTTTCGCGTGGGTCCCACCAGCAGGGCGAAGGCCAGGATGTCGGTGAGGACCCCTGGCGTCATGAGGAAGGCTCCGCCAACCAGGAGGCACGCGCCATCCATGAGCGCCCGGTGGGGCAAGCGCCCCTGGCCGATCTCGGTCTGGATCCGAATCACCGTCCGGGTTCCCTCCTGCCGGACCAGCACCAATCCCAGGACCCCTGTGAGGGCCACCAGGAGTACGGTGGGCACGACGCCCACCCATCGCCCGACCTGGATGAGCAGTGCCAGCTCCAGGAGAGGCACGATTATGAAAAGGCATCCCAGGCGTGGGATCACGGTTCCGATGACCTGGTGGCTTGGGAAACGGGGTCCGGGTTCGTTCGGCCCGGATCGAGGGACCGGAGCAGCCTGCCCCGGGTAGTCCTTCATCTCCTACCGGGGTTGGCCCGCATCAGCCACCATAGCACATTGGTAGGGATGGGGTCCGGAAGGGATTCCGTACTATACTCGTAGGTTTCCGCATCGAGGCAAGGTTGGGGCGCCATGGCCACCAGTGAGACATACTTTCGAAAGGGATTCGGGCTGAAGGACCAGGTCCGGCCAGTCATTGAATCCGAGTACCACTCCGAGCTCGTCGACCGGATCCGGTCTCAGGGGTGTCGCCGAACCTTCGGCGACGTCACCGTTCGGCTGGCTGAGGAATTCGGATTCTGCTACGGCGTGGACCGTGCCGTGGACTACGCCTACGAGACCCGAACCAAGTTTCCGGACAAGAAGGTGTTTCTGGTGGGGGAGATCATCCACAACCCCCACGTGAACAACCGGATGCGGGAGATGGGCATCGAATTCATCTACCCGGATGACGACGGTCACTTCGATTTCTCCGACGTTACCAGCCAGGACGTGGTCCTCCTTCCGGCCTTCGGCGTGACCATCGAGGCCTTCCGGGAACTGGAGCGGATCGGCTGTGTCCGTGTGGACACCACCTGCGGGTCCGTCCTCCTGGTCTGGAAGCGTGTCGAAGGGTACGCCCGGGACGGATTCACCGCCATCATCCATGGCAAGTACACCCACGAAGAGAGTCGGGCCACGGCGTCCCAGGTCCGGAAGCACGACGGAGGGAAGTATCTCATCGTGCGGAACATGGAGGAGGCCGAATTGGTCTGCGACTACATCACGGGCGCCCCGGATCGCCTCTCCCGAGAAGCGTTCATCGAGCATTTCGGGAAGAAGTCCTCTGAGGGCTTCGATCCGGACGTGGACCTTCACCGCTTTGGAGTGGCGAATCAGACCACCATGTTGGCCAATGAGTCGCTGGCCATCGGTGAGCGACTGGAGGAAGCCCTCCGGGAAGCCAAGGGGGATGAGTACGTGGAGGAGAATTTCCGCTCCTTCGGCACCATCTGTTCAGCCACCCAGGAACGCCAGGATGCGGTGAAGGAGCTGATGGTCTCCCCACCGGACATCATGATCGTCATCGGTGGTTACAACTCCTCGAACACCAACCATCTGGCCCACATGTGCCGGGAGTATACCCGGACCTTCCACATCGAGGACGCCTTCTGCATCGATGAGGAGTCAGGACAGATCCGACACAAGCCCGAGTTGGCCGTCCACGCACCGGAGAAGGAAGAGACGGATTGGCTACCCGAAGGGCCCTTCGAGTTGGGGATCACGGCAGGGGCCTCCACCCCGAACAACAAGATCGGTGAAGCCCTCCTCAAGGTTCTCAAGATCCGAGGGATCCCCCTCCCTGAAGGTGCTCGGCAGCCTCTCCCCATGGTGGGGAGCTGAGGGGAACAGCCCCCAGAAGGTGCTGGCAACAAGGGGTCGCCGCCTACGATGGAGCTCCCAACGGTGGCGCCTCTACTTCTTCAAGAGCCTTCTAAGAGTCTGATCGGAACGTGGGGTGCGGCCGCGGGCCGGGATCCTGCGAGTGCCCGAGTAGGAACGACGACGAGGCGTAGCCGTAGTGCTACGGCGAGCGAGGCGTGACGACCTCCGTGCCGTTCGCAACGCGGCTCGCCCCACGTTCCGATCAGTTTGCTAGGCCCCCTGGCTCAGATCCCCTTCGTCCGGCCCTGGCTCCCCAGCCCGGAAGGCGATCCCCTTCCCCAGCTTCTTCAAGAGCTCACGAAGCTGGTCCCGTTCATGGGGAGAAAGGTGGTCCACCAGCTCTTGAACGAAGGCTGCATGTCCGGGGAAGACCTGGGCGATGAGCTCCTCCCCTGCCGGCGTAAGGTGGGCCTTCACCACCCGGCGATCCTCCTCTGAGCGTTCCCGGTAGACCAGCTCCTGCTCCTCCAGGCGGTCCATCACGTAGGTGATGTTTCCCCCGGTCACCAGGAGCTTCTCCGCCAGCTCCCCCAGCGACAGGGGACCCAGGTGGTGAAGGGCCTCCAGGATCCCGAACTGGGGGATCGTGAGACCGTATTCCAGAACCTTGGCCGAGACCACTCGGGAGAAGGTGAGGTACGATCTGGCCAGGGCGATCCAGAGACGGAGGGCCCCCTCCTCTTCCTTTCCCCAACTGCGGGGAGCCCCCACTCCACCATCGTCGCCCATCTCTCTGGCCTCACCTTCCCCCGAGGAGGTTCCTCCCCCCGGGGGAAGCTCGGCTCGATCAGATATGGATGGCACGACCCAGGGAGGCCAGTGCGGCCTCGGCGACCGCTTCCGAAAGGGTGGGATGGGGGTGGATGGCCTTCTCCATCTCCTCGGCGGTGGTCTCCAGATGTCGGCCCACCACGAACTCGGCAATGAGTTCGGTGGCGTGGGGGCCGATGATGTGGGCCCCCAGGATCTCCGAGTACTTCTTGTCCCGAATCACCTTGATGAAGCCTTCCGCGTCCCCGTGGGCCACGGCACGGCCGTTCCCGACCCAGGGGAATTTCCCGACCTGGATGTCGTGACCGGCCTCCTTCGCCTGCTCCTCGGTGAGACCCACCGAGGCCACCTCCGGATGACAATACGTACAGTTGGGGATGTTCCCATAGTCCACAGGGCCGTGGGCTTCCCCTGCGATCTTCTCCACACAGGCGATTCCCTCGTGGGATGCCTTGTGGGCAAGGAGGGCACCGCCGGCGCAATCGCCCACGGCGTAGACCCCGTCCACATTCGTCCGCATCCACTCGTCCACCTGGACGAAGTCCCCCTTCTCGGTGAGCTCCACCCCGGCGGCATCCAGCCCCACATCGCCGGTGTTGGGGACCCGACCCACGGCAGACAGCACCCGGTCCACCGTGAGGGTCTGTTCCTCTCCGTCCTTGTCCTTGAAGGTGAGGGTGACCCCATCGTCACCGGGCTCGGCCTTCTCCAGGCGGGCTCCGGTGTGAATGGTCATCCCCCGCTTCTTGTAGGCCTTCTCCATCTGGGCCGAGATCTCGTGGTCCTCCACGGGAAGGACCCGGTCCAAGGCTTCCAGGATCGTTACGTCCGAGCCGTAGGCCTCGAAGATGTCGGCGAACTCCATGCCGATGGCTCCAGCTCCCACGATGGCCAGGGTTTCTGGAGCGTCTTCCTGGAAGAGGGCATCGTCGGAGGACCAGATCTTCTCTCCATCCACCTCCAGGAAGGGAAGACTCCGGGGACGAGAGCCGGTGGCGACGATGATGTGTTTTGCCGAATACGTCTCGGTTCCGTCCTCCGTCTCCACCTCCACCTTGCCGTCACCGGCCAGGCGGCCCCACCCCTGGATGTGGCTCACCTTGTTCTTCTTGAAGAGGAAGCCCACGCCCTTGTTCATCTGGGCGGCCACCCGACGGCTCCGCTCCTGGGCCGGCCCCAGCTTCACCGAAACCTCTCCGGTAGAGATTCCGTGCTGCTCGGCTTTCTTCACTTCGTTCACCAGTAGGGCCGAAGTGAGGAGGGACTTGGTGGGAATGCACCCGATGTTGAGGCAGACCCCCCCCAGTTTCTCGGCTTCCACGCAGGCCGCCGTCATCCCGAGTTGGGAAGCCCGGATCGCCGCCACATACCCGCCGGGGCCGCCTCCGATCACGATTAGGTCGAACGTTTTGCCATCGTTAGCCACTGGGGCACCTCTCGCAGTCGAGGGGCTGCCTCCACCCTGGAGACGCCCCGTTTGTCTATAGATTCGCCGGCACAACTTAGGCCGCAGCCGGGGAGCTTGCCAACCCCGCTTCGGCCGGGGAGGACCGGCCCCCGCACTTTGCCTCGCTTCAGCCGTCTCGCTATCGTGGCGGACACGCTCCAGAGGAGCGGATCGCCCTCCCGTTGCTTCAGCTTCCGGTACACAACCTCATGTGGATCCTACTGGCCCTTCTCCTCGTCATCATCTTCGGCGTCGTCATCTACAACGGCCTGGTCAAGCTCCGGGAGCAGGTAGACGCAGCCTGGTCCGATATCGATGTGCAGTTGAAGCGGCGCCATGACCTGATCCCCAATCTGGTGGAAACGGTGAAGGGCTACGCTACCCACGAGCAGACCACGCTGGAGCGGGTCATCCAGGCCCGCAGCCAGGCCATGACCGCCCAGGGTCCGGAGGATCGGGGAGAAGCCGAACAGGCCCTCAACGGTGCCCTCCGCTCCATCTTCGCCCTCTCTGAAGCCTACCCTGACCTGAAGGCGAACCGGAGTTTCCTGGATCTCCAGGAAAACCTGAGCGACACCGAGAACCAGATCGAGCGGGCCCGGCGGTACTACAATGCCGTCGTCCGGGATTACAACACGAAGATCCGTCAGATCCCGTCCAACGTCGTGGCCACCGCGTTTCGCTTCCAGCCTCGGGAATTCTTCGAGATCGACGCGGGGGAACGCGCCGCCCCCCGCCTGGACCTGGGAACCGGATCCTGAGGGGAGCCTGAACCCGATCCCGGACCGCACCACTCCTGAGGCTGAGATCCGGATCGGCCTCGCACCGTCACAACCCGGGCCGGGGAAGCCCCCCCGAGGGCACCGGTCAGACCAAAGCCGTCAGGGGCTCCTCCAGGACGGCCTTCAGCGTCTGGAGGAAGCGGGACCCTTGGGCTCCGTCGATGACCCGGTGATCGCAGCTCATGGTGATCTTCATCCGGGTCTGGACATCCAACTCTCCATCCACGATCACGGGCCGCTCCTCCATTCCACCCACCGCCAGAATCCCCGCTTCCGGTGGATTGATGACGGCCGTGAACTCTTCGATTCCGAACATTCCCAGGTTCGACACCGAGAATGTGGAGCCAGTGTACTCATCCGGCTTCAACTTCTTCTCTCGGGCTCGCCCAGCCAGCTCCCGGACCTCCTGGGCGATATGGGCCAGTCCCTTGGCGTGAGCGTCCCGGATCACCGGAGTGATGAGACCATCGTCGATGGCTACGGCCACGCCCAGGTGCACCCGGTTGAACCGGCGGACGTGATCCTCCCGCCAATGGGCGTTGCACTCGGGATGCTTCTTCAAGGCCATGGCCGTGGCCTTCAGGATGATGTCGTTGAAGGACACCTTCACACCCTCCGACTCCAGGAGGGCATTTACCCGCGACCGAGCCTCCACGACCCGGGTCATGTCCACATCGATGGTGAGGAAGAAGTGGGGGACCGGCCCAAGGGACTGAACCAGACGCTTGGCGATGGTCTTCCGCATCTGCGAGAGAGAAACATCCTCGTAGTCCTCCTCGGCATCGGGCTGGAAGGTGGGCACTGAAGGAGCCTCCTCCTTCTCCGCCACCCCTTCCTCTACGGCCTGCTCCACATCCCGCTTGACGATCCGGCCACCCGGCCCCGATCCCTCGAGGCTGGAAAGGGGGATTCCCTCCTCTTCCGCCAGCCGCCGGGCCAGGGGCGAAGCCTTGATCCGGCGTCCGTCCTCCTCCCCTTCCTGGTCTTCGGCCTGATCCGCCTCCGAGGCCGGTTCCTCTTCTTCCGCTTCCTTGCCCGCCGCCTTCGAGGCATCCTCGTCCTCGTCTGAGGAGGCCTCATCCTCATCAGCCTCCTCTTCATCGGCATCCTGCTCGTCGGCCTCGTCCTCTCCGGACGGCTCGTCGCCGGCCAGATCAGAGATGTCCTCGTCCTCACCGGCGATGACGGCAATCACGTCTCCGACGGGAGCATTCCCACCTTCCTCCACCATGATCTTCCGCAGGACGCCCTCTCCTCGGGCAACCAGCTCCATGGTGGCCTTGTCCGTTTCGATCTCGGCCAGGATATCACCATTGCTGACCTCGTCTCCCTCGGACTTGAGCCACTTCACGATCTGCCCCTCCTCCATGGTGGGGGAGAGGGCCTCCATGTGGACCTTGGTCGCCATTCGCTTTCGCCTCGTTTTCCAGATCGGTGGGCTCGTCAGAGGAGCCGAGTGTGGTACGTAGTCAGGGGTCCGGCAGGCCGGTCCTTTCCAGGTCCGACCCCGTTCATTGCCAGTGGCTGGCGTCAGTTCCGGTAGAGGACCTTGTTGCAGGCCGCCACCACCCGATTCACATCGGGCTTGGCCAGCTTCTCCAGGTTCTTGGCGTAGGGCATGGGCACATCCGCCTGGGTCACCCGTAGGACCGGCGCGTCCAGGTAATCGAAGGCCTCCTCCTGGATGGTGGCCACGATCTGCGCTCCTATTCCCACGTAGGGCCATCCCTCTTCCAGATAGACGGCCCGGTTGGTCTTGTGCACACTCTTGAGGATGGCCTCCACATCCAGGGGACGAAGGCTCCGGAGATCCACTACCTCCACCTCCACATCTTCTTTCTGGAGCTTTGCAGCAGCCTGAAGAGCCACATGGACCATCTTCCCGTGGGTGATGATGCTCACGTCGGACCCTTCCCGCTTCACATCCGCCTGTCCCAGCGGAATGACGAAGTCTCCGTCCTCCGCATCGGGAACCTCCCCCTTCACGTTGTAGAGGAGCTCTCCTTCCATGAAGGCCACCGGGTCGTTATCCCGGATGGCGGCCTTCAGGAGCCCCTTGGCATCCGCCGGGGTCCCGGGGGTCACCAGCTTGATCCCAGGCGCGTGGACATACCAGGTCTCGCAAGCCTGGGAGTGCTGGGCCGAGAGCTGGAGGGCCGCTCCCGTGGGTCCGCGAAAGACCATGGGGAGGGAGATCTGGCCCCCGCTCATGTAGTACATCTTGGCCGCCGAGTTGATGACCTGATCCAGGGCCAGGATGGAGAAGTTGAAGGTCATGAACTCGATGATGGGCCGCAGTCCGGTCATGGCCGCTCCCACGCCCAGACCGGTAAACCCCAGCTCTGAGATGGGTGAATCCACGATCCTGCGCTCCCCGAACCGTTCCAGGAGGCCTTTCGACACTTTGTAGGCACCATCGTACTCGGCCACCTCTTCACCCATGAGGAAGACGGTCTCGTCCCGCTCCAACTCCTCGGCCATGGCCTGGTTCAGGGCTTCTCTGTATGTAATCTCGGGCATGAGCGCTGTATTCGCAGATCTGGGGTGATACCGGGCATCTGGGGGTCGTTCCTCCAGCCCCGAGCTCCAACTCGAACCGGGTCCAGTCCTCTAATCGATGCGGTTCCGCCTATCGAAGAAGAGGCGACCGTGCTCGTTCTCCTCGGCGTAGACGTGGGTGTACAACTCCTCGTCCTCCGGGAACGGTGAATCCTCGGCGAACTGGGCCGCCTCCTCAACCTGCTCACGGACCTCCTGGTCCATCGCTTCCAGCTCCTCCTGGGTGAGGAACTCAGCCTCGAAAAGGCGATTTCGGAGGACGGTGATGGGATCCTGCTTCTCCTTCCGCTCCGTCACCTCCTCCTTGGAGCGGTAGGTCCCGCTCACCGGGTCCGACATGGAGTGACCACGGAACCGATAGGTCCGGGCGTCCACATACTGTGGCCCGGCGCCGTCCCGGACCTGGGACACCAGATCCTCCATGAAGCTCCAGGTCTCCAGGATGTCCTGTCCGTTCACGGCGTGGGTGGGGATCCCGTAGCCCTCTCCCCGCTCCAGCATGGGAA
>PWWP01000212.1 GCA_003562075.1 Gemmatimonadota bacterium
GACGACTCCGGGCTGCCGAGGAGCCCGGACCCGATCCCGGATCCGCCTAGAAGGCGGTGGAAGGAAGTACACAGCGGCACCGGTGGGAGCGCTACTGAGGCCACTTCCTATAATGTATTCATTATAGGGTTTCCAGGCGATCGTACGGTGAAGGGCCCTCCTCCCCTTCAGAGGTGATCCCACCAGCGGGGATCCAGCGAGAAGAGCAGCTGCCACTCTCCGTCCCGGAGTCCTCGGGCTCCGGCCACCCGCAGCAGATCCCAACCCAGTCCCAACCCCAGACTCACCGCCGGCTGAATCCCCCCTGAGGCCGAGACATTCCAGGCCTCCCGTACCTGGGGTGAGAGCCGCCCACTCCATCCGGCATGGATCCCGCTGCGAAGTCGCACCAGGGGCGAGCCCAGATCTACCGCCCCTTCCACGGTGGCCACTGCCCCGGTCTGCCCGGCCCAGCCCCGGAAGGAGGTACCGGGGACGGTGCCTCGACCACCGAGGAGACCATGGACCTGGGGGAGGGCCTCCCCATGCCAACTCCACCCGGTGAGTCGCAGATCCAACTCCCTGGACCCGGCCGGGCTGGCCCATCCCCCGGTCAGCTCCATCTCCACCCCACCGGCAGTTCCCTCACTGTGCAGACCGGTGAGCCCGGTAAGGGTGGTGGCGAGTTGCCCCGTCCCCTCCACAGGAAGGGCGAAGGGACGGATCCCCTGAAAACGGGCCCGGACAAAGCTTCCCTCTTCCACCAGGCGGAGGGGGCGAAAGACCCGACCCCGATCCAAGGGAGCCTGTTGAGCGGTCAGGGTCCAGTTCCGATGACGTTCGGCGGAGGTGGCCAGGGTCAGCCGCCACGGCGAGGGTGGATCCAGGTGGATCGCCGCGCCCACCGAGGAAACCCGGAATGGGTCAAGGTAGTCCTCGGCCCGGAAGGTGGCGGCCAACGATGAGACCACGGGGGCATCTCCAGATCGGGCGCCCAGGTCATCCAACTGGTTCAATGTCCCATGGACCTCCCACCCATGGCCATCACCCCAGAGGCCATCGGCCCGGACCGAAGCCACTGGAAGGCCAGCCCCGACGGCCCAGCCGCCGTGGGTGCGAACCCGAAGTTCAGGGGAGGGTTGGAGGGTCCCCCCCAAACCGACGAAGAGCCCTTCTGCCCGGTTGTACCGCAGGGCCGAGGAGAAGTGGGGAAGGTGGAGCCGGATGGGGCGAAGTCCAGAACTGGGATTCCCGGAGAGGAGACGGGAAGCCTGGGCTCGGATTCGACGGGGGTTGGGTCGGGTGTCGAGCCCGGCCACCCCATCCCGTTCCAGCCCGGCAAGGAGCGCCTCTCGGAAGGGATAGGATTCCCGATCTTCCTCCGGGGCCCAGACGACCTGAGGGCGCTGGGCCAGCCCCGGAGGTACCGGGGCGTTCAACTGGTAATCTCCTACCCGAAGGACTGCCCGGATGACCGTCCCCACTCCCAGGTCCAGCTCCGGCATCTCACGGCGGACCTCGATGACCTGCCGGTTGGGAAGCCAGAACCGGCCTTCCCAGAGACCGTAGTCCACCTCTACCGAGATTCGATCCGTCCGGCGATCCACGTACGAGGCCGGGGTGAAGGAGAGGTTCATCCGGACCAACGCCCCGGAACTCCGGTCCAGAAGGATGGTGCCCAGGGCGCTGGGCTGGTCATGGTTCGTGGGGCGGACTTCGATCTCGGCGAGCCGGAGGGGTGCGTCCTCCCCAGGAAGCTGGAGGGAGAGCTCGTCGGAGACGCGGTAGTCGTAGTAGGCCCCTTCGGTCCCCGGAGCCACCTGAAGGGCCAGTGGGTGGGGCACGCCGGAGACATCCATCCCCGATCCGACCTGGATCTCATCGCCGAACCCATACTGGACCAGTGTCAGTCGATCCAGATAATACTGGAAATCCCGGACCGGGAGGCGGGCTTCACTCCGCTCGCCGACGACCCGCTGCTGGACCAGATCCGGGGCCTGCCAGAGGAGCTCCACCGCCACCTGATCCACCCGGATGAGGGACGGATCTCCTTCCTCCGGGTCGACGAAGAAATAGACGTGGCCCTCGGTCAGGGCCGAATAACTCTCCAGGTCGCCATCCCTCGCCACCTCACGACGGGCCTGCTGTGCCAGCTCCACCAGCTCCAGGACCTCCGTGGTGTTCCACTCCCATGTGGATGCTTCGCCGGATCGGGCGGCTGACTGTTCCCAACCCTGGGGAGTCTGCCCCACCTCGGCCAGGAGAGATCCGGGAAGGCCGGGCAGGGGGATGAAGACCCCCAGGAGGAGGGTGGTTACAGCCGTCAGAGAGAAAGGGCGCATGGAAGGCTGGGGAGGATCGGGATCGCCCCTGGAACCCGTTGACGGGCGTCGAGGGCATCTTCGGGGGACTCTGGGAAATCCCCTCAATTGTATTAGACTACGCCGTCTCATCCCAGGGAGGTCCCCGGGACACTGCAGGTGCCGCCCTGGACCGGGTTCGCCGGTTCCAGAGCCCTGGAACGTACGGTGCCCCCTCCGGCTCAGTCGGAGGCTGGTGACCGAAGCACGAGGGAAGGGAGTACGTGAGCGAAAGCGAGTTGCAGTCGGAGGTCCAGCGACGACGGACCTTTGCCATCATCAGTCACCCCGACGCCGGGAAGACTACCCTTACCGAGAAGCTCCTGCTGTACGGAGGAGCGATCCACCTGGCCGGATCGGTGAAGGCCCGGCGGGCCGCTCGGCATGCCACCTCCGACTGGATGGAGATGGAACAGGAACGGGGGATCTCCGTCACTTCGTCGGTCCTCCAGTTTGACTACCAGGGTAAGCGGGTGAACCTGTTGGACACCCCGGGTCACCAGGACTTCTCCGAGGATACCTACCGAACCCTTCTGGCCGCGGATTCGGCCGTCATGCTCCTGGACAACCGGAAAGGAGTGGAGGAACAGACCCGGAAGCTTTTCGAGGTCTGCCGTCTCCGGCGGACCCCCATCTTCGCATTCGTGAACAAGTGTGACCGGGTCGGGGTGTCCCCTCTCCAGCTCCTGGACGATGTGGAGGCGGAGCTGGGCATCGCCTGTACCGCCATCACCTGGCCCGTCACCGACGGAAGCAACCTCCTGGGCGTGTACGACCGTTTTTCCAGTCAGTTGCACCTCTTCGAAAAGGGGGTCGACCACGGGGCCACCCGACCACCAGAGGATGTGACGGGGCTGGACGATCCACGGTTGGAGGACCTCCTGGGTCGCATGGCCCGGGATCGGCTGGCGGAGGAGGTGGAGCTCCTGGATGTTGCCGGTGCCACCTTCGACCGGGAGGCCTTCCTGGCAGGGGAGGTGGCGCCCACCTTCTTCGGCAGTGCTCTGACCAACTTCGGCGTCGAGCCCTTCCTGCGCCGCTTCCTGGAGTATGCGCCGCCACCCACCTCCAGGGCTACGGTCCAGGGAGACGAGGTCCATCCCTTGGATCCCGATTTTTCCGGGTTCGTATTCAAGATCCAGGCGAACATGGACCCGAAGCACCGGGACCGGATCGCCTTCGTCCGGATCTGCTCCGGTCACTTCCGGGCCGGTGAGTCGGCGGTGAACATGCGAACCGGCAAGGAGGTGCGGCTGGCTCGCCCCCAGACGTTCTTCGCCCAGGAAAGGGAGGCGGTGGAATCGGCCTGGCCTGGCGACGTGGTGGGGATCCATGATCGAGGCAGCCTTCGGATCGGCGATTCCCTGGCCGAGGGGGGAAACGTGGAGTTCGCCCCCATCCCCTCCTTCTCCCCCGAACGGTTCGCCCGGGTCCTGGTTCCCGATCCTCTCCGTCGGAAGCATCTGGACAAGGGACTTCTGGAGCTCTCAGAGGAGGGGGCCGTCCAGGTCTTTTTCACCGACGGAGTGACCGGCCCCGCCCCGGTAGTGGGGGCGGTGGGGCCGCTGCAGTTCGACGTTCTCCTCCACCGCCTGGACAGCGAATACAATGTGGAAGCCCAGCTGGAGCCCCTCCCTTACAGGGATGCCCGGTGGGTGGTGGGACCCGAGAAGGAGATCCGTCGGGTCGCCGCTGGATACGACTGCCAACTGGTCCGGGACCGGGGACACCGACCGCTCCTACTCTTCCGGAATGAGTGGGTCCGGTCCTCTACCGAGCAACGTGAAGCCGGGGTCCTGGAATTTCACCGGATGGCGGCGGACTGATGCACTTTCTTCATGAAGTTCTGGGACCGATGGGTCCGTCTCGATCCAGGGTTCGATGATGGAGGATCATCCACTGGCCTCGACCCCGAATCCTTCGTCCCCCTGTCCCAGGTGCGGGGCGGGGGACGATTCAGGATCCCGCTTGCCTTGGCCGTTCACGTGTGGCCGGTGCGGAGAGTCCCTGGATTACAGGGTGGTCCACGACCTCTCGGAGGACGACTTCAGACGGCTTGCTCTGGAGGGGCCCGGCCCGGTCATGGTCGACTTCCACGCCACCTGGTGTGGTCCGTGCAAGTGGTTGGACCCCATTCTCCAGGAGTTGGCTCGGGAAAGCCGGCGGCGGGTGCTCATTGCTCGGGTGGATGTGGACGAGGCTCCGGAGGCGACCCGTAGCCTTGCCATCGGGAGCGTTCCCACCGTCATCCTCTTCCAGGAGGGTGAGGAGGTGGATCGGAGTCTGGGCGTGGAGCCGGATCGCCTGAAGGCCATGATCCGTGCACTGCCGCAGGCCCCCTCTTTTTCCGGGGACTCCGGCCAGCCGATGACAAAGCCCAATAGCCAATCCAGCGAGTGAGTGAAACCTCATGACGAAACGGTCCAGGCAGGACGCGATCCTGGAGATCATCCGAGAGGATCGAATCGGATCCCAGGAGGCCATGCGAGAGGTTCTTCAGGAGCGAGGGATCGCGGTGACCCAGGCCACCCTGTCCCGGGACATCCGGGATCTCAAGCTGGTGAAGGTCCAGGGGGCCGATGGACAGCCCTACTACACCCTCCCTGAGGAATGGGAGAATACCCCTCCCCTGGAGCGACTCCTTCCTACACTCTTCTTGTCGGCGGAGGGGGCAGGGAACCTTCTGGTAGTGAAGACCCTCACGGGTGGAGCCCAGGCAGTGGGGCTGGGTATCGACTGGGAGGAGTGGCCCGAAGTGCTGGGGACCATTGCCGGCGACGACACCATCCTCCTCATTCTACGCGACGCCGAGGAAGTACCCCAGGTGGTGGAACGGATCCATCGCATCGCCGGGCGCCGCTGACGGGTTGAAACACTGATCGGGCTTCCGAGTACCTAGTTGACGACCTGCAATCAAGCCCTCCTTGAAGTCGGGCCTCTCCATGCGAGGGGTTCGCGACTCATTTTGAATAAGATCCCATAACGGACCCATCCAGCCTCGAGCCGGGAATAGAGCGTCCGATCTTCCATTAACCCCTGTCGGTTTATGTCAGGGGTGTGGATACCTCTTTCCGTCAGTCTTGACTTGGCTGAATACGGGTGTATAGATATACCATGAATGCGAAACAACATGCTGAGTCCCGCCAGGTCCCGGTGGGTGTGGTTGGCGCCCGCGGATACACGGGTTCCGAGGTGCTTGGGCTTCTGGCCCGGCATCCTGGAGTTGAGGTGAGCTTCGCCACGTCCCGGAGTCAGGCCGGCGAGTCCACCTTCATTTCCGGCCTGACCTTTTCCGAACCGGATCCCGAGGCCTGCCGGCAGGTGGAGGTGGTCTTCCTCTGTGTCCCCCACGGAGAAGGAGCCAACTGGGTAGAGCTCATCGGAGAGGGGCCCCGCATCATCGACCTGACGGCCGACCACCGACCTGGCTCGGGCCGTGAGTCCGGGGCGGTCTACGGGCTGGCCGAGCTGGCCGGAGATGCGGTGGCTTCCGCCAACCTGGTGGCCAATCCTGGATGTTATCCCACCGGGGCCAACCTGGCCCTGCGCCCTCTGCAGGATGCAGGACTGGTGGACACCCAGCGATTGACGGTGATCAACGCTGCGTCGGGTGTGACCGGGGCTGGGCGATCTCCCCGGACCGACCTCCTCTTCGCCGAGGTGGCCGGGAATTACCGGGCCTACGGAGAGGGGAATCGGCATCGGCACCTGAAGGAGATCCGGGCCGAACTTCCTCAGCTTTCCCTCCTCTTCCAGCCCCATCTCCTCCCGGTGAGCCGGGGGATTCTGGAGACGATCACTGTCCCAGTGGTGGAAGGGGTGGACGTGGAGCAGGTGCGGGAGACCTGGCGGGGCCGATACGGCCACGGTGGGGCCGTTCAGGTCCTGGAGCGGGGACTTCCCTCGCTGCAGGCCGTTGTGAATACGGACCTCCTCCTCCTTGGCGCGACGGAGGTGGATGGGGTGGAGCCGCCAGTAGTGACGGTGGTGGCCGCCCTGGACAACCTGGGAAAGGGAGCCGCCGGCCAGGCGGTGCAGAACATGAATACGATGTTGGGTTGGACCTTGAACAAGGGAATTCGATGCGAACGGTAGTGAAGATTGGTGGAGCATGGCTTTCGGTCGGACCATCCAGCGCTGAACTGGAGAGTCTGGCCCAGATGCCCGGCGAAGTGATCATCGTCCACGGGGGCGGGAGCGAGATCTCTCGCTGGTCCCGCCGTCTGGACCTCCCGGTGGAGTGGGAAGACGGGCTTCGAGTGACTCGGGGTGAAGGGGTTCAGCTCACCTCCATGGTCCTCTCGGGCTGGATGAACAAACGGGTCTCCTCGACCCTGAGTACTGCGGGCCGGGCGTCCGTGGGGTTGTCTGGTGAGGATGGTCCCCTCCTTCGGGCGCGCCTCCTGGACGAGGCTCGGTATGGTCGGGTCGGCGAGGTGGACGAGGTGGATCCTCGACCCCTGTCGGCTCTCCTGGGCGCAGGGTTCACCCCGGTGGTTTCGCCCCTGGCCCGGGGGCCTGATGGCCAGCCGGTGAATGTGAACGCAGATGAAGCGGCCGTGGGGTTGGCCCAGGCCATCCAGGCCGATCGGCTCCTCCTGGTCTCGGACGTTCCCGGGGTCATCCTGGAGGGCGAGGTTCTGGAGAGCCTGGACGAGGATGAGGCCCGGGGACTGGAGAGCTCTGGGATCATTGCCGGTGGGATGGCGGTGAAGGTGAATCGGGCCCTGGCCGCCGCGTCCAGGGGCATGGACGTTCGGATCGGGAACGGAGCCCTCCTGGGAGGAGGGCCCGGCACCCGGATCCGCTCTGAGGCTCTGGCCGGTGCTGGAGCTCCGTCGTGAGCCGGCCAGCCACTACCACTGATCCCCGATCCGCCCTCCTGGGGGTCTACAAGCCGGCCGACCCCCTCTTCGTTCGGGGTGATGGGGCCAGCCTGGTGGATTCGGACGGGCGCCGCTATCTGGATTTCACCTCGGGGATCGCCGTCACCGCTCTGGGTCATGGACATCCCCGGATCCGGGAAGCGGTGGAGGGGGCGCTGGACCAGGGGATGGTCCACACCTCCAACCTCTATCGGACTCGACCTGGCGAAGAGTTGGCTGCCCGACTGGCGGAGCTGTCGGGCCTGGACCGGGTCTTCTTCTGTAACTCGGGTGGAGAGGCGGTGGAGGGCGCCCTGAAATTCGCCCGCCGGTGGGCCCGGACAAAGGGGGGCTCGGCCAAGCACGGGTTCGTCTCCCTCAAAGGAGCGTTTCACGGGCGGCTCTTCGGAAGCCTGGCCCTGACGGATCGTCCCGAGTATCAGGAACCCTTCCAACCCCTCATGCCCGGTGTCCGCTTCGTGGATCCTGAGGATCCGGAGGCGCTGGATGGGGTGGACCCGCAGGCGGTGGCTGCGCTTGTGGCTGAACCGATTCAGGGAGAGGGAGGCGTCCGGCCTCTTCCCGAGAAGGTGCTCCGTCGGCTTCGGGAGTGGACTCAGGCCAATGACGTTCTCCTGGTCCTGGATGAGATCCAGTGTGGCCTGGGACGAACCGGGGAGTTCTTCGCCTACCAGGCGTCGGGGATCCTGCCTGACATCCTGACGCTGGCCAAGCCCCTGGCCGGCGGCCTCCCCATGGGAGCCGTGGTCATGACCGAGGAGGTGGCGGAGACCATCCAGCCCGGCGACCATGGCACCACCTTCGGCGGGGGGCCCCTGGTGTCTGCCGTGGCACGGGCGGTGGTAGATACGGTGGCGGCACCTGATTTCCTGGAGGAAGTCCAGGAGAAGGGACAACTCCTCCACCGCCTCCTCCAGGACCTCCAGTCACGGCACAGCGGTCAGGTCCAGGAGCTCCGGGGACGAGGCCTCATGTGGGGGGTAGAGTTGACGGGTCAGGCCGGGCCGGTGGTGGAGAAAGCAAGGGAAGCCGGCCTCCTCCTGGTCCCGGCCGGCAAGAAGGTCGTGCGCCTCCTTCCTCCGCTGACGGTGACGACCCATGAGCTGGAGCGAGGGGTGGGCATCATGGGAAGCAGCCTGGCCTGATCATGGAACTTCTGGCTCCGGTTGCGGCCGTTCAGGGAATCCGGAAGGCTCGGACCCAGGACGCCCCGGCCATCGCCCGACTCATCCGTCCCTTTGCGGCGGAGGGGCTCATGCTCCCCCGGACGGAGGAGGAGATCCGGAGGGGAATCCAGGGGTATCGTCTGGCCATGGGCCCTGGCGGAGAGTTAGCCGGATGCATTGGTATTCGGCCCCTCCGGAAGGACCTGGCAGAGATCATCGGCTTTGCAGTGGCATCAGGGTGGCAGGGAAGGGGGGTGGGCACCCATCTCCTGGAGAGGGCGGTGGAGGAATCACTCCTTCGGGGCTTCTACCGGACCTTTGCCATGACCCTCCGTCCTGGCCCCTTCCTCCGATTGGGCTTCTTGGAGGTTCCTCGCTCACGGATCCCTGAAAAGATTGCCCTGGACTGCACGACCTGTCCCTTCCGGGAAGAGTGCCGGGAGCGGACCCTCCTCCTGGACGTGACCTCCTGATCCCTGAACGCCATCCTGGTATAGTGTTGACCCTATGCACATAACGTGTATAATTATCCCCATGAGGGTCACGGCTATGCAGGGAGAGCGGGCCCCTTCAATTCTGACGGTTCGGAAACGAGGTCGATAGAGTCATGTCATTCAAGGTAGTGCTCGCATATTCCGGGGGGCTGGATACCTCCGTCATCGTTCCCTGGCTCAGGGAAACGTACGATGCCGAAGTGATCTGCATGGCCGCCGACGTGGGGCAATCCGAGGGCCTGGAGGGACTGGAGGAGAAGGCATTGGC
>PWWP01000034.1 GCA_003562075.1 Gemmatimonadota bacterium
CGCCCGGGAGGCGCTGACCGAGCGCCTCGGCTTGGCCCGGATCCGAGCCGGCGCCCGCATTCCCGGGTACAGGCAGGTCTCCCGAATCATGGACCCCTTCCACTACGTCCATGAGGTGGCCGAAGGGATTCGCAGGGATCCAACCCTCTCCTTCCAGCTCCACATGGGGTTCCAGGTCCTGGGCGTGGCCCTGGACTACCTCCCGCTGGACCGAGAGAGCCTGGGTCACGCTGCGGTAGTGGAGTGGACACCGGGTGGCGGGTCAGGGCACGGAGGGGGGCTCCCCTCCCCAGGCGAACCAAACCGTGACGATGACAGCCAGGAAGAGTCCCCCCCAGAGGATTGACGCCGTCCACACCGCTCGCGTCCGAACATCCGACTCCCACCAGGTATTGGGACGAATTCCCTGAAGAAGGAAGGTGGCGGTGGCGGCCATGTTCAGGCAGACCACGTTCCCGAAGACCAGAAGAAGTGCTCCGGTCCCCGCCTGCCAGTAGCCCCCTCCCAGAAGGAGCCCTGCATTGGCCAGAGGAGGCAGGAGCGCCACTGCCACCATGACTCCCACCAGTCCCGACCCGACGCCTCTGGTCAGGGACATGGCGCCTGCCGCTCCCGCTGCCAGGGCCAGGGCCAGGTGTTCATAGGTGAGTCGGGTCCGAGCAACGACCTCTGCACCTTCGGGATTGACCCCGAATCCCAGGCCGGCCAGCAGGGCCACCCCGAAGGCCACTGAGGCTCCGGCTGCCGAAGCCAGGAGGGCCTCCCGTCCCAACTTCAGATCTCCCAGCGTTGTGGCAAAAGCCACCGCCAGGTTGGGACCGATGAGGGGAGCAATCACCATAGCACCGATGATGACTGCTCCATCTCCCAGACGCAGCCCGGCAGATGCCACGACGGCCGAGAGGGCTACCATGATCAGGTAGTAGTTGGTGGTAGAGGCGGAATCGGCCAGATCGGCGTAGAGCTCCTCCCGGTTGATTCGATGCGGGACCCGGCTCTCCTCCCCATCTTCCTCTGGTGGCTCAGGCCCGGCTTCAGTTTCCTCCTCTTCGGCATCTTCCAGCCGAGGGACCACGGCTTGGAGATGGAAGAACAGAAGACGGAACCCCTCCCGATCCCGGAAGCGACCCTCAAGATCATCCAGAATGGGCTCATTCCCCTCTCCCGGCAGGACCATTTCCACCATGGCCTCCTCACCCTCCAAGGAGACTGTCCACCGACCCACCACCCCATGGTCCTCCAGGATGGACATGGCGTCATCCAACTCCGCAACTGGAACGATCAACTTCGCGAACCTGAGACTCATGCCTGGCTGTCCGTGTATTCTGGAGGAGTCGATCCCTTGCTAGTGGCCCTGGCTTCACGGATCTTCCCAGGGTCCGCGGCGCTTGGCAAGGTGCTGCCAATCCCTCCGTCCGCTTCTTCGGATCGGAACCATCAACATCGATCCGACCCTCGTCCTCGACCCTGACATCCACCGCATGCCCCCCGAAACCCCGGAGACACCCAGGGATCCACAGTCCCTGACACGTGACCGCGAGACCACGGCCACAACCCGTGCAGAAACCGTGGAAGACCGCCTCCGAACCAACTCCCGGTTCCGGATCGGCGCATTCCTCCTCCTGGTAGGACCCCTCCTCCTCCTGGAAACGACTTCCCGGGATCTCTGGCCCCTCCTTTTCATCCTGGCCGGCGTGGGTGGCGTGCTCTTCGCCTTCCTCATCCGGCGCCATCGACGACTGGGACGGATTCATCGCCGCTGGGAGCTCCGGGCGGTCCTGGACCGGGAATCCCTGGCCCGGATGGAGCGGGACTGGGACGGAGCCCCCATCCCCCCCCTCACACCGGCCCCCGACGATCATCCCTGTGCAGCGGACCTGAACATCCTGGGACGTGGCTCCCTGGCTCAGCTCCTGGGTCGGGTTGCTACCGGACCCGGACGGGCGCTCCTACGGCGGAGCCTCCTGGATCCTCTGGCTCCGGCTCCAGGATCGCCCAGGGAGCTCCTGGGAGATCCCCATCCTGGGCAACCCCCTGCAGGGGCCCCCACGAAGGCGGCTCTCCCGGCCTGGCACGAGGAGCTGGAATCTCGGCAATCCGCAGTGAAAGCACTCCGGGACCACCCGGATCTCCTGACTGAGTTGGAATTGGCCGGCCGGGAGGTGGAAGGGACAGTGGAGGAAGGGAGGACCCGGGCCTTCGTGGATTGGGCAACCGGAAACCCTGAGGACGTCCACCTCCCCCGCCTCATCCTCCTGGCTCGGGGCCTGACCCTCTTCAACCTGGTCACGTTGGCCCTCTGGTTCACAGGGTACCTTCTGCCCATTTGGATCGTGGGTGTGGCCGCCACCTTTCTCCTGAACAGTCGCGTCCGGGAGAACGCCCACCGCCAGTTCTCCGCCGCCGAAGGGGGGGAGGGGGATCCGGCCCGCTGGTCGGCGCTCCTGGCTCAGGCCCGGGCCCTTCCGAACGACGATCCCACCTTGGCCCGGATCGCCGGAAGCGCCGGCTCTCCAGAGCCAGGAGCCTCAGGAGCTCTGCGGCACCTCCGAAGGATCTCCGACCTGGCTGCCATCCGCTACTCGGGGTTGGTCCACTTTCCCCTGGCGGCCCTCTCGGCCTGGGATATCCACATCCTGCACCGGCTGGATCGGTGGAGGATGGAATATGGAGAGGCTTCGGCAGAGTGGATCCTGGCCGTGGCGGAGCTGGAGCTCCTGACCGCAATGGCCGGAATGGCCTGGGAGAATCCCCAGTGGGCCTTCCCTCAGTTCCATCGGGACGTGCAGGTGGGAATGGAGGGAGAGGATCTGGGTCATCCCCTGCTTCCTCCCAGCAACTGCGTAGGGAACGACGTGCAGGTCCCGCCACCCGGAAAGCTCCTCCTGGTGACGGGCTCGAACATGGCTGGCAAGACCACCCTCCTGCGGGCGCTGGGCGCCAATCAGGTCCTGGCTCTCCTGGGGGCTCCGGTGGCCGCCGCCGACCTCAAGACCCGGCCCATCCTGCCCTGGACGGCCATGCGGGTCCAGGATTCCATCAACGAGGGCGTTTCCTTCTTCATGGCTGAACTGCGACGCCTCCGGCGCGTGGTGGATGCGGCTCGGGAAGGGCCTACCCTCTTCCTCCTGGACGAAATCCTCCAGGGAACGAACACGGCGGAGCGGAGGACGGCGGCCCGCATCGTTCTGAATCACCTGTTGGAAACGGGGTCCATCGGCGCCGTCACAACCCACGACCTGACCCTGGCCGATGCACCGGACCTCCGGCCTCGGAGTGTGAACATCCACTTCCGGGAGGATGTTCTGGAGGATGACGAGGGTCGCCGTCGACTCAACTTCGACTACCAGCTCCGACCAGGTCCCGCCACGTCAAAGAACGCCCTCATCCTCTTGGAGATGGTCGGGCTCGGCACTCCCGACTCCCTGGAGGAAGCCTCCAGGACTTGACGGCCGGCAGGATTGCCCTAGAATCTCCATTCTCAAATACCAACGAATGGCAGGGGTACAGGAATCCAAAGGGACCGACTCCGCATGATGGTCGGTCCCCTCCCCTTTCCCTGCCCCAATGGGGTGTAGCTCAACTGGCAGAGCGCCTGGCTGTTAACCAGGAGGTTGAAGGTTCGAGCCCTTCCGCCCCAGCTTCCTCTACGCCTCCCTCGCCGCTGTCGGTGGGGGAGGCGTCGGGTTATTTCCCTGATGCGAAGGGGCCGATGGTTGTCAGGTCCAGGCCGGAGGCGTAGGGTATGGAGGAGCTGTTCTGTGAGGAAGCTTCGGGTTGGACCCTTCCACAGCCAGCGGACCCCCAGCTCTCGAGTAGAGCTCTCTCGAGCACGCCCATGGGGTTGCTCACGGTAGCGGACCCAGCCTCAGCCGCATGTGAACCATGACCGATCCAGTCGAGACCGGACCTTCGTCCCACTCCAGGATCACCCAGCTCCTCATTGACCTGGGAGGTGGAGACGCCCAGGCCCTGAACCACCTCTACCCTCTGGTTCTGGACGAGCTCAAACGCATCGCCAGCAACCACCTCCGAAAGGAACGCCCCGGGCACACCCTGAACACCACGGCCCTGGTCCATGAATCGTATCTGAAATTGGTCGATGGCAGCACGGCCACCTGTGGGAATCGCTCCCAGTTTTTCGCCATCGCATCCCGGGCCATGCGGCAGCTCCTCATCGATCATGCTCGGCAGCGGAACGCCCAGAAGCGGGGCGGCGACTACCGACAGGTCACCCTGGACCCGAACCTGGTGGCCACACCCAGTCGTGCAGTGGATCTCATCGCCCTGGACCAGGCCATGGAGCGCCTGGGAAAGATCGACGCCAGACTCGAGAAGGTGGTGGAGCGGCGGGTTTTCGGAGGAATGAAGGTTCAGGAGATCGCCGACTCCCTCGATGTCTCCCGGCGAACCGTGGAACGGGACTGGGAACGGGCTCGGGCCTATCTGTATCGGGATCTGGCCCCTGGGGGCGGCACCGGGGCAGACGAAGCCGACGAGGAAGGGACCTCCGCCACCCCATGACCTGCATCCCTGTGAGCCACTCCCTCCGGAGATACCCCTGCCATGGAACGGGATGAACTGGACCGGCGGAGGCACATCGACCGGGTCTTCCGTCAGCTCCTGGAGTTGGGCGACGCAGCCAGGGAACGCCGGCTCCGGGAACTGCGGGCCGAGGACCCGGAGCTCTACCATGAGCTCCAGGGGCTCCTTTCCTTCCTCGGGGAGGACCTGACCCGCTTCGAAGACGACCTGAACTCCATCCCCAGCCGGCTCCTCCGGGATGTATCCCAGGAGCAGGAGGACAAGCTGGAGCTGGCCAGCGGAGACCAGATCCCTGGCTACACGATCCTCCGTCGACTGGGCCGGGGCGGATCCGGGTCCCTTTTTCTGGCCCGTCGGAGCGACGGGATTGGCGGCGATGTGGCCATCAAGGTGCTGCGCCGCGGAATCGACACCGCCGACGTCCTGGACCGCTTCCGAGCCGAGCGGGAGATCCTGGCCTCCCTGGACCACCCCAACATCATTCCCTTCCGGGACGCCGGGAGCACGGAGGACGGCCGCCCCTTCCTGGTCATGAGCTTCGTGGATGGGAAGCCCATCACCGACTACTGTCGGGAGAGGGAGCTCTCCATCCAGGGCCGGCTGGCCCTCTTCATGCAGGTCTGTGAAGCCGTCCGTTATGCGCACGAAGGGCTGGTCGTCCATCGAGATCTGAAACCGGCCAATATCCTGGTCGACCGCTCCGGGACGGTCCGCCTCCTGGACTTCGGTATCGCCAAGCTCCTGGACAGCCGGAAACTGGGAACCGAGACCCCCCGAACCCGGACCGGTATCCGGCTCTACACCCCTCAGTTCGCAGCGCCGGAACAGGTTCGTGGGGAGCGGGCCACCACGGCCATCGACATCTATCAGCTGGGGCACCTCCTCTATCAGCTCCTCACCGGTTCCACACCCTTTCCCGAGGCGGAAACCGGAAGCTCGATCGCCGATCTCCAGGCGGCCATTCTGGGGACCGCCCCGTCCCCACCCAGCCGACGCCTGAAGGAGGCGGAAGAGCTCGCCCTTCAGGGGACAGGCACCGTTGCCCATCCATGGGAACGGGAATGGAGAGAGATTCGCGGAGACCTGGACACCATCACCCTCCGGGCCATGCATCGGGAACCAGCTCGCCGGTATCCCAGTGTGGAGGCGCTCCAGGACGATGTCCGGGCCTATCTGGAGGGTCGCCCGGTGTCGGCCCGCCCCGACAGCCTGGCCTACCGGGCCGGAAAGTTCGTGCGACGGCATCCCTGGCGGTCCCTGGCCCTGGGGATTCTAGCGGTGGCCAGTGCAGGCTACCTGGTACTCATCAGTATCTACAGCGCCCAGCTCCAGCGGGAGCAGGCCCGGGTCCAGCTCGAGGCGGACCGGGCCGAGGAGGTCACGACCTTCCTCACACAGCTGTTCGAGGCTCCCGGCGAGCAGTGGGGTGACACACTGACGGCTCGAGCCCTCCTGGAGCGGGGCGTGGAGCGGGTCGAGTCCGACTTTGACGGGCGACCGAACATTCAGGCCACCCTCCTGGGAACCATGGCTGATTCCTATCGGTCCCTGGGACTCAGAAATCGGGCCATCCCCCTGCGAGAACGTCAAGCCGAGCTCCTGGCCTCCCACCAGCTGGACCCTGACGAACTGGCCCTGAGCCTGACAGTCCTGGGGGACCTCCTGCGGGAAACGGGAGAGCTGGAACAGGCCCAGGCTGTCCTTCTGGAGGCCCGGGACCTTCGAGCCGAACTGGATGGGGAAGGCAGCCCAGCATGGGCCTCCACGCTGAACAACCTGGGGCTGGTAGCCCACGCCCGGGGGGATTGGGAGACGGCCCGGGACTACTTCCAGGAGGCCATTCGCGTGCATCGGAGCGACCACGGCGGCTCCCGGGAAGCACTCGCCATCAATCTATCCAATCTGGGTCGGACCCACCTGGCTCTGAATGAAGCGAGCCGGGCCATTGCCTACCTGGAGGAGTCGCTGGCCATCCGCGATGAGCTGGAGCTCTCCGACGACGGCCGGGGCGCCACCTACAACGTGCTGGGAGTCACCTATCGGCGGATGGGGGATTACGAGGCGGCGGAGGAAGCATTCCGAAACTCGGTGGCCGTACGGCGATCCACACTGGCCCGGGCTCACCCCGACCTGGCCAACAGTCTGGGGAACCTGGGGAGTATCCTTCGCCTGAACGGCAATCTGGAGGAGGCACAGGAGGTCCATGAGGAAGCCCTGGCCATCCGTCAGGAACTCTACGGGCCGGACCACCCCTCCGTAGGAGCCGCCCTGAATTCACTGGGTGGAGTCCACGAGTCGGCCGGAAACCACGAAGTGGCCGAGTCCCTCCTCCGGGAGGCCATCCAACTGTACATCAACCATCTGGGTGAAGAGCACAGTACCGTGGCCGTGGCCCGGAACAATCTGGCCCGGGCAATCCAGGCCCAGGGACGCTACGAAGAGGCGGAAGCCCTCTTCCACCTGGCGCTGGAGGGGATGGAAGCGACACTGGGGGTCGGTGGACAGGCGGCCCTCACCGTCCGACACAACCTGGGTAGGCTCTATCTGGATTGGGACCGCCCCGGAATGGCCCGGGCAGCTCTGGAGGAGGCTCTGGAGGGCCGAACCCGTCTACTGGGGCAGGATCACCCTGAGGTCCAGGAGACCGAGGAGCTACTGACCCAGGTCAGCCCATCGGGCCCCTGAACGGTATGACACCCGCCTGATCCACCCGCCGTTAATCAGTAGTACGGCGCCATGAAGAGGTACACCATGACCCCGGTCACAGTCACGTACAGCCAGACGGGAAAGGTCCAGCGGGCCACCCGGCGATGTTTACCCAACTCTCCCCTGAGGGCCCGGATCACGGCGAAGAGGGCCAGGGGAAGGACCACCGGGGCCAGCGCAATGTGGGAGATGAGGATGAAGAAATAGACCGGCCGGATCCACCCCTCTCCTCCAAAGGTGGCCCCTGCCGACTGGGAGTGATAGACCACGTAGGAGAGGAGGAAGATGCAGGAGAGGAGGAAGGCGCCAGCCATGCTCCATTGGTGGGCCCGGAGTCGTCTCTGTCGAACCAGAATGTAGCCGGCCACCAGGAGGATGGCGGAGGTGCCATTGAGGAGAGCGTGGAAGGCCGGCAAGTAGGAGACGTTCAATCCCTCGATTCTCAGCACCTGGGGAGAGGCGATGAGCACCACCACCAGAAGGCACACCACCCCCGAAAGTCCATAGACGAGGACTTTCATCCCACCTTCTCCCATCCGGGAAAGGCTTTCCAGCTTTGTCGTCGTATTGCTCATGATATCCATGGTTCTGTGCTTCGTTCAGGTCCTGACCACGTGGAGGTCACGCCCGCTCCTCCAGCTCCATCCATCGTTCATACAGCAGCTCCAGCGCCTCCTCCACCTCCTGCAGGCGGCGGGTCGCTTCGGCGGCTTCCTCTCCCCCGCCCTCGTAAAAGCTGGGATCGCCCAGAGTCTCCCCAAGGGCGTCCCGCTCACCCTCCAGCTTGGCGATCCGGTCCTCCATCCCGGCCAACTCCTGCTGCTCCCGGAAGCTGAGCTTCTTCTGGCCTGACCGGGCCGCCTGGGCCTGCCTCCGAGCCGCCTGGGCTTTGGCCTCCCGCTCTTGCTTCTCCCGAGCTCGTTTCTTCGTCTCCTCTTCGGCCCGTTCCTCCTCCCGACGGGCCAGATAGGTGTCCCACCGACCATGATGGCGACGAACCTTCCCCTCTCCTTCGAAGACCAGAAGGGAGGTGGCGAGCTTGTCCAGGAGGAACCGATCATGGGTCACCAGGAGGACACAGCCCTGGAAGGACTCGATGGCATCCTCCAGGATCCGAAGGGTTTCCAGATCCAGGTCGTTGGTGGGCTCGTCCAGGACGAGGAGATTGAATCGCTCCAGGAGGAGGCGGGCCAGGAGGAGACGGGTCCGCTCACCTCCCGAAAGAGACGAGACCTTCTGCTCGTGGAGATGGGCCGGGAAGAGGAATCGATCAAGATACGCTCTCAGATGCATCTGTCGGCCGTCCAGCTCCACCCAATCCGAGTCGGAGACCGTTCGAGCCACTGAGAGATCCGGGTCCATGGCTCGGTCCTGGGCCAGGTAGCCCACCCGGGTATTCACCCCCAGCGTCACCTCCCCCTCGTCCGGTTCCAGCTCTCCCACCACCAGCTTCAGAAGGGTGCTCTTCCCCGTTCCATTGGGGCCCACCACCCCAATCCGCTCGCCATCCATGAGGCGGTCGGAGAACCCCTCCAGGATCACCTCTTGGCCGAACCGCTTGGAGACCTCCTCCAGCTCCAGGATCGTCCGACCCAGTCGGGGGCCTTCCTGGACGGTGAGCTCCACGGTCCCGGTCCGCCCATCCTGGGCCTGGCGCTGAGTCTGGGCCATCTCCTTGGCCCGGGCCCTTCGAGCCTTCTGCTTTCCGGTTCGAGCCGGAGGGGACCGCTTCGCCCACTCCAGCTCCTTGGCCAGAAGCTTGGCCCGCTTTCCCTCCTCCACCCGTGCCCGCTCCTCCCGGGCCGCCTTCTCTTCCAGGTAGTCGGTGTAGCCTCCCTCAAAGCTGTTGAGCCCACCATCGGCCACCTCCAACATCCGATCCACGACCCGATCCAGGAAGTAGCGGTCGTGGGTCACCACCAACGCCGCCCCAGGGAAGTCGAAGAGGGTCTCTTCGAGCCAGAGGATGGTGTCGGCGTCCAGGTGGTTCGTGGGCTCGTCCAGGAGGAGGACGTCGGGATCCGAAAGGAGCGTCCGGGCAAGGGCCACACGCCGCCGCTCTCCACCGGAAAGGACCCGGATGGGCCGCTCCCACTCCTCCACCCCCAAGCGAGTCAGGACGCTCTCCACCCGGTGCTTCAACTCCCACCCCCGGGCTTCGTCCAACCGAGAGGAAAGTTGGGCCTGCCGGGCCAGGAGCGAGTCCATTTCATCGGGGGAAGGCTGGCTGGCCAGGGCCTCGTTCACCTCGTGGTAGCGGCGGAGGAGCTCCGGAACATCGCCACTCCCCTCCGCCGCCGTATCGAAGACGCTCCGGTCAAGATCAAATCCAGGAGACTGGGAGAGAACGGCCACCCGAGCCCCGCGGCGGAAGGCCAGCGTCCCCTGGTCCGGTCCTTCTTCTCCGGCCACGATGCGCAGGAGGGTGGACTTTCCCGAACCGTTCCGGCCAATGACTCCTACCTTTTCTCCGTCAGCCAGGGAAAAGTTCACACCGGCAAAGAGGGTCCGACCTCCATAGCTCTTGCTGAGATCCCGAGCATCCAGAATCGCCGTCACCGGGCCGGCACCTCCACGGGCGGCATGCGGAGGGCCCCGTCGTCATCCCCCAGGAGTCCCACCGCAACGGCCTGAGCCAGGAAGGGACGGAGGGCCCGGAGGAGCTCCCCGTCAGCCCGGCCACCGGTCAGGGTCCGACCCAGGCCGACCCTCCAGCCGTCCTCCATGATGAGCTGGACCAGGGTCCGCTCCGGAGGGTAGCTGGCCAGGTGGATGGGGTCGTCCTCCCCGAGCCCGAGTTCTTCCCGGACCGCCCCGACGGCTGTGGCGAACCCGCCCAACTCGTCCACCAGCCCACGCTCCAGGGCATCGGCTCCGGTCCACACCCGTCCTCGGGCCACTTCGTCCACGGCTTGGACATCCATTCCTCGACCCTGGGCCACCAGTTCCACGAACTCACCATAGACCCGATCCAGGAAATCCTGGAATCGCTCCCATTCCTCCTCGGAGAAATCGTCGAAGGCAGAATACAGGGTGGACTCACCCCCAGCCTCGATCCGCTCCCACTCGATCCCGAAGCGAGACCATAGCTCCCGGGTCACGAACTTCCCGGCCACCACCCCGATGGAACCGGTGAAGGTGGTGGGGTGGGCCACGATTCGGTCAGAGTCCACCGACACCAGGTAACCCCCAGATGCCGCCACATTCCCCATTGAGATGACCACAGGCTTCCCCGCCTCCCGGGCCCGGGCCAGTTCAGCACGGACCACGTCGGAGGCCACGTACGAGCCGCCAGGGGAGTCCACCCGGAAGAGGATGGCCTGGACCCGGTCGTCCTCCACCGCTTGCCGGATGTGTCCGGCCACAGTGGTGGCACCGAAGGAGCTGCCCCCGCTGAGGGGGTCGTACTGGGATCGTCCCCGCATGATGCCCCCCGATCCGTAGATGAGCGCCACCCGAGGTCCCCGGTTCCATGCCCGGCCATCCCGCTCCACGTAGCGGAGCATGGAGAGACGTTCCGAATCCTCCCCGGCCGATGCCGCCATGAGATCCCGGGCGTCGTCCAGGTAGCCCAGATGATCCACCAGTCCGGCCGCCTCTGCTTCTCGGGCCATGAACGGCCCCTGGGCCACCAGGCTCCGGACCGAATCGGGGCTGAGGCTCCGACCATCGGCCACTCCCTCCACCAGGGTGTTCAAAACCGACTCCAGGAGTTCACGACTGGATTCCCGGACCGGGTCACTGAATCCATCGGTCCGAAAGGGCTCCATTCCGTCCTTGTATTCCCAGCGGCGATCGAAGCGGGGTTCCACGTCCAGCTTTTCCAACATTCCACCCAGGAAGGGCATCTCCAGGGTCAGGGGCATGAGGCCCACATCACCCGAGGGCTGGATCATGACCTCGTCGAAGGCGCTGGCCAGGTAGTAGATCCCCTGTCCTGAGCTCATCTCGCCGAAGGTCTCACCGAAGAGGAGGGTCGGCTTGCCACTGGCCCGGAACCTCTCCACCGCCTCTCGGAGCTCCGCCACCGTGCCCCATCCTCCCGGCGCACTACTCCCTCGGACCAGGAGCCCTACCACGCGCTGGTCCCCTGCGGCTCGCTCCAATCCTTCCACTACCTGGCGGGTCTGAAGGCGACGGCGCTCCAGCGCCAGGGCCAGGGGGTCGTGGGGAGGCGCCTCCAGGAGCCCCTCGTCCAGGTCGATCTCCAGAACCACCTGGCTGGGGAGGGGCGTGGGGCTGAGAAGTGCCCAGCTCATGGCAAAGATGAAGAGGATGCCCAGGATCACGAGACCGCCCAGGGCGGCCAGGATGGCGATGATGGCCCGTTTCACGGGTCCCTCCAATGGAAGTCTCTGTTACAGGTGGGGTCCGTCGGGTCGGTGACGCCGTCGAGTTGCCCACCCCGTCCGGTCGTCGGCACGGGTCCGCCGAGCCCGATGTCCGGGGCTTCTCCACCCCTACCCCGGCTCCGTCGGGGCTCGACTGCTCGCTGATTCGTGGCCAAGCACACCCGGAGCCTTACAAGGTGGCTACTCCCTACCCTTGGCTCAATGGCCCGTGCCCCCGAGCCGGCATCCAGGGGTCCCGGTGGGTTGACGGGCCCCGGATCCGAAACGAGCATGGGAATCCATTTGCCCGGGCTCGGGGTCGTTGCGAGCCGGGTGGAACCAACCTCGATGCGGCGGACACCCATTCTCATCCCCTGGGGTTCATCCATGGCCAGACTGCTCCTCATTTTCCTCCTCCTGCCGGGCACGGCATGGGGTGCTGGCCCCGAGACCGTGTCGGAAGCGGAGCTGGGGAGGAGCCAGGCTGTCCAGGATGGAGGCGAGATCCAGGTCTTCCTCCTCACCATGGACCAGGGGGAAGAGGTGTGGGAGCTCTTCGGCCACAACGCCCTCCTGATCCGGAATCGGACGACGGGTGAAGAGCTGGTCTGGAACTGGGGGCTCTTCAACTTCGAGGACGTGGATTTCATCCCCCGCTTCCTCCGGGGAACCATGCGGTACACCATGGGTCCGGCCCCTCCCCTTCCCTTCCTCCAGGCCTACCAGCAGGCCGGGCGCACAGTCTACTCCAACGAAGTCCACCTCACGCCGGAACAGGCCCGGTCGCTGGATGAGTTCGTGCGCTGGAACTACCTCCCGGAGAATCGACCCTACATCTACGATTATTTCCGGGACAACTGCTCCACCCGAGTCCGGGACGCCCTGGACGGGGTGCTTGACGGCGCCATCCGGGACGCCTTCTACGATGTGGATTCGGGACGCAGCTACCGTTGGTATACCCGCCGGCTGGTCCAGGTCACCGGGTGGGTGGACCAGGGACTCTCCTTCCTCCTGGGTACCCGGGGTGACCTCCCCAGGACCGAATGGGAAGCCATGTTCCTGCCCATGGAACTCCTGGAGTCGCTGGAGACCTTCCAGCTCGAGGGGCCCGATGGGACCTCCCAGCCCCTCCTGGGCCCCCGGCAGACCGTGGTGGAAGGGACCCGCGAGGCACCGCCGGAGACCCCTCCCGGCTACTCCATCCTCTGGGTCCTCCTGGGCGGGATGGGTGCAGGGATCATCCTCCTTGCCGGGACCAGGCTGCCATCCGGGAGCAGGCGACAACGCTGGGGCCTGGCCCTGCTGGGCGGGGCCTGGAGCCTCTTCGCCGGCGCCCTGGGGCTCATCCTCCTGGCCTCCTGGTTGACGGACCATGTCTTCATCCAGCGGAACGTGAATATCCTCTACGCCAGCCCGCTGGCCTTTCCCTTGGCCCTCTTCCTAGTCCTTTCGGCCCTCCGACAGCCGTGGTGGGAGGGCCACCCTCGGCGTGTGGCCGGCTGGTTGGCGATCCTCGTGGCAGGCGGCTCCATCCTGGGCGTCCTCCTCCAACTGAGTCCATGGGTGACCCAGGGCAATGGCGAAGTGGTGAGCGTGGCCCTTCCGATCAACTTGGCCCTGGCTTGGGCGCTCCGGCCCCTGCCTCGATCCGGCAGCCCGGATGGAAGGCTGGAGAACGCCTGACGGAGAGAGACCGCAACTCGACGGGTCCAGACCCCGGTCCTACATTACGAGGGCTGTAGGAGGAAGGGCGGAGGGCCGCAGCGGACGGAAGCGGATAGGGATCCCAGACCGGCTGCAGGCCGTTCGGGCCCACAGTCCAATGGACTGCGGCCCGGCCGTACGTTGGACCATCAGAGGCCTTCCGGCAGGCGACCAGGCCATGCAAGAACATCGACCTATGCAAAACCACCGACACATGAAAGGGAGTTGAGATGCGACGAGCGCTGGTCACCGGCGCCGCCGGCCAGATCGGTACCGAACTGGTTCAGGCCCTGAGGGCTGAGTTGGGCTCAGACCGGATCCTTGCCACCGATCTCCGGGAACCTGACGCTGACCATCCTGTGGTGGCAGGGGGGCCCTTCCAGCGCCTCGACTGTACGGACGGAGATGCCATGACCCGGGTCACCGGGAGCTTCGGGCCCGACGTGGTCTTCCACCTGGCCGCCATTCTCTCTGCTGTCGGGGAAGCACATCCCGAGAAAGCCTATGCCGTGAACATGGGGGGGCTGGTCCAGGTCCTGGAGGCAGCCCGAACCAACGGATACGCAGTATTCACCCCGTCGTCCATCGCCGCCTTCGGCCCTGGAACTCCGCCGGACCCGACGCCCCAGGACACGATCCAGCGCCCCAATACCATGTACGGGGTGACGAAGGTGGCTGGCGAACTCCTCTGCGACTACTACCATCACCGGTTCGGGGTGGACACCCGGGGACTCAGGTATCCGGGTCTCATCTCCTACAGTGCGCCACCTGGTGGTGGCACCACCGACTACGCCGTGGAGATCTTCCACGCCGCCCTGGAGAACGGCTCGTACTCCTGCTTCCTGGCGCCGGAGACCCAACTGGACATGATGTACATGCCGGATGCCGTCCGGGCCGCCATGGAGCTCATGGAGGCAGATCCGACACGCCTCCGGCATCGGAACGCCTTCAATATTACGGCCATGCAGCTCACGCCAGCTCAGCTGGCCCAGGCCCTGCAGGCTCGGATCCCCGGTTTTGCGGTGACCTACGACCCGGATCCGGTCCGGCAGGCCATCGCCGACTCCTGGCCCCGCCGACTGGATGATTCGGCTGCCCGGGAGGAGTGGGACTGGGCACCGGCCTACGGCCTGGACGAGATGGTGGACGACATGCTGGCCCACCTGGGCCACCCCCACACGGTCGATGTCCCCTCCGGCTGACGACGACCCCTTCATACTCGACATCACAGACCCTTCTACCTGAGACCCCAACCCATGCCCCAGGACCGCTTGCTGGACGCCCTCGCAAACCACGTCGCCAAACTGGAGGACGAAGGGACCGCCAAGGGTGAAGAATTGATCGTGACCGCAGTCATCCCCCCTCGAGGAGACCGAGGTCCCCGTTTTCATCTGGAAGGCCACGGCGACCGGGAGTTCCTGCGTCTCAACTCCAATTCCTACCTTGGTCTCTCCCTGGTGGAGCAGATTACTCAGGCGGAAGAGGAGGCCACGCGCAGCTACGGGGTGGGCCCAGGAGCTGTCCGGTTCATCAGCGGTTCCTACGCCGCCCACCGGGAATTGGAGCAGAGACTCGCCCAGTTCCACGACCGGGAAGAAGGGATGATCTTCTCTTCGGCCTACGCTGCCGTCCTGGGGACCTTGGCCCCCCTCATCAGCGCTGATACCGTCGTCATCAGTGATGAGCTGAACCACAACTGCATCATCAACGCCATTCGACTCTCCCGGCCGGCGGGAAAGGTGGTCTACCCCCACCTGGACCTGGAGACCCTGGACCAGGCACTGCAGGAGAATGAGGGGAAGGCCCACAGGGCCGTGGTGGTCACCGACGGCATCTTTTCCATGCGAGGGGACCACGCCCCCCTGGACGAGATCATGGCCCTGGCCCGGAAGCACGATCACCGATACCCGGAGAACGTGGTGGTCGTGGTGGACGACTCCCACGGTGTGGGAGCCTTCGGCCCCCGAGGTCGAGGCGTGGAGGAGTACACGGAGAGCCCACCGGTGGACGTCCTCATCGGGACCCTTGGAAAGGCCTTCGGCGTCAACGGGGGCTACGTGGTGGGAGACTCCCGGCTCATCCGGTTCCTCCGAGAGAGCGCACCCACCTACATCTACTCCAACCCCATCACCCCAGCCGAGGCCAGCGCCTGCCAGGCCGCCGTGGACCTGGTGGATTCCCCCCAGGGCCAGGAGCGCCTGGATCGGCTCCGGGCCCTGACGACCCGCTTCGAAGAAGGACTGGACCGAATCGGGATCGAGACCATCCCCGGTGAGCATCCGGTCGTGCCCCTCATGATTCGGGACACAGCCCGGACCCGAGCTCTGGTGGAGCATCTCTTCCAGCACGGGATCCTGGTGACCGGGCTCACCTTCCCCGTCGTCCCCAGGGGCGATGAGGAGATCCGGACGCAGATCAACGCCGACCACACGCCGGAGGATCTGGACCGGGTCCTGGAGGTGCTGGCCGACTTCGACGGCTGAGATCGACCTCCTGCGCCCTTCCCGGCCTCCGGTTCCCACCTCCGTATGAGAGGATGCCCTGGGAGGAAGGCCAGGCGATGGGGAGAGCCGGACAAGGAAAGACCGGCCGGAAAATCAGCTGCGGATCTCCTGGACCCTCCGAACGAGGCGGAGGACCAAAGACCGGGGAAGAAACCGGAGCCCGAAGACGTGGAGGCGATTCAGGACCCCATAGACCGCGACCCCCTTCCCCTTCATGAGGGCACGGACACCGTACTCGGCCACCTGCCGGCTTCCTGGCATGGGAAACCGCTGAACCAGGGGCGACGCCATCATCCCGGCTTCGGCATGGAACTCGGAGGTCGTGGGCCCGGGGCAGAGGGTGGTGATGGTCACCCCTGTTCCCCGTGCTTCCTCCCGCAGCGCCTCCGAGAATGAGAGGACATAGGACTTGGTGGCGTAGTACACCGCCATGAGGGGCCCGGGCTGGAAGGCTGCCGTGGACGCCACGTTCAGGATCCTCCCCCTTCCTCGCTCCAGCATCCCGGGGAGGAGGACTCGAGTCAGGTGGGTCAGGCTGCTGACATTCAGTTCGATCATCTGCAGGACCCGGTCCAGCTCAGCCTCCTCGAAGGATCCGTAGTCGCCGAAACCGGCGTTGTTCACCAGGATGTCCGGCTCCAGTTCCAGGCGCTCCAGGGCCTCCAGGAGATGCTCCACACCCGGGCGGCCGGCCAGGTCTGCCGGCACGACATGGACCTCCCGACCCCACCGTTCCCGGGCCTCTCGTGCCAAGGCCTCCAGGGCATCCTGACGACGTGCGGTGATGACCAGATCCCACCCTTCCGCTGCCAGGTTCCGGGCAAGCTCCCACCCGATCCCACTGGAGGCCCCAGTCACCACGGCCCATCCCTGGTTCTGCATTCCCGTCTCCCCTCCCTTCTCGTCCACCCGTCCCTCCTCCCTGGCATCTGATCGGCTCCCGGGCTCTCCTGGCCGCCTCATGACACGAACCGGGAGCCAGGCTCAGGCCCCTGACTCGAGCTGCCCATAAGCTCCTCCAGCCCCAGAACCGTAGCAAGAGGATCCGCCGCGACCCTCCGCCTCAACTCTTCCGTCATCCCTCCGGGAAGGACCAGGACCGGGGTCCGGGCCTCCCGACCGATGCCGTAGCGGGTTCGTAACATCCGCTCCTTCAGGTCGTCATAGAACTCGGCCCCGGAAGGCTCTACCTCCCACCGAGTCCCTACGTAGCAGATCTGTCCGTTGGTCAACCAACTCACCACCTGGAACTCGGCCTCCCCAGCCCACACACCGCCTACCTGCCGGGATGCGGCAGGAAATCGTTCCTGAGCATGATCTCGAAACCACTCCTCCACCGCCACCGGAAGCCATCGACGCAGGTGATCCCGGATTCCGGGCCGGATCCGGTTGGCCCAGAGTTCCGCAGGGTCTTCCGTGAGGAGCAAGCTCCGAAGGGGAAGCACCAGCTCGAACCAGAACCCGAGAAAGGGATCAGCCAGTCGGTACCGTCGATTCCGGGCATCCGACGGGGCCCCCAGAGGTCGTCGCGTCACCACCAATCCCATCTCCTCCAGCCGGTTCAGGTAGGGCGCCATCTGACCTCCAGACTCCACGGCCCGGGCTCCTTCCCGCAGTTGGGACCAGTCCAGGGGCCCCCGAGCCAAGGCTCGCAGGATGGAGAGGTATCGGCCCGGACGCTGGAAACCCTCCCGGAGCTGGCGAAGGGGGAGGTCGTGGAGATCTCCAGTCGGTTCCAGGACCCGGCGGATGACGGCTCCTTCCCAGGTGGCTCCCGGGTCCGAGAGGGGGAACTGGACCGGGTAGGCCCCCAGGAGCGCCCACCGATGGAAGGCGTCCCCAGGACTCCGCCCTCCCTGGCGCCTGGCAGCGGCCCGAAGGGAGAGTGGCCCCAGCGTCAGGGTATGGGCAGGATCCGGGAGGCCGGTCAGGGACGACGGATCCGCCCCATCCAGCGTCAGGACGAAGCGAATGGGTGCTTTCCTCCGTTCTGCGCGATCCAGGGCCTCGGCCAGTTCCCGGGGAAGTTGCTTCCGGGCGGCCTGCAGCTTGTCCCACCCGTCCAGGACCACGAGTAAGGGCCGGCCATGGAAGCGAGCCCGGTCCACCAGTCCCAGGAGAAGATCCTGCCACCCCGGCGGAGCCGACGGATCGGGCAGATACCCGGGTCCTTCCGGAACCGGGATCTCTCCCAGACGCGCCAGGAGAAGCTCTCGGAAATCGGCCAGGAGATCCCCGTCGGCCCCAGGGGCGGCATGGTAGAGGACCCCACCCCCTTCTCGGACCCGTTGCGCCAGGACGGTGCTCTTCCCCGATCCTATGGGTCCCTGTACCAGAATCCATCCTGGCTCCTGGTCGGTCAGGGCCTCATCCAACCCAGCCAACTCCTGGTTCTTCAGTCCCTCCATGCGTCTCTCCCCTTCACCGATCCCCAGGAAATCTCCCCATGCCGTCAGATCATGGCCTGGTGGCCACGGCTACGGACAAGAGGTCACGACAGATAATTACATAAGTCTATTTAAGCTAATCTAAATATTCTTTTATTACTACCTTTCCCCCCTACACCCCCTACCCACAGCCCTCTATACTCAATGCGTACCGCTTGGCCCGGACCATCTGGACGGCCCGGTCTACTGGCGGTTGAACCCGAGATCCAACGAGCCGAACACGAGCTCAGAGCCTTCAGGAGGACGGATGCGCCCGGTCACCACCCCTCGATTCGATGCCCTTGTTGCAGCCAAGACATGGCCGGCCACCCGGCCCAACGGTCGACAGGACTGGCCCAGCGTTGAAGACGTCTTCGGCGAGAACACCTTCGGTCCTGCCGAGATGAAGGCCCGCCTCCCCAAGGACATCCACGAACGGCTCTTGCAGACGCTCCAGGAGGGATCCAATCTGGACCTCTCGGTGGCCGATGCAGTGGCCGTGGCCATGAAGGAGTGGGCCACGGAACGGGGGGCCTCCCACTTCAGCCACTGGTTCCAGCCCCTCACCGGCTCCACCGCTGAGAAGCACGACTCCTTCGTCGTCCCCACCGAGCCGGGACAAGCCATCACCGAGTTCTCGGGACAGGAGCTGATCCAGGGCGAGCCGGATGCATCCTCCCTCCCCTCCGGTGGACTCCGGACTACCTTCGAGGCCCGGGGGTACACGGCCTGGGATCCCACCTCACCCGCCTTCATCATCGACGGCCCCGGCGGGGCGACCCTCTGCATTCCCACGGCCTACTCGTCCTGGGCTGGAGATGCCCTGGACCAGAAGATTCCGCTGCTCCGCTCCATCGACGCCCTGGAACTCCAGACTCAAAAGGCCCTGAAGCTCTTCGGCACCGAGCCGACCCGGGTCCGACCCACCCTGGGACCGGAACAGGAGTTCTTCCTGGTGGACCAGGAGTTCTACTACCGTCGGCCGGACCTCCTGACCTCGGGCCGAACCCTTTTCGGCGCCCAACCCCCCAAAGGACAGGAGTTGGAGGATCACTATTTCGGGGCCATCCCCGATCGGGTCCTGGAGTATATGCAGGCCGTTGAAACGGAACTCTACAGGCTGGGCATCCCGGTGAAGACCCGGCACAACGAGGTGGCGCCAGGACAGTTCGAGATGGCCTACACCTACGAAGAAGCCAACACGGCTGCCGACCATCAGCAGCTCATGATGTCCACCCTTCGCCGAGTGGCCCGACGCTTCGGCCTCATCTGCCTCCTCCACGAGAAGCCCTTCGCCGGCGTGAACGGGAGTGGGAAGCACCTGAACTGGTCCCTGGCCACGGAACGGACCAACCTGCTGGAACCTGGAGAGACGCCACACAAGAACATGCTCTTCCTCTTCTTCTGCACCGCCGCTCTCATGGCGGTGGAAGAGCACCAGGACCTCCTTCGAGCCGCCGTGGCCTTTGCCGGTAACGACCATCGCCTGGGCGCCAATGAGGCGCCTCCGGCCATCATCTCCGTCTTCCTGGGCGATCAGCTCACCGACATCTACGAACAGATTGCCGATGTGGGTCGGGCCGAGAGCTCGAAGCAGGGGGGCTTCATGGGTTTGGGCGTGAAGGCACTTCCCGACTTCCCGAAACACGCCGGAGACCGGAACCGGACCAGCCCCTTCGCCTTCACCGGGAACAAGTTCGAGTTTCGGGCCCTGGGCGCCTCTCAGAGCATCTCATTCTCGGCCACTGTCCTGAACACCATCATGGCCCAGGCCATCGACCGGCTCCGGACCAAGCTGGAGACTGCCATGGAGGAGGAGCCGGAGCTCCCGGCTGCCCTCCGGAAGGTGCTGGCCGACGTGGTACCGGGGATCCGCCGGATCATCTTCAATGGCGACGGCTACTCGGAGGCATGGGAGGAGGAGGCTGCCGAACGCGGGCTCCTCAACCTTCCCTCGACGCTGGACGCTCTTCCCTACCTGGTGAAGGACAAGAACGCCGAGCTCTTCGAGTCCTACGGCGTCCTCTCGCGCCGGGAGCTTGAGTCACGCTACGAGATCGCCCTCGGCCAGTACTTCCACACCATCAACATCGAAGGCGAGACCTCGGCGGAGATCGCCTCGACCCAGATGCTCCCGGCCGCAATCCGTTACCTGAACGAGCTTCAGGAGGGGTTGGCCCGTGCCAAGACCACGGGGATCCGGTCCGAGGGCGTGACCCGAACCACGACCCGGGTGGCCAAACTGGTGGATGAGCTGGAGGTGGCCCTGACCACCCTGACGGAGCAGAACGCCGAGTTGGGCGGCGACACGGTTCCCTCCAAGGCCGTCCACATGCGGGAGAACATCATTCCAGCCATGACCAAGGTCCGGGAGGTGGTGGATCAACTGGAGAAGGTCATTCCCGACGACCTCCGTCCCATGCCCTCCTATCGCGACATGCTCTTCATCCGCTGAGAGCGGGAGCGCCAGGACAAGAGCACACGCCCTCCGGTGGCCCAGACGAGCCCCGGGGGGCGTGGTCTATGGTGCCGAGAGGGGCCGGGAGATCACGCAGGCATTCACCCCCCCAATGCCCATGGAGAGCTTGCCCATGGCCCGGGACTCGGGTGAAGGACAGCCTCGGTCGAAGACGAAGGCGTCGTGTATCCCCTCGATCTGGGGATTGAGTTCGGCATCAGCCAGTGGGGTAGGATAGAGGGCACCTCGGGCCGCACCCAGGTACTGGGCGGTGAGCTCCCACCCTCCGCCTGCGCTCATCCCATGCCCGAAGGTCCCCTTACGGGCCGTGACCAGCACGTCGCCAGGGAGAACGTCCCGGAGGGTCTCCACCTCCAGGTAGTCGCCTGGGGTGGCCGTGGCGTGGAGGTCCCAACTCCCGATCTCCTGGGGCGTCACCCCACCTTTGGACAGACCCTGGTGGATGGCAGTGGTGGGTCCTTCTCGGGACGGCGTGATGATGTGGTCCGCGTCCGAAGAAACCCCTACGGCCCGGGGCTCCATCCCCAGGGGTTGGAAGCCCTTCTCTTCCATGAATTCCCGCTCCCCCAGAACCCAGATGACCGATCCGCCGGAGACGTGGGTGCCCCGCATTCCGGTCAGGGGTTTGGAGACGGCACCATCGGCGGAGAGGACCCGGCCCCGATAGAAGGCGCCTACGGTCAGGGGATGAGGCGGTGGATCCGTGGCACCGATGACGACGGCCCGGGCCTCCCCTCGCTGGATGGCGTCCATTCCCAACTTCAGGCAGACACCGAAGGTGCTGCAGGCCGCCACAGGCGCGAAGGCCAGCCCCGTGATCCGGCCCATCATGGAGATCTGAGACGCAGGGGTATTGGGGATGTTCCAGAGCACGTTGGTCGTCACCTGGGTCCACGGTGGAGGCGGTGCCCCCCAACGTTTCTGCAGACGGCTCCTGGCCCGCTCCTTCTGTCGGATGACCTTCAGCTTGGAACTCTCCACACTTCCCGAAACGGAGATCGCCTCCACCTCCTGCAGCTCGGCCACGTACTGGGCCAACTCCTCGGACCGGGGGGCCCAGAAAGCGTTCCACTCATGGATCGCCTCGGCCCGATCCAGCTCGTCCTCCACCTGGTGTGGGTCGGGAGGCGGTTCCTGGTCCAGAGTTCGGAGAGCCGTTTCCGGGTCGTCCAGGTAGGCCCGAAGAGGCTCGCACCGCTCGGGCTGGGCCCAGAATCGATTCCAGGCCCGTTGGGCTCGAGCCAACTCCAGGGAGGCCTGATTCAGGGTGGGGAGAGCGCTCAGTCCGGTGCCAACGTAGACGTGGGCCTCCGTCCCCAGATCGGCCAGGACCTCCTCCAAACCGGGGTTCTGACCCAGTGACTGTATGAAGGCCCCAATAGCGTAGAGGGTCGTGGGATCCATCTTGGAGGTCAGCTGTGGGAACCGGTTGGGCGGGAACCGCTCCTCGATCCACTCCCGATAGCGCTCAAAATCAAACTCGGGCATCCCCACCAGAAAGGGGTCCGGTCCGAAGCCGTCGAAGGGGGAAAGCCAGCTTTCCGCGGACTCCAGGTTGCGGGCGAATGCGTCGATATCCGGGGACCGGGGAGCCACAACTCCCCAACCGTACACGCCGACCTTCCTCAAAAGACGTTCCTCCTGCCGCCCGGCACGCCGGGTCGGACTCATTCGACTGGTTGAAATCAGGGAGTGGATCCGCTGTCGATCCGCTGGGAAATGCCCAATTCTCCACCATGGCGCAAGTGGGCGGCCCTCCCGGCCGATAGATCCTGCTTGAAAGCTGTAGGATTCGGAACCGGGGCTCAACTGCAGGGTTGACGCCCGTGTCGATCCCTCGCATCAGGGCACCCATGCGAGTCCTCCCGCAACCCTTGAAGGCCGTTGAAAAAGTACAGGGACCACCGCGACGGGGTCTTGCGAGTCCGGGTCCAGGCGGAGGTCCGAAAGCGATGCGACAGCATCGGTGAGGAACTCCAACGAAGATCCCGGGCCGCCCCCCCCCGTCTCCCTTCGGTTTGGGGCGGCAGGGAGCCCCCTCGCTCGTTGGCTCCCAACGGTGGCGCACTGTACTTCTTCAAAGGCCTTCTAGTCAGCAGGTATATTCATGGACGAATCCTTCGATCTGGCCGGTACCCTCCAGTCCATCACCGACGTGGCAGCCGAATGGGGCTTGAGCGCCCTGGGTGCCATCATCGTCCTGATCATCGGATCCTGGATTGCCAAGCGAATTCGGTCCGGAATGCGGACCAGTCTGGGAAAATCTTCGCTGGACCCCATCCTGATCCCCTTCATGTCGGCGCTGGTCTACTGGGGCCTCCTGGCCTTCGTGGGGATCGCCGTACTCGGGATCTTCGGCATTCCCACCGCCTCCTTCATCGCCGTCCTGGGTGCCGCCGGCCTGGCCGTGGGGCTGGCGCTGCAGGGCACACTGTCGAACTTTGCCGCTGGGGTCATGATCCTGATCTTCCGCCCATTCTCCGTAGGCAATTGGGTTGAGGTGGCAGGGGTCTCGGGAACGGTGAAGGAGATCGGGATTTTCTCCACCATCCTCTTCTCCGGTGACAACGTGAAGGTGGTGGTGCCCAACTCCCAGGTCTACGGACAGACCCTGAAGAATTTCTCCGCCAACGAGACCCGCCGGATCGACCTGGTCATGGGGGTGGGATATGACGATGACCTTCAGGTGGCCCAGGACACGATCCTGAACGTCCTCCACTCCGATGAGCGGGTCCTGGACGAGCCCGGGCCTACGGTGGCCGTTCATGAACTGGGGGACAGCTCAGTGGACTTCGTGGTCCGGCCGTGGTGCAAGGCCACCGACTACTGGCCTCTGCGGTGGCACCTGAATCGGGCGCTGAAGGAAGAGCTGGAAGCTGCCGGCTGCAACATTCCATACCCCCAACGGGACGTGCACCTCTTCCAGGAATCCTGAGGAAAGGAGTCAACCCCGGCCCCACCCTGAGGGTTCGCCCCGGGGATTCACTCCCTGGCGGCGGCTCCGGGGAGGGCTGTGTCCGGTTCACGAACGGGCTGAACCGTCCTTCCCTTCTCCCCACCCAGGGCCCAGCGGAGGTCACTCCCTGAGGGTTTCTGGTAGATCCGGAGGCCGAAACGGGGGACGATGGCCAGGATGTGGTCGAAGATGTCGGCCTGGACCCCTTCGAACACAGGCCACGCCGTGTCTGCGGTGAAGGCGTAGATCTGCATGGGAATCCCCTCCGGCTCCGGCTCCAGCTGGCGGACCATGAGGATCATGTCGTGCCGAAGATCCGGGTGGCTCTGGAGGTAGGCCGAGAGGTACGCCCTCAACATCCCCAGATTGGTGAGCCGGCGATGGTGAGGGACCCGGACGTCCCCATTGGCCTGATGAATCCGGTTGTGTTCCTCCACCTCGGCCCGCTTCCTGGTCACGTACTCCTTCAGGAGCTCCCATCCCTGGAATTCATCCACCTCGTCCTGGTCCAGAAAACGGACGCTGTTCAGGTCGAGGTGAAAGGAGCGCATGATCCGCCGGCCGCCGGACGCCACCATCCCCCGCCAGTTCCGGAAGGAGTGCTCCAGGAACTTGTGGGTGGGGATCACGGTGAGGGTCCTGTCCCAGTTCTGGACCGTCACCGAATTCAGGGCAATGTCCACCACGTCGCCGTCGGCCTGGAATTGAGGCATCTCGATCCAGTCGCCCACCCGAATCAGGTCATTGGTGGTGATCTGGATCCCGGCCACCAGCGAGAGGAGGGTGTCCCGGAAGACCAGGAGGATGACCGCAGTCATGGCCCCCAGACCGCTGAGGAAGATGACGGGCGACCGGTCCATGACGATGGAGACCACGAGGATGAGCCCGGCCAGATGGATCACCACGTTGGCCACCTGCAGGAACCCCTTGATGGGGCGCTCCCTGGCCCGGGGCAGGCCCTGGTATATGAGGTTCACCCCATTCAGAAGGGCGTCACCGCCTCGGACCACCACCACCACCATGGAGGCCAGGAGCACCCGCCGAATCACCGTCTCCCAGTCCCCGGGCAGTCCCGGGACCAGGACGATCCCCGAGTACCAGACCAGGAGGGGAACACCCCACGCCAGGCGCTGTGGGAGGCGGGCCTCGAAGAAGGCCTGATCCCAGTCCACAGGACTGTGTTCGGCCACGTACTCCACGAAACGAAGGACGTAGTGCCGGAAGATCCGGTGAAGGATCTCTCCTACGATCAGAACCCCAAGGGCCACCACGATCCCAGCCATCCCGGGATTGGCCAGGACCCAGTCCTCCAGGGGCCGGAGGAGGGGATGGAGATCAGGTGCGCCGCTCCCCCCGTCCGCGCCGGTGGAGCCGGCCTGAGAGGACGGATCTGCGGTCTGGAGAACGAAGGCGAGGGAGGAAATGACGGTGTTCAGGAACATGGCGGCGGCCCGTGCGGTGGGGTGTCAACTGCGTCCAGGATGTCTTCCACTTGCCGGAGAAGCTATGGGGAGAGGGCCGTCAGGTGAACACGCCTCCGCTAATTCATGCCCAGGATCCCGGACACCAGGCCGTCCACCTCACCCTCAGGTACCCGGGCCAGCCGCTCCAGCGTCCAGCCATCCATGAGAAGGAGCCCCGAGACGCGCCAGGCGGCGTAATCGAATTCTCCCTCCAGGAGAGGGGCCACCGTCTCGGGCTCCCGCTCTGTCAGAGCCCCACGGTAGCGATCCAGGACGGCGCCGTCCCGTTGCTCCGCCGAGAGGAGCCAGCTCCGGGGACGCAGCAGATACTCCTCGGCCGATCGTCCGGGACGGATGGCTTCATGAACCCGAAGGGCCAATCCCCGAAGGAAGAGGTGTTGCGCCACCGAAAGTCGGCCTTCGGAAGGACGGCCTGAGAGCCGGGCGTGGACCGCCCGGGTGAAGAGATCGGAGAGAACCGGCGTCAGGGGGGCCGGATCCTCCTCCATGGGCAGGAGGATGGCGTACTCCCCTCCATCCAAGCGGAAGGCAGGAGACTCCTGGAAGGTTCCCACATAGAGGATCAACTCCACGGAAAGGGGCTGATCCAGGCGAAGGGCCGCCCCTACCTCGTGGAGGATCGGCGCCGGATCGGTGGCCAGGCCCTGCGAAGCCGCCTGCTGGAGTCGACTCATCTCCCTGGAGTACCGAGTCCAGGCCTCCTCCAACCCCCGAGGCTCCCATCGCCCCTGGCCCCCTCGACGGAGAAGGGGCGCCAGATCCCCCAGGTGGTCATCCCACAGGCTCCGGCGCTCCCGAGCCAGCGCCTCCGGGGAAAGCTCCTCAACGCGATCTCCTTCTTCCTCCGCCGCGGCCCGCTTCTCACGAAGCATTTCCTCCCAGGCAACCGTCTCCTCATGAAATGAAAGGAAGTGGGGCACCAGGTTCGTCACCCTCAACTCCAGATCATTGGCCCGATCGTTGGCCGGTTGGTCGACCGCAACCACCGCTCCCAGAACCAGCGAGAGGACCACCCCCTGTAGACCACCGAGCATCATCCGCCGTCCCGTCCATTGAGGTTGGACGAATCCACCTCCAGGAGGTGGACGCTGAAGAAGTCACGAGAGTCGGTCCAGTGGCTCACGGGAATGTAGCCGGCTTCCCGAGCCAGATCTTGAAAGTCGGCGACCTCGTATTTGTAGGAATGCTCCGTCACCACCGACTCATCGGGCGTGAGCACCAGGGGCTCCACCCCTGTGCCGACCGGTCCCAGTTGGATGGTCTGATGCTTGAGGGACACCAGGTGCATCTCGATCCGGGAGCGCTCTTCATTCCAGATCGCCCGGTGTCGAAATCCGTCCACCTGGAAGTTGGAGCCGATCCGTCGATTCAGATGTGACAGGATGTTCAGGTTGAACTGGGCAGTGACCCCCTTGGCGTCATTATAGGCCCGCTCCAGTACAGTGGGGTCCTTCGCCAGATCCACCCCGATGAGCAGGTAGGCCCCGACCCCGGTCTGTTGAGCCACAGTCGCCAGGAAGCTCACGGCCGCGCCGGGCTCCAGGTTTCCTACGGTGGAGCCAGGAAAAAACGCCAAGGCCGCACCCGAGGAACCGGCTGCACGCGGAAGCTGAGTCAACCGGGTGTAGTCTCCCGCAATGGGGATAACCTGAAGCTTCGGGAACCGTTCCCGAACCTGGGCGCTGTGCTCGACCAACTGCGCCCGGGCCACATCGATGGGGATATAGGCCGCAGGGCGATGGAGCCCATCCAGGAGTATCCAGGTCTTCTCGCCACTTCCACTTCCATACTCCACGATCCGGGCTCCCACGCCAACGGTGTCGGCCACCTCCTGCGTCCGGGTCCGGAGAATCTCCACCTCGGCATCCGTCAGGTAGTACTCCTCCAGGGCGGTAATCTCTTCGAAGAGGCGAGCCCCCCGCTCGTCATAGAAGAACCGAGAGGGGATCCTGGGCGGATCCTGCCGGAGCGCCTGAGACACCTCTTCTCGAATCCTTTCTGGTGATTCCGTTCCCTCCGTCCAGTCCGGATCCAACTCCCTCACCACTTCATCCCTCCCCATCTGCGCCCCCCGCCTTGATTCTCGTGGTCTTCCCGATCCAGGAATGCTCCCATCCCTCACTCAGCCCAGCAGGTCTCGGGCCAGTCGAACCCCTGAAAACTGCCACGCCGTATCCGCCGGGAAGAAGTTCCGGTAGGTGGACCGGAGGTGGGAGGCCGAGGTCACGCAGCTTCCGCCCCGCAGGACGAACTGGTTCGCCATGAACTTCCCATTGTACTCCCCCACTGCGCCCTCGGCTGGCCGGAAGCCAGGATAGGGAGAGTAGTGGCTTCCCGTCCATTCCCAGACGTCGCCGAAGAGCTGCTCCACCTGCCGGCCTCCTTCATCCGAGTCACCTACGTACCCGTGGAGGGGTCGGGGCTGGATCTCTCCGGCCTCCAGCGTGTTTCCCTGGATGGAGTACGGTCGGGCTGCCGCCTCCCACTCGAACTCGGTGGGCAGCCTGGCCCCAGCCCAGCGAGCATAGGCGTCGGCCTCGAAGTAGGTCAGGTGGCACACCGGTTCGGAGCGATCCACAGCTTTCATTCCCTGGAGGGTGAAAAGCCACCACTCCCCATCCCGTTCCTCCCAGTAGAACGGTTCAGACCACTCCCGTTCCTTTACCATTGCCCAGCCTTCCGATAGCCAGAGCTCGGGGCGAGTGTATCCTCCATCGGCCATGAATTCCAGGTAGTCGCCACAGGTCACCAGGCGATTTGCCAAGGCGTATGGCTCCAGGAAAACCCGGTGGGAGGGCCCTTCGTTATCATACGCAAAGCCAGTGCCTTCATGGCCGATCCGTTGAATTCCACCCGAGAATTCGACCCAGCGCCTCGGCCCAGGGTCTGCAGGTGACACCGGGTGCGAAGGCCCGCCACCGATCTCCGACCCGCTTCCCGACTTTCCCCACCCGGTCACTTCCTTGTATGACGGCCGAAGGGGATTGACCGAGAAGACGTGCTTGATGTCCGTGAGAAGGAGTTCCTGGTGCTGCTGTTCATGGTTGAGCCCCAA
>PWWP01000303.1 GCA_003562075.1 Gemmatimonadota bacterium
AGAGCCACCCCTCCCGGAAGCCGAAGATGTACAGGGCCACCACCAGGGCCTGGGAGAGGAAGAGGGGGATCCCTACGCTGCCCCCAACCTCCAGCCCCAGGGACTGGGAGATGATGGAGTACGCCCCTCCAGCTCCAATCCGGATGTTGGTGGTGATGGAGGACAGGGACAGGGCGGTGGCCGCAGTGATCCCGAAGGCCAGGAGGATGATGAGGAGCCCACCCAGGATCCCGGCGTTACCCACCACCCATCCTTCTCGGAGGAACATGATGACCCCGAGGATCGTCAGGAGCGTGGGGGTGAAGACGCCGGCGAAGGCACCGTATTTTCGGTGATCGTCCCCTTCAGCTTGTACCGGAGGAGGCCGACTTGCAGGTGCGGTCATAAGGGTGGTGGGGGTCCGGTTCCAAGGGGGTCCTTCAGGTGAAGGCTCAGGACGTTGGAGCCCAGGGGACGCCCCAATCCATTCATCAACTTCAGGACACGGACCTTAAGGTAGGCGTCACCTCAAACCGTCGCCATTTCCAGACCCGGCGCCCCCCGTTCCCCTGCGGAGCGGAACGTCCCACAGGGGTGGGAGTATCTGCACCACATGTGAGTATTTCACAATTGAAAAGATAACCTGACCACAGATCAACTGATGGTCAGGTCGGGGGGCCCCATTCAGGGGCCGTCGGTCCGGAGAGTTCTACATCTGTACCACGGAGGAATGACATGAGCGACGTACGACTGGCTGTCATCTACTACAGCACCTACGGGACCAACTACAAGATGGCACAGGAGGCGGTGAAGGCTGCCGAGGAAGCGGGGGCGGAGGTCCGCTTCCGTCGAGCTGCGGAAACGGCCCCCCAGGAGGTGGTGAATCAGCAGGACGCGTGGAAAAATCACCTGGAGGCCACCAAGGATGTTCCGGAGGCCAGTCCGGACGACCTGGTCTGGGCCAACGCCTACCTCTTCAGCACCCCGACCCGGTACGGTGGCGCCGCCAGTCAGATGCGTGCCTTCATCGACGCCCTTGGGCCGGTCTGGCAGGAAGGGAAGCTGGCCAACAAGCCGGTGACGGCCCTGACCAGTGCCGGGAACACCCATGGAGGGCAGGAGACCACCCTCTGGACCCTGTACACCACCTTCGCCCACTGGGGCGCGATCATCGTGCCCACGGGATACACCGATGACTCCATCTTCGGGAGCGGCGGGAATCCCTACGGGACCAGTGTGACGGCCAGCAAAGATGCCGGGGTCACCGAGGCGAAGATCGCCGCCATCCACCACCAGACGAAGCGCCTGATCGGGGTGGCCGAGAAGCTGGCTCGTTGACTCGATCCGGGAACGTATGGTGAAGCGAGGGGGGACCGGGCCGCGACCTTATTGTGGCTCGGTCCCCTGCCTCCAAGGGAGGGGCTGACCGGGTCTCACCAGGTCCAATGGTGTCACGTGACCGGCTCTCGGAGGGGCTCTCCGTTTCCGGATCCTCCCAACTCGTTCGTTGAAGAGCTACTCTTCCTCCGGCTCCTCCATGTCCTCCTGGGCCTGCCGGAGCTGGGTCTTGAGCCGGCCGATCTCCCCTTCCGTCCATCCAGGAGGGTCGGTCACGGCGATCCAGGCGTCGATGTAGTCTTCCACGGCGTAGACATGCCCGTATCCGATGGGCGAGGCATCCCCCACAGCCAGGTCGGTGAGGAGTTGAAGCATGGTGACGACCGGATACCAACGGACTCGATCGCTGACGTCTGGAGCCCGAGGCTCCTCCAGCCACTGGGGGCTCCGATAGATGGCTTCGGGCTCGAAGAAGGTGATGGGGTCGCTGGCGTACTGGAGATAGATGATCCGGAGGGGCCCCCAGGGCGAGTGGGGAGGATGGGACATCTCATACTGATTCATGAACCGGACGACGGAGCCATCCCGAAAGCGAGGGAGCCAGGCCGGTGACGCCGGGTCCCTCTGGTGGGTCAAATCCTGCCAGGTCTCACTGCGGAAGGGAGGACCGACCCAGAGCGCCCCGTGGAAGGGGTCTGCGATGATGTCGTAGAGATCGGCTGATTGTTGCGAGTTCAGGGCTCCCAAGCTGAGCCCATGGAGGTAGAGCTGTGGCCGCGCATCTGAGGGAAGCCGGGTCCAGTGGCCATAGATCACCTCGAAGAGGGCATCCGCCGTCTCGGCCCCATACTGGGGCTCAGAGAGGAGGGTGAGCCAGCTCGGCAGGTAGGAATATTGAACCGCCACGGTGGCCACGTCCCCTCGGTGGAGATACTCCAGGCTGGTGATGGCAGCCGGGTCCACCCATCCTGTCCCCGTGGGAATCACGATGGCCAGGACCGATCGTTGAAAGGCGCCCACCCGTTCCAGCTCATCCAGAGCCAGCTCGGCTCGCTCCTCCGGGCTTTCGGCGGCGTTCAACCCCACGTAGACCCGAATCGGGTCCGTCACCTCCGACCCGTGAAAGGAGCTCAGGCCCTCCGCAGTGGGGATTGCCGAGACGAAGTTCCGGCCCGTTCGGCCTAGTTCGTCCCAGGCAATCAGCGATTCGGCGCTCCCCGTTCGAGCGGGATCGGAAGGCATGGCCGTCTCCGCTTCCTCCCGGGCGTCCAACCGTTCGAAGGTGCGGTCGGCAAAGCGCAATGTCTGCTGATAGATCACCCCGTCGATGATGGCCCAGAAGACCATGACGGCAAGGATGAGGCTCACCACATTGGCGATCCTCCGGGGAACGCCCTGGCCCAGGCGAGTAGCGATGACCCGATGGGTAAGGTGGAAGAGCCGACTGATTCCCACCACGACGGCAAAGAGGAGATAGGCCAGGAGTCCCACCCGAATGGGCCGGGCGCTGTCTACCGGCTCCATCTCGAGAAGGAGCCGGACCGAGTTCTGCCACTCGGACGCATGCCACAGAAAGCCCAGCGTCACAAGAAAACAGGCGCCCCCCGCCGCCCAGAGGATCCACTGCTGGATCCGGCGGTCTGGAAGGGGGAGTTCCAGGTATCCCCACAGCCATCGATAGGCCATCCCGATACCATATCCTGCGGCCATGCAGAGCCCCGAGAGTACACCCTGCATGATCCATCCCCGAGGAAGGAGGCTCGGGGTCAGGGACATGGCGAAGAAGATCGTCCCGAAGAGGAGGCCCGGGATGGAGAGGGAGCGTTTGAACCGCCGGATCCAGGCGGGGGGCATGAGCATGGCCTGGGTCACCACCTGTCGGGTGGAGTTCCGAGGCCCGGTTGCGCCCATCCCATTCCCGGGTGTCTTTCCCATTTCTTCCGACACTCTGTCATCCGGCGATGTCGGCTTCTCAGGACCGGCCTCTCCCGACTCTGGGCGAGGGGACCCTGAAGGAGTTGGCGTCGGCTCGTCCATGCAAGTGGGGGTCGGGTGTGATGGGGCGTTCCGAGGGGACTAACCTAGTCTGGTCCTTCCGCCTGTGCAGGCGGCATTTCAAACGGCCCGCGTTTCACAGAAGAATCCCAGCGGCCAGAGCCGCCAGGAAGGCCAGGAGGAGGACGAAGATGAGGGCCAGGTTTCCCGTCATCTCCCGGGTGTACCGGCGGATTCTCCGTCGGACCCGAGTCGCGGTCCCGGGTATGTCTGCCGGGATTCCGGACCAGATCCAGTCCAGGAACGGTTGGCCCGCCACCCACTCGGGAGGAGGGATGGCCCGGGCCCGACGCACCAGGGTCTGGGCTGGAAGCCGGCGGACTGTCTCGTAGGAATCGGCAACCCAACGGAACGCCTCTATCCCGGCCTGGGCGCCGGCCCGGTACCAGGCATCCACACCCAGCCAGGCCGGCCATTGGAACGGCAGGAGGTTCCAGCGACGGGATGCCGCAAAGAGGAGAGTGCCCAAGATCAGCGTGCCGGTGGCCGTCAGGATCTCAGGTCGACTCAGGTAGTGGCTGTCCAGGTAGTACTGGAGGTCGGACGCCGGCAGACCCCAACTGTGGAGACCTGGAGCCACCAGGCCATGGAGGAACAGGTGGGGCCGAAGCCCCAGGAGCAGGATGGCGGCCGAGAGGAGCCCCATGGGGAGGAGCATGGCCCAGGGAGCCTCCCGGATCCGGGGTCCGCCTTCCTCCGGCTCCGGCCCCAGGAAGGTTCCGACCATGAGCTTCAGGACTACAGCGACCGTTCCGGCAGAGGTGGCCATGAAGAGGATCTCGGCAATGGCCAGGGAACGCATTCCCCCCTCCCCCATTCCCGTCTCCAAGGCATGGTGGATGAGTCCCTTGCTCACGAATCCGTTGAAGAAGGGAACGCCTGCAATCCCAGCGCCGGCCACCAGCATGAAGAAAAATGTGGCAGGCATCCGCCGCCAGAGTCCCCCGAGGCGATCCAGCTCAGCATGACCCGTCCGGAAGAGTACGGCGCCGACACCCAGAAAGAGGCATGACTTGAAAAGCGCGTGGTTGGCCACGTGCATGAGGCCTCCTCCCGTTCCCATGGCCCCTTGGGATGCCAGGAATGCCCCGGCTCCCAGTCCAGTGAGGATGAACCCCATCTGGCTCACGCTGGAGTAGGCCAGGAGTCGCTTCGCGTTGTTCTGAGCCAGGGCCAGGACCACCCCCACCCCCATGGTGGCGATTCCCAGCCAGAGGACCCCCAGACCCAGCTCCATGGAAAAGGCCCATTCCACCGCTGCTGCCCCGGGTGCCTCTTCGGGACGGAAGAGGGCCGACAGGGTTCGGAAGATCCCGTAGGCACCGGCTTTGATCATGACCCCGGAGAGGAGAGCGCTGGCCGGAGAGGGGGCGGCGGCATGGGCGTGGGGGAGCCAGGTGTGAACCGGGACCACTCCTGCCTTCACGCTGAAGCCGAGCACCATGAGGAGTGCCGCCGTCCACCGGAGCCCCTCACCCCCGGCATCATGGGGGAGGGGGGCAAGGGTCCCGTCGCCTCCCAATCCGTAGGAGAGGAGGATCCCGGCCAGAAGAAAGAGACCGGCCAGGACCATCATCAGGACGTATTTCACCCCGGCACGACGGGCCGATGGGGTCCCGCTGAAGATGACCAGGACGAAGGCGCCCAGCCCCAGGAGCTCGAAGAAGAGGAAGAGGGTGATGAGGTCTCCGGCCAGGACTACGCCCAGGACAGCCGACAGGAGGATGAGGCTGACCACGTGAAAACGGCCTGCTCCCTCATGGTCCTTCAGGTACGCCAGGGAGTAGAGGGTGGCGGTCACCCAGACCAGGGTGGTGAAGAGGGCAAAGAGGACGCTGAAGGAATCGGCGACGAAGCTCAGGTTCCCCAGCAGGGCAGGGATAGCAGCGCCTACCATCCCATGCTGGGACGTCTGGTGGGCCAGCACTCCCACCCCCAGGAGGGACATGGTCACTGCCCCTACCATGACGCCGTCCCGGATTCCTCTTCTCCATTGCCCCAGGAGGCCGATCAGACCCGCCGCCAGAAGTGGCCAGACAACCAGTGCTACCGGGAGGAAGCTGTGCAATCCGATGATGGTCATCCGGCGTTCACCCCCCTCCGCCCAGGACGACCTCGGCGGCCAGACGAGCCAGGTCATGGGGAAATCCGGAGATGAAGGCGCCCAGCCCCAGGAGGACGGTGAGACCGGCAGCCACCATCGTGGGGATCAGCATGGTGGCCGGGGCTTCACTCCTGACGTTCCGCAACGAGGGTACAGCGGCCGTTGGATCCAACATGGAACCGCGGACTGTGGCGGACCGCTCACTCTGGGTGGTGGAATCTGCCTCCACGTAGGCTGTGTAGAGGATGGGCAGGAGATAGAGCGCGGCCAGCAGCGCGCCACCCAGGAGGACGGCCAGGTAGAAGGGCTCCCCTGCCTCCACCATTCCCACCCCCATGATCCACTTGCTGACGAAGCCGGAGAGGGGTGGAACCCCCATGAGACCCAGCGCCGCCACGGAGAAGGCGGCCATGGTCCATGGCATCTTCCGAGCGGCTCCGCCCATCTGGCTCACTTGCCGGATCCCGACCCCGGTAGCCAGGAGGCCGGCACAGAAGAAAAGGGCGCCCTTCATGAAGGCATGATGGGTCATGTGGACCAGGGCCCCGGCTGTAGCACCTGCACCCAGGAGGGAGGCGGCCAGGACGACATAGGCCATCTGGCTGACGGTGGAGTAGGCCAGCCGCCGTTTCAGGTGATCCTCCCGCACGGCCAGGATTCCAGCAAAGATCACGGTGAAGGATGCCGCGCCCAGGAGCCAGGCCATGGCCCCCATTCCGGCCAGGAGCGCTGGGCCGAAGACCTCCAGAAGCACCCGGATGATCCCGAAGGCCCCGGCTGCCACCATGACTCCTGAGAGGATGGCGGAGAAGGGCGCCGGAGCCGTTGGGTGTGCCTGGGGGACCCATCCGTGGAGGGGGAAGAGGGCCGCCTTGACGCCGAAGCCCAGGAGGAAGAAGGCCAGGATCAGGCTCAGGGTGGCACTGCCTGTCTGGCCGGTGAGAAGTGGGCCCTGGCCGAACCCCAACCCGGTCAGGCTATGAACGTAGGTGAAGACCACACCCAGGGTCACGAGCCCTCCACCCAGGAAGATGTAGGCCAGGTAGGACCGGCCTGCCGCCATGGCCTCCGGGGTCTCGTCGTGGACCACCAGGGGGTAGGTGAGGATGGAGAAAAGCTCGTAGAAGACCAGGAAGGTGAGGAGATCCCCGGAATAGGCCACCCCAAGGGTGAATCCCAGACAGAGCAGGAAGAAGGCATGATACCGTCCCTGTCTGGGGCTCTCTCCCAGGTAGCCGTGGGAGTAGATCAGAGCCAGGAGCCAGAGAGAGCTCACTGTGGCCCCGAAGAGGGCTCCCATGGGGTCCACCCGGAGATGGAGGAAGAGCCCCGGGAGGAGCTCCAGGAGGTGGACGGAGGGCACTTGCCCGTCCAGGGCTCCGGGGATCAGCGCCAGGGAGACGCCGGCTGTCAGGCTGCAGAGGAGGGCCAGGACGCCGGTCCGGACTGCTCTGGAGCTTCGGCCAAGGGGAACCAGAAGTCCCACGCCCAACAGGGGCAGAAGGATTGCGACCAGGGGAAGGAGGGATGAGGCCTCCACGGGAGCCATGGGGAGCACGTCCATCCCTATCCTACGGCCCCACCAGGCGCATCGCGGCCGGTTCCACGAATTCCAGGGGGACCCGCCCCAGGATCCCGGCCAGGAGGGAGAGGGCGGCCAGGGTCAGGACGGGCACCAGAATGGACGGTACTCCGTCCCGGGCTCCCTCTACCTCAGGGTGAACTGGCGGACGGAAATAGAAGGCGTTGACGATCCGGGCGTAGTAGATGACGAGGAGCAGCGCACCCAAGACCAGGACGACGGCGAAGCCCGGTCGGCCTGCTTCCACGGCACCGACGGCCATGGTCCATTTCCCCGGAAAGCCGCCAGTGGGGGGGACTCCGATGATGGCCAGAATCCCGATGGACAGCGCCACGCAGGTCACCGGCATGGTCCGTCCCACTCCCTGCAGCCCCGTCAGCGTCCTCTGCCCCGTTCCCAGGATCAGGGCGCCGGCCGCCAGGAAGAGGCAGGACTTGATGACGGCATGGTTGAGGACGTGGACAAGGGCTCCCGAGACGGCCGTGGACGAGGCCAGCCCCAGTCCCAGGACGATGTACCCCACGTTGGAGACGGTGGAGTAGGCCAGCATCTGCTTCAGGTCCTCCTGAACGATGGCGAAGACCGCACCCATGATCAGGGACGCCGCACCCAGCCACATGAGGGCCAGGTGCAGATATCCCAGATCGAGCCCACCTGAGGTATGGAAGATCTGGAGGACACGGATGAGCCCGATGATGCCCATCTTCACCACCAGCCCCGAGAGGATGGCGCTCACCGGGCTCGGGGCCGCCGCATGGGCGTCGGGAAGCCAGGTGTGGAGCGGAAACAGAGCGGCCTTCACCATGAAGGCGGCGGTGAATCCCCCCAGGGCCAGGGCCAGGGGGAGAGGAGAGCTGGTCTCGGCCAGCCGGAGCGCCACATCGGCCATGTTCAGGCTGCCGGTGAGGGAGTACAGAATCCCCACACAGAGGAGGACCACGACCGACGAGACCGCACCCATGAGCAAGTACTTCATGGATGCCAGCCCTGCCACCTTCCCTCGGCTCACCGCCACCAGTGCGTAGGCGGATAGGGAGAGGACCTCCAGGAAGACGAAGAGGTTGAAAAGGTCGCCGGTGACCACGAACCCGATCATTCCTCCCAGGTTCAGGAGGAGGAGGGTGTAGTAGTAGGGGAGCCGTTCCCACGGGATGGCCCGGGGCGCATAGCGGAAGGAGAAGAGGACGGCCAACCATCCGACCAGGGCGATGGCCAGCGCGAAGGCGCTCACCTCGTCGAAGCGGAGTTCGATGCCGTAGGGCCGGGCCCAGCCCCCCATGTCGTAGGAGACGGGGCCGCCGCGGGCCACCTGGAGGGTGAGAGCCAGGGCCCCTAGAAGGGTGAAGGAGAGGACGAGCAGGGACCACCCGGGTGCCCACCGGCGTCCCCGCATGGCCAGGGCCGGAACCAGAACTCCCCCGACGATGGGGGCGGCCACGATGGCCGGGAGCCAGTGGGGCCAGGTCCACATCTACGGATGCTCCTGGGAGGATGGCGGGGGCGGGTGGCGATCGGTCCGGCACCCAGGGCAGGGGGTCCGGACTGGCTCGGAGGGGGTTCTCATCCGTCCATCTGCCGGAGTTCGTCCACCTCCAGCGTCCCGTATTCCCGGTGGATACGGAGGATGATGGCCAGGGCCAGGGCCGTGGTGCTCACCGCTACCACAATTCCAGTGAGGACCAGGGCGTGGGAGATGGGGCTGGCGAAGGGAGCGTGGGCGTCAGGCCCCAGGATGGGTGCGTCTCCACCCTCCACCATCCCGGCGGTCACGATGAAGGCGAAGACGGCGGTTTCCATGATGTTCAGCCCGATGAGCTTCTTGATCAGGTTGCTCTTGGCCACCACCACGTAGAGCCCAATGCAGAAGAGGACTAC
>PWWP01000227.1 GCA_003562075.1 Gemmatimonadota bacterium
GGACGAACTGGACGTTGTGGGGCATGTCGCCTTGCTGGACGAAGCGAATGACGTCGCCGCGCCGGGCCTCGATCCGGTCGGTGGAGAAGCGGATGTCTCCGTCGGCGTCCAGCATCTCGATTTCGAGCACACGGGGGGCATCCCGGTCCGCCGTCCCACCGCGCAGGGCGTTCCATGCCATGAGCCCGCCGATGGCCAGGATGGAGATGACCAGAAGGGTCCCACCGAGTGCCGCTCCCCGCTTGGGGGTGTTGAGAGTCGTTCGCATGCGATCTATGACCTCGGGATGGTTCGTCGGAAAGGATTCGGTCGCGGGCGATCCGACCGGGGCTGCTGGAGCCTGCCGGATGCGCCGACGGACGATACCCATCCCCGAAAGTCTCCCCTATCGGGAATCTTCCCATGCCAGTTGTGGGGGATCTCCCTACAGGATCCGAGGGAGCAGTGAAGACAGGGGGGCTCCAGCATCCCCGTCGCACGGCTCGAGCACCCGGGCGGGTCTGATCGGGGCATCCCGCAACGGCTGGGGAGTCATAAATATAATGAATACATTATACTATGGGGTGGGGTAGGTCATACGGGCTGGGAATCCGAAGGGAGAGATGTCCATGCCTGCCGGCATCTTCAGCCAGGTGGGATTCGTGGGCCCTTCCTCGTTGCCTGGATTGGAATTCGCGTAACGCCCTGCCATAATGGGTGCCGTGAGGGATGAAAGGAGGACTCTAGCGGACCCGTCCGAGGTGGGGGTCGGCCGCGGAATCCGGCTCCGGAAGTTCATTTTCGTATGATCGGAATCTTGCGTTCGGAGATCTCCGGGTGCGCCGTGCAATGCCGTCAGAGAACCCTTGTTGAAAACCTCGCGCATGTCAGAGGCTCCCTATAGTTTGCGGCTCTATTGTCATTCCGATCGACTATCGTCCGCCACCATGATGCCCAGCCATTTCTTCGAACGGTCGATTCTGAACTCGCCGTGCGAGTATCCTGAAGGAGGCACGGCGGCGCGTGGATCGATGGCGTGAACTGCCGAAGAGCCGCTGGAACCTCACCCCGGAGACGGCACGGCTGCTCCGAGGCCCGAAGGAGGTGTGAATGGTGAAACTGTCGAAAGGAGCGGGCCTCGCCCAACACCAGAGTCACGGGGTGCAGGGGTGCGGAAGGGTGTGGCAGCGCCCGGCCCCAGGGTTGCAGGCCGGTCCAAAGGTCGCCGCGCCCCTGAGCGTTCAGAGGGCTCTGGGCAAAGAAGGCTTCCGAGCCCGGCCTGGAGGAGTGCTTCCGTCAGTGTCGCCTCTGGAGGGTCGTGCCAGAGTGATTAGCCTGGCATGGAACCGGGCCGGGACCGTTCTTTACGCCCTCACGAGCACTGGCGAGACTCTGCGGGCATGGCTCGGGCTGCGCGTTCTTGAATACCATGGATGAATCAATGGACGAGACAAAGCAGATTCGTACGTGGACGAGCGGACTCGCCCAGATGAGCCAGGCGTGGGAGAGCGTTATCACCGAGGCACAGCATCGCCAGCGCCAGCGGGAAGGGAGTGCGGTCGAAGCCTGGGTGAGCGCGTTCACGCACATTTCCAACGAGTGGCATCAGACCGTATCAGTCGCAGAAGAGCGACGCCGAGACCGGGAAAGGAAGGCCGTGGATGGATGGCGAAAGGCGGTGGGGGAGATGTTCGCCCTCCAGGCCCGTCTGCAACGCCGCGGACTGTGGTACCACGGCCGGCCCGATCTCTTGGGCGTGATCGGGCGCGGACGCCGTGAAATCTACCATTCGCAGATGCTCGCATGGCTTCTGGACCCAGGTACTCCGAGCGGGTTGGGCGAGCGGTTTCTGAAGGAATTTCTCAGTTATCTCGATCCGGAGTTGGGTGCCATTCGGCCGGCCGAGCTCTACCAAGTCCAGGTGTCAACAGAGGCGACCGGAGACGAAGCGCGGACCGACATCCTGCTTCGGGCGGAGACGTTCACCGTCCCCATCGAAGTGAAGGTGGATGCCGGTGAAGGAAAGGACCAATGTGACCGGATCTACCGGGACTACGAGTCAGCTCCGGATCCGCGATTTGTGTTCCTGACCCCGATGGGCCGGTCACCAGACACTGCCACTGGCGAGGCACGGGACCACTTCCTGACCGTTTCGTTTCGTGAGGTCCGGGAACTCTTAGCGCGAGTCCTGCGAACGGAGCAATTGAAACTTCCGTACCAGGATCTCTCGAGTCCCCTCACCCTCCAGGACGGGGGATTGGCAACGTGTTGGTCGTACCTTTCTTCTCTCAACCGGGAGTTCTCCTGATGGATGTGCTCAGCCCCAAGTCGCTCTTCTATCTGGAGCATCGAGACCAGATCAACGCATGGGCCAACCTGGAATCCAACGCGGGAGATGAGCTTCACAAGTGGCTCTGTTCCTGGGCTGAGGCGATGCAGGACGACGAATCCGCCGCCGACCGCGAGCTCTACCAGCGCGTGGAGGACACGAGGACACCGGCCTTGTTCTGGTATCGGGACGGATGGCGCACCGACCGGAAGGACGACGCCAAGGGCCCGACTCTGGATGATCAGGGAGAGGCCGAGATCCACGTCGGAGTCGGAGTGGAATGGAAACGACACTCACCCCACCGGGGGCACCATATCTACCGAGGGGTCTGGGTGAACCGAAGGGCTGGGATGGATGGGAATCTGGAGCTTCAGGATCGCCTTCACGAGATCGTCGGAAAGAAGGTGGGTCAGGCTAAGAGCCGGAAGTGGTGGCCGTATTACGTGCCTGCCGATCCGCTGGGCCGCTACATCGCGGGTCGGATGGGAGTCCAACAGGCGGTGGACGATCCCGATCTCCTCGACACGGTCTTGAAAGAATACCAGGAGGTGCAATTGCAGGCGCTGGAAGAGCTGTGGAACCAGTGCGTTAATCTCATCGACGACACAGTGCGCCAATACACTTGATTCCATGATTATCCGCGTCCTCGCTTCTGTCATCTTGAGAGATGCACGGTACCTGGTGGCCCGTCGGCCAGCGCACAAGCGCCACGGGGGTCTCTGGGAGTTTCCCGGTGGAAAGGTGCACGACGGTGAAAGTGACTTCGAGGCGGTCCAGCGAGAGCTACGGGAAGAGCTGGATACTGATGTCACCGCGGTGGGCCCAGTCACTTACTCCGTTCGAGACCCTGGAAGTCCGTTCGTAATCAACTTCCTCCCTGTAGAGATCACCGGAAGCCCGAAGTGTCTTGAACACTCTGAGCTCCGTTGGGCCCCGCTGGACGAGGTCATGAAGCTGGCCCTCGCTCCCAGCGACCGGCGGTTTGCGCAATGGCTCCAGGCGTCATCAGATGGGGAAAAGCCCGTTGGGTAGGGCTGTAGACTCCAACCGCCTCCAGGGGCTTCTGGACCATTGGGGCGAGATTTGGGAGACCCCTGAGCTTGCGGACCACGTGAGGGTGGAGTTCAGCGCTCGCCTCGAGGGAAGCCTTGGGCGATGTCGCCCTTCCACCGGTCGCATTAGTCTGGCTGAACAGCTCAAGACGGGGGCTCGGCTCCTTCTCCACGAGGTTCTGTGCCACGAAGCCGCGCACGTCGCCACCTATCTTCGATTCGGCGCTTCCGCGAGGCCACATGGGCCCGAGTGGCAGACCTTGGTGCAGGCGGCGGGCTTCGAGCCCAGGCTTAGAGTGGCCGATCAGCGGATGGGTAACGCTGCATCAACCGCTGTCCAAGGGTGCTCTCGAAGGGCACCCGTCCAGTATGAACACCGGTGTCCCGTATGTCAGGCGGTCCGCTATGCCCGGCGCAAGGTGCCGAGCTGGGGGTGCACGGCCTGTGCTGAGCTCGGGCTTTCTGGCCGTCTCGTCATCAGCCGCGTAGAAGCGGATGCTCCTTCGGGGGATTCCGATGAGTAGGTCATCTGGCGGCGCCGGATGTCCCTTCTGCTCACCGGAACCTCTACGTGTCATCTTCGACACGCCACCCGTGTTGGCTCTATGGGATGCCTTCCCCGTGACGGACGGCCATGCATTGGTGGTACCTCACCGTCACGTGTCTACCTGGTTCGAAGCCAGCGAAGACGAACGGATTGCGATCATCCGGAGTATCGATCGGGTCAAGGAAGAGATTGAGCGCTCGAGCGATCCGGCAGGTTACAACATCGGTATGAATGTCGGGGCGGCTGCAGGACAGACCATACCGCACCTTCACGTTCACGTCATCCCAAGATACCCCGGAGATATGCCGGACCCCAGGGGTGGGGTGCGCCATGTGATCCCTGAGAAGGGGAACTATCTGCTGCGGCCGACCCCGGATGAGGTGAGTCCGAGGGGACCCGCTTTGGTCCAGGGCGGGTCCGCGGATCCACTCCTCCCGTACCTTCTGGAGGAGCTGGGCAAAGCGAGAGCGGTCGATGTTGCCGTTGCCTTTGTCCTGGAGTCGGGTGTGCATCTCATCGAAGAGCACCTGCAAGACCTACTCGATCGGGGCGGCCGACTCCGACTCCTGGCTGGTGACTACTTCGGCATAACGGAACCGGCCGCCCTTCTACGCCTGTTGGACCTCCAGGGCAAGCGGTCTCTCCGCGTCTTCGAATCCCGTAATGTGAGCTTTCACCCCAAGGCGTATCTGTTTCATGGCGACGAAGAGGGAATTGCTTTCATCGGCAGCTCGAACCTGACCCAAACAGCCCTCAGCGAGGGTGTGGAGTGGAACTACCGGGTGATCCACTCGTCGGATCAACGCGGGTTTGAGGAGGTCGTGCAGGGGTTCCAGGCCCTGTGGGAAAACCCCAAGACGCGCTCGTTGTCAGACGAGTGGATCCAGGAATACGAGCGCCGGAGGACCCGAACCCCACCTCACAGGTCGGGGATTCCGGAAGAGCCGGTTGAGCCCCCGAAGCCCCATTCCATTCAGACCGAAGCTCTGGCCGAACTCAAGAAAGCCCGGGAGGCCGGAAACACTGCCGGTCTCGTGGTGCTGGCTACTGGGCTAGGAAAGACCTGGCTCAGCGCCTTCGATAGCGAGTCGACGGGCTACGAGAGGGTGCTCTTTGTTGCGCATCGGGAAGAAATCCTGCGTCAGGCGATGCAGACATTTCGCACCATCCGGCCCCTGGCGAAGCTGGGGTATTACATGGGGCCGGAGAAGTCCCCTGAGGCTGACGTCCTTTTTGCCTCGATCCAGACGTTGAGTGGAGAGGGGCGCCTGGGGGCGTTCGAGTCGAACGCCTTCGACTACGTCGTTATCGATGAGTTCCACCATGCATCAGCGGACACGTACCGCCGAGTGATTGGACACTTCGAGCCCGAGTTTCTCCTTGGACTTACGGCCACGCCCGAGCGGACGGACGGCGCGGATCTGCTTGCCCTATGCGGGGACAACCTAGTCTACCGAGCCGACCTGCCGGAGGGGATTCGCCGTGGTCTTCTCAGCCCCTTCAACTACTTCGGTGTCCCGGACTTAGTCGATTACGAGAAGATACCTTGGCGAAGCTCCCGCTTCGATGAGGATGAGCTGACTCAAGCGGTAGCCACCCAGGAACGAGCCCTAAATGCATTCGAGCAGTTGGAGAAGCACGGCCAATCTCGTACGGTAGCTTTCTGCGTATCGCAGCGTCACGCGGACTTCATGGCCGAGTTCTTTTCCGAGCAGGGGCTTCGGGCTGCTGCCGTCCACGCAGGGGATGGAAGCGCCCCGCGAGCGCGTTCGCTCGAGCGGCTCGAAGCCGGCGAGCTTGATGTCATATGTGCGGTGGACATGTTCAACGAAGGGATCGATCTACCGCACGTTGACACCATCCTCATGCTCCGCCCCACTGAATCCAGGATCCTTTGGCTTCAGCAATTTGGTCGGGGACTCAGAAAGCAGGAAGGCAAGGTCCTTCACGTGATTGACTACATCGGGAACCACCGAGTCTTCCTCACCAAGATCCGAGCGATGTTTGACCTTGGGAACGCGGATCGAGAGGTGGCCTTCCTGCTGGACCGGATTCAGGAAGGGAAGGCTGAGCTGCCCCCGGGTTGCTCAGTGACCTACGATCTGGAGGTGGTCGATGTGCTTCGGGGGCTCCTCCGCAGCCCGTCGAGCAAGGTGGAACAGCTTGAGCAGTACTACGACGAGTATCGCGAGCTGCACAATGTTCGCCCGTTGGCTCGGGAGGTCCACTACGAGGGATACGATCCCCTCCTGGTACGTCGCTCCGGATACGAGAGTTGGCTCGACTTTGTCACCACCATGGGGGACCTCTCTGAGGAGGACCAAGCGGCCTGCGACCGGATGAGCGCATTCATCAGAGCTCTGGAGACTACCCCAATGAACAAGAGCTACAAGATGCTCGTGCTCCAGGCCATGTTGGATGCGGACTCGCTTCCCGGCAGTATCTCCCTTGATGCGTTGACGGAGCGTGTCGGGATCATTGCGCGACGGTATCCTGTCGCAAGGCAGCAAATCGGGACGGATCTTGACGATCCCGACGCACTCCAAGAGATGCTACGGCAGCATCCAATCCGCGCGTGGGTGGAGGGTAGGGGAACGGGAGGTACGTCCTACTTCCGGTTCGATGGCGAGGACTTTAGCACCAAGTTCTCGCTTCCCGAGCCCGTGCGAGATGCCGGTCGCGAGCTCTTAGCCGAGCTCGTAGAGTGGCGATTGGCCAAGCACATGGATGGCGCTGGACCGGACCGGGGAGCCGACGAGTTCCTTTGTCAGGTGGTCCGAGAGGACGCCGCCGGGACCGCCGAACGTGATCGGGGGGATCTGGTGTTGCGGCTTCCTGACCGCAATGAGGTTCGCGGTCTTCCCCGGGGTTGGCGGAAGGTTCGCGACAACGGCACCGACCTCCACGCCTGGTTTGAGGACACCGCTATTCGGGTCATCGCCGAGAGTGGAAGCGCGCAGAACATCCTTTCCTCGCTGCTTGAGGGTTGGTTCGGTCCGGGTCAAGCAGTTGGCAGTTCACCAGGCGTCGGATCGCACGTCCTCTTCCGGAGTGAGAAGGATACGTACGTGATGCGTCCGACGGAGGAGAAGGCACTCTCCGATGGCCCGGTGCCGTGGGCGAGGTACTCTCGGGAGGAAGCGATGAGGGCGCTCGAGATCGACCCGGTAGGACGGGAAATGCAGCTGGGTATCATTAGGCGCCCCGGTCAACTCGTTCTTTTTGTGACCCTCGACAAGTCAGGGCACGCGGAGGAGTTTCAGTACGATGATGGGTTTCTCTCCCCTGGGTCGTTCGTGTGGGAGAGCCAAAACCGGAATACTCAGGCCGGAAGGATCGGTCAGGACATCCAGGGGCAGCAAGCGGGCGATACTCAAGTGCGCCTCTTTGTCCGCCGGCGGAAGAAACTGAGAGGTGAGAGCCAGCCGTTCTATTACGGTGGTGAGCTCGAATTCGAGCAGTGGGAGGGCGAAAAACCCATTAAGGTGTGGTGGAAGCTCGGGACGCCAGTGCCGGAGCAGCTCCGGAAAGAGTTGGGTGCAGAGGAGAAATGAGCGCCGGGAGATCGGTCACGGGAAGCCAGTTGATTCCGATTCGCCTCGTCCTCCTGCCTTCTGCGATCCCGCCAAATCCAGGACCTCTTCCCGGACACCGGTCCACTCTCGACTCAGGTCCACCGAGCATGCGCGGATGTGGTGGCCGAGCAGCTCGTAGTTCAGATCGAAGGGACCATCGACCACCGGGTAGACCAGGGCGCCGTCCACGACCCGGGCGGGTTTCCCCTTCGACTGCCGAGCCGCGCGATCTGCGGCGGCCAGGTTCTGCACGTATGCTAGAATCTGGTACAGATGTCCGGAGTGCAAACTCTTACGGTCGAAGCGTCCGCTGAAGGATTCCTTATAGAACTTGGCGTCGAGGATCACTAGGCGATCCGGTCCACTGAGCACCATGTCGGACTGCATACGGGGGAGTCGGATCAGATCGGGTCGGGTCCCACGGGCCAGGTACCAATCAATAGTTGGTGCCGCCACGTCGTACACATCCTGCTCTCGGCTCAAGAACCCCCGCAGGAATCCTTCGAAGATTCGCCACATCTGGGCGTCGTCGTGCCGAAAGTCGCTGAACGTGGAGTTTCGGCCCGAACGACTCACCTGAAGGTTCTCCTGGATCAGACGGCAGATTCCCAAGAGGAGCCCATACGTCCGGTTGTTCCGGTGGATCCGAATCCGGCTGATCTCGCTCGGTCGCACGGGCCCTGTCTGAATGTCTGGCGGGAAGCGAGCGGCGGCCTCACGAACCTCCCCCCGGATCGCCGGATCTAGTTCGCCCACGTAGAGGAGCTCCCGAAGCGTGCTTTTCAATACCCGGTTGGCAGGAGTGTCGCGGGCCAGTTCGCTGAAAGCGGACACTGTTCGCGCCCGACGCAAGAGCCCCCGGGAGACAGTAGGGGTCAGAAGTGGCTTCCCTCGGATCCCGCGCAGTTCCTCCTGGTGTCGCAGATACTCCTGGCGAAGACCCTGTTTCAGGAGTCGTGCAGTGCCGCGGGCCAACACCAGCGCCAGGAGGTCCACCACCGAGGAGCCCTCCATGTCGCCCACCTCCACGGGCGGGCCGCCTGACCATTGATCCCAGGCGTAGCACAGAAGGAAGTAGACGTTCCGGATCGGAATTGCCTCGGGCGTTCTCGCTCGGCCCATGCTCACCTCCCAGCCAGGAGGCGCTTCACCCAACGCTCGGCTTGCTCCTCGTCGTCGAACCAGTACTCCCGAAGCAGGGGTGCCACCTCGTACTCGACGATGGTCCGAAACCACTCCTCCCCCAGATTGTCGTCCTCCGGGCTGGGCACGAAATAGGCGTGCCCGATCTCGAATCCGCGTCCCAGATTTCGTGCATCTTCAACAATGGCCCGGTTGAGATCGGTGAGCTCTTCATCAATGTGGACCACGAGCTTTTCAGGCACCCCCGCGTCGGTGAGGTACTCCGTGAACGCTTCGCGTCCGAAGGCTGGCTCGAGACGAATGAA
>PWWP01000071.1 GCA_003562075.1 Gemmatimonadota bacterium
AGGCCTCCTGCCCCTCATCCTCCTGGCGCTGGTCGTGGTCTTCGCCGCTGTCCGACTCCAGCTCCATCGCCGACGGATGGGGCTGGGTGGCTGACTCTGCGCCGGACCGCAATGGCGGGGGCCGCCAGGAAGGGGGAGACCGCCAGGAAGGGGAGGGCCGCCGACAGGGAGGAACCCCTCAGAAAGGCGGAGCCCCGGAGGGAGCGGGCGCCCGCCAGGACGGGAGAGCCCTCCACGTAGGACTCACCGGGAATGTGGCGTCGGGGAAGTCCACCGTGGCCCGGGTCTGGGAAGGGATGGGGGTCCCGGTGGTGAGCGCCGACCAGTTGGCCCGGGATGCGGTGGCCCCAGGGTCGGAGGGGTTGGCCCAGGTGGTGGACGCCTTCGGTGAAGCCGTCCTGGCGGCGGACGGGAGCCTGGATCGGGGCGCCCTCCGGAAGAAGGTCTTTGCCGACGGCCGAGCCCGCCGCCGCCTGGAGGCCATCCTCCATCCCCGCATCGCTGCCCTTCGGGAGGCCTGGGTCCGGGCCCGGGAGGCGGAAGGCGCCCCCATCCTGGTCTCGGAAGTGCCCCTCCTCTTCGAAGCCGGGCTGGTGGATGCCTTCGACTGCATCGTCGTGGTCCACGCCCCGGAGGAGGAGCGGCGGCGACGACTGGTGGAGGATCGGGGGCTCCCGGCGGAGGAAGCCCGGCGGATCATGGCCAGCCAGGGGGATCCGGAGGAGAAGCGGGCCCGGGCCCACCATGTCCTCCTGAATGACGGGACGGTGGAAGAGCTGGAGGAAGGGGCCCGATCCCTCATGGCGCGTCTGGCGGAAGAAGCCCCATCGGGAGACACCCTCGGTGGGCCGGCCACCTCTGGGCTGGAAATCAATGGACCGGACAACCGTCGGAAGGAGACCCCCAGACCGGACACCCCCAGACCAGACACCCCGGGGGAGGACGCAGGGTGAGCTCACCTCCTGAGATCATCCGGATGGACCTGCACCTCCATACCCGGGGATCCTGGGACTCCCTGTCGGATCCCGAGGCCGTCCTGGCCCGAGCCCGGGCCCAGGGCCTCCACCGCATCGCCATCACGGACCACAACCGGCTGGAGGTGGCCCTGGAGATGGCTGAGCGGCACCCGGAGGCCGTCATCCCAGGCGAGGAGGTGAAGACGGCCGAGGGGATCGATGTCATCGGGCTCTACCTCCAGTCCGAGATTCCCAAGGGGACCCCCGCCCAGGAGACCTGCCGACGGATCCGGGCTCAGGGGGGCATCGTCTATCTGCCCCATCCCTACGCGGCAGGGAAGGGGGGCTCAGGCCGCTTTGCCGAGGAGCTGGCCCCCCAGGTGGATGTGGTGGAAGTCTTCAATGCCCGCCTCCGTTCTCGTGCCGCCAACCGGAAGGGAGGTGAGTTGGCCCGACGCCACGGGAAGCGGGTGGGCGCCGGCTCCGATGCCCACACGGTGGGGGAGGTGGGCAACGGCCAGGTCATCGTCCCCTGGCACCCCAATGAGCCCGCCGCTCTCCTCAAGGCCCTGGAGGATGCACAGGTAGAGGGCCGGAGGGCACCCCTCCACGTCTTCCTGGCCTCCAACTGGGCCAAGCTCCGGAAAGGGTTGCCGGGGGGCCACCGCCACCAAGGCGGAAGGGGTTCTGGGGGACCCTGAGGCGCGCCGCCACTCCGGCACCGACGACTTCGTGCAGTGAGACCGGCTCGTGCAGTGAGACCGGCCCACGGGTCTATCCCACGAGCCGACGATCGAAGCGGAAGGGTCGGGCCGAGACCACCTGGAGCTTCTCGAAATCCGGATGGCGCGGATCCACAAGGAGGCTCTCCTCTTCCCAGATGATGGCCGAGGGGACGCGGAGCACGAGCGACGTCCCGCGGGACACCCAGGCATCCCCCACTTCACGGCATGCGGGATGATCCGAAACGTCAGCCCAATCGTCCGGTAGATCGTCCCGTCGCACCTGCTCGGAGGAAGCCTTGCCAGACACCGCGATGCGGAGCGCCACCAGATCCTTGGGCAGATCCTCGGGATCCACGTGGACGAGCATCTCGAGGGTGGCGAGCGAGAGCGTGCTGGAGGTGTAGACGACGGGGGTCCCAATGGAGTTCCATCGCCCACCGTAGAGGCGTGCCCCCTCCCCGTCCAGTTCCTGGAAAGGCTCCCGGGCCAGGCGCCAGAACGTCTGGGTGTTCAACTGTAGACGCCGTGCTCGATACGGCCAAGCGTCTGCTCAACCGCTCGCGCCCCGACGTCGCTTGCCAGAAGATCGAGGGGCCTACGTCCCCCCAGCGCCCGATTCGGCTTCCTGAGCCACCGGTACGCCGAGTCCCGGTCCCCCAGCGCCTCCTCCGCGCGGCCGATCACCCGCGCCACCCGCGTCAGCCGGTCCGACTCGACGGCGGAGAGCGCACGGTCCTCCCGCTTCTTCCGGGTGAGTGACCGCCGGGATCCCACCAGGTCGTAGACCTCGCTGGCCGACAGCATGCCGGTCTCGATGACGTACTCCACGGCCCGATACGAGATGCCGGATCGCACTGCGTCGGCGAGTTCAAGGTCGGAGTGGATGTTCCGGGAGAGCGTCTTCTCTCCACCCAATCTCTCTATCAGGGTCGCGGATGTCATGAAAAGAGCTCCTCTCGTCAAAAGTGGCATTTGGCTCACCTAATATGCGCATACGCCCACCTGCCGGTCAACGGACGTTGGCCCTACGGTCGGACAGGTGCACCTGGTGCTGGGCTTAACCCGTCGGCATTCCCCCGAGACCGCAGACGCCGATCCCATAAGATAATTTTAATTATCTAATCTCCACCGCCTTCGCCGCCTCGGAGTCGCCGACCCCCCCTCCCCCTGTGGCCGGCCTCACCCCGCTTGACCCTGGATCGGGGGTCCTCTAGCCTTCGCTCTATCATGAGCTATTCCATTCCCCCGGACCGGGTGGCCCCGGTCCAACGCGTTCTCCGCACGTTGGAGGACGCCCGGTCGGTGATCCTCACCACCCACATCAACGCCGACGGCGATGGAACCGGGTGCCAGGCGGCCCTCCTGGCCTACCTGGAGAGCCAGGGTGTGGATGCGTGGATCGTGAACCCCACCCCCTTTCCCGACCTCTTCCGGTTCCTGATCCCGGATCAGAGCCGGATCCTGGATCCCGGTGCCGAGGAGACGCTCCGGGTCTGCCAGGCCGCCGACCTCTGCGTGGTGGTGGACACGGCGGAGATTCCCCGGATCGGTCGGGTGAACCCCCTGGTGGACGGGGTCCGGAAGGTGGTCATCGACCATCACCCCCCAGGCGACCGGGCCATCGTCGGTCTCTACCTCCAGGACGAGGGAGCGGCGGCGGCCGGCGAGTTGGTATTCGACCTCCTGGTGGAGGCCGGGGGGCCATGGACCGAGACGGTGGTGGACGGCCTCTATACGGCCATCCTCACCGATACAGGTTCGTTCCGCTTCTCCAATGCGACGCCACAGGCCCACCGGGTGGCCGCTGAGTTGATTGCTCAGGGTGCGTCGCCCGAGGCCCTCTACCAGCGGATCTACGGCTCCCATCCCATCCGTCGCTTCCATCTCCTGCGCCGGGCCCTGTCCACCCTGGACTCGGCCCACCGGGGACAGGTGTCCTGGATGGTCATCCCTCGCCAGGCCTATGCCGAGCTGGGGTGCGAGCCCCAGGACCTGGAGGGGCTGGTGGACATCCCCCGGGAGGTGGAGGGGACGGAGGTGGCCATCCTCTTCCGGGAGATGGAGGACGGCGCCGTGAAGATTTCCTTCCGCTCCAATGGGGAGGCCGACGTGAACAAGCTGGCCCGAGCCTTCGACGGAGGCGGACACGTGAAGGCCTCCGGCGCCCTCATCCGGGGGCCCATCGACGAGGTGATCCGGAAGGTGGTGGGGGAGGTCCCCTCGGTCCTTCCCGGGGAACCGTAGACCAGGAGACACGTACTCCAATGGGTGAGAAGGATCCAGGGGTCCCCGAGGCCCTCCCCCGTGCCCTCCAGGCGCTGGGAGCGAAGGTGGGTGCCCAGGCCATGGATCGGCTCTGGCTCTTCCCCCCCCTCCGGAATGGTCGGAAGGAGACCGGGGTGGTGGCGGCGGGGTGCTATACCGAGGGGGCGGCCCGCCTCCTGGTGACGCTGGCCTACCGGGCCGAGGAGACGGGGAAGGGCATCGCCTTCGAGTCCACCTTCCAGGAGGAAGGGGAAGCGCCCCGGGACCGGCTCCCCCGGATCATGGCCGGGGTCGTGCAGCGGATGGAGAATCCGCCGGGCGAGCCCCGGATGGTGGAGCTGGCCGGGCGGGCCGACGTCCTCCAGGCCCTCCTGGCCGAACTGGATCCCTTCGCCGACGAACCGTTCGACCCTGTCGCCGGCCCCCGGGCCCAAACGCTGGAGTGACCCAGGAGTCCCATGTCTCTGAGCCCGCCGAGCAGTCCTTCTCCTCCCATCGCGCCCTTCGTCCGCCTCTTCGGGCGATACCTCCGGGATCAGGGTCTCCCTGTGACCCAGCAGCGGGAGGCCATCGCTGAGTTGGTCTTCGGCTCGGACGAGCACCTTTCGGTGGATGACATCGAGAAGCGGCTCCGGGAGGCTGGAGACCGGATCGGGAAGGCCACCATCTACCGGACCCTGGACCTGTTGGTCCGGAGCCAGTTGGTGGCGGAGCACGACTTCGGAGAGGGGTTCAAGCGCTATGAGCACCGCCTCTCCCGCCAGCCTGAGCACGAGCACCTGATCTGCACCGAGTGCGGCGCGGTGACCGAGTTCAAGAGTCGGGAAGTCCAGGAGATCAAAGGGGCGGTGGAAGCCGAGTACGGGTTCCGCGCCAGCCGCCACAAGCTGGAGATCTACGGTCTCTGCCGGAGTTGCCAGGAGAAGGGCGTGGAGCTCGATCAGGACGGATTGACCTGCCCCATCGAAACCGTCTAGCTTTCGGCCGTTCCGGCCCCGAACGTCCCGACAGAACCGGGTCGGCCCCGGTCGCCTTTCCCATCCCTGGTCCAGGACACTCTCTTCATGCCCAATCGCCCCGCCCCCGACTCGGTGGGACGTGGATCCGGCGGCTCTCCCCAGGTGCCGGCCTCCCGGCCCGCGTCCCTGGCCGATCTCCCCTTCGAGCTTCCCCATGGGTTTCTGGGGTTGGAGGGTCCGGAGGCCACCCTGGAGGGCGCCCGGGCCGTCATCCTCCCCGTCCCCTACGAGTCCACCACGTCCTACGGGGGAGGGACCCGGAACGGACCGCGAGCCATCATCGAGGCCTCCCGTTTCATCGAGCTCTACGACCAGGAATTGGACGAAGAGCCGGGACGCCACGGGGTCCACACCCTGCCGGCCCTGGAGCTCACCCGGGCCGGCTCCACCCAGGCCATGGCCGAGCTGGAGGAGGCTTATGGGGACTTCCTGGCCGGGATCGGAGACCGCTTCCCGGTCATGTTGGGAGGTGAACATGCCGTCAGCGCCCCGGCCATCCGGGCCACGGCGGCCCACCTGGCGGGCCGTGAGGCGGCCCGTGTGGAGGCTGGGGAGACTGGGGGTGGTGTGGCCGGTAAGACGGCCTCCCGGTCGAAGGGGGACGGGGTCCCGGGGAAGGATCATCCCCGGCTCTCCGTCCTCCAGATGGATGCCCACGCCGACCTCCGGGACGGGTACGAGGGAGCCCCCTGGTCCCACGCCTCCTTCGCCTATCGGTGCCTGGATGTGGCCGACTTCGTCCAGGTGGGGATCCGGGCCGTGTGCTCGGAAGAGGTGGACGTCATGCGGGCCCGGGAGGGGATCCACGTGACCTGGGCCGACCAGATGTGGGAGGACGACGCCTGGATGGAGCCGGCGCTGGAGGCTTTGGGCCCCCAGGTGTACCTGACCGTGGACGTGGACTACTTCGACCCTACGCTGGTCCCGTCCACCGGGACGCCGGAGCCCGGGGGCGGGGACTGGTACCGGACCCTTCGATTCCTGCGCCGCGTCTTCCAGGAGCGGGAGGTGGTGGGGATGGACGTGGTGGAGCTGGCTCCTACGCCGGGGCTTCACGCCCCTGACTTCCTGGTGGCCAAGCTGATCTACAAGCTCCTGGGCTACCGCTGGGAGGTAGACGGATGACAGAGGTTGGTATCCTCATTGCCCTGAGCGCCGGGGTCCTGTCCTTCCTCTCGCCCTGCGTGCTGCCCCTGGTGCCCTCCTACCTGTCCTTCGTCACGGGGATGAGTCTGGACGAGTTGGAGGAGGGCACCGACAAGAGCCGGACGATGATCCACGCCAGCCTCTTCGTCCTGGGCTTCACCATCGTCTTCGTCCTTCTGGGCGCTTCGGCCTCCTTCCTGGGTCAGTTCTTCCGGCACTACGAGGAGTGGGTGGCCCGGATCGGTGGGGTGATCATCCTCCTCCTGGGCCTCCACCTGGTCGGGGCCTTCAAGTTCGCTCCCCTCATGCGGGACGTGCGGGTCCACCTGGCCGACAAGCCCATTGGCCGGCTGGGGGCCGTGGCGGTGGGGATGGCGTTCGGTGCCGGATGGACGCCCTGCATCGGACCGGTCCTGGGGGGGATCCTGACCTACGCCATGGTCCAGGAGACGTTCTGGTCCGGGATGGGGCTCCTCTTCGTCTACTCCATGGGGCTGGCCATCCCCTTCATGCTCACGGCCCTGGCCTTGGACCGGTTCCTCCTGGGGTTCCAGCGGTTCCGCCGCTACCTCCCGGCCGTACAGGTGGCCTCGGGGCTGCTCCTGATCGTCCTGGCGATCCTTCTCATCACCGGATCGTTCACCATCCTGACGGCCTGGCTGGTCCAGTTCACCCCCGACTTCCTCATGGAGCGGATCTGAGCCCAGGGCCCGATCTTGATGGCCAGGTGGGTCATGTCATCCTCCGGATGGGGGTGGCCAGGCCAGGGAGCAGCTGGCCCGCCCCACTCAGCTTCCCTCAGTCCGGTCTACCTGATATTCCCGGGCCTCTGATGCCCGGCTCGAGGGAGTGAAGCGCCGGAGCGGCTCCGTCAGGCTCACCTCGGACAGGTGGAGGGAGAGGCTCCCCATGATCGGGACCCGGGAGGTCATCTGGACCATGAGGCGCCGATCGTCGTCGGAGAAGTGGATCTCCGCTTCGCCTCCCTCGCCGAAGAGCCCCGAGGTCTGGATGATGGGCCGGACCACCACCGTGTTGAAGGTCCCAGCCGGGACGGTGACCGTGTCCCGCCGGACCACACGGACCACCACCGGGTTCCCGGATTCCCTGAAGTACCGGTCCATGGTGTAGACGTCTCCCACCTCAAGGGGGAGCGTCCGGACGTAGTAGAGGAAGGAGACGTCGTCCAGGGGCTCACTGCTGGCCAGCTCCTGGTCTTCATCCCACCCTTCCCGGGTATACCGGAGCTCCTCGGGATAGAACTCGTAGTGGCGGTAGCGGTGGCTCCGGATCTGGTGCAGATCCTGGATGAAGCGGTGGCTGATGAGGCTCTCCAGGTCCAGCCATGAGTCCATCCGGTCGTTGACCCGGGCCAGGGGAATCCCGCCCTGGACCGTCATGGTCAGCGGGTAGACCCGCCGACCGCGGACGTACTCCACGCTCCCCACCCGCATGGAGCCCTCCCCCACCCGGAGTCGGCCCAGTCGGACCTCGTACCCCTTGAACTCGCCGGGGCCGAAGGGAACAGGGGCGATGGACCGGTCCAGGAGGGGGCCGCTCCAGGGGTTGACCTGGCCGTCCACTCCGCCGGGGAAGAGGAGGAAGAGGGCCAGGAGGAGGGTGGCCGCCCCGAAGTGGAGGCGGCGCGGGGAGGGGGCTCCCGTCTTGCGGGACGAAGGGCGCATGTCGGAGCTCCAGGGAGGTGGAGGCTTTGGAGAGGCTTCAATCGAACCTGTGTGGCCTGATGCTTACCCCCATTACCCCGGGATGGGGCCGACGGCTCCCTCAGCGCAGCTCCACCACCCCCACCGCCACCAGGTCGTCGATGTACCGGGCCACGGCGGCGGTGGGCACGGGGCCGTACCCTGCGCTCACGGCGTCCCGGATCTGGTGGATGGTCCGCTCCCCATCCATGAAGTTGACGATCTCCATCCGGTGGATTCCCGTCAGCGGGTTGTCGGCCGAGCCGTACCAGGCGGCCTGGTCCTGGGGGAGGTTCCGCTCCGGTACCGAGAGATTGTGCATCTGGAGGGAGCTCCGGGTGAGGCGGGTGGGCACCCGGTCGTCCGTTTCCCGGGTCAGGGTCACGGCGCCGGCGTCCTGGCCCAGGAGTTGGTCCGACAGGCGCTCCAGCTCGGCGTCCAACCGAGCCTGGACCCGCTCTACCGCGTCCCGGGCTCCCGGGGCGTCCTGGAAGTTCAGGATGGTGGCCAGGGCCTCCCGCTCCCAGCCGTGGTGATGCCGAAGGTGGTTGGCCGCTTCCCCTCGGACATCCGCACCCGGTCCCCTTACCCCCCCGCTGGCGTCCTCCTCCCGGAGCATGCGGTGGACCCGGTGGCCGGCGGCCCCCAGCCGGTTCATGGCGTGGGCCCCGGCGTACCAGGCCAGCTCCACGGCCTCTTCTTCCGAGAGGTTGGAGAGGTGAAGGAAGGTGGAGAGGCCGATCATCTCGCTCCGCTGGAGCTGGACAGGGTCCACCATCTCCGGCGTGTCCCGGGAGGTGTGATGGGCCCAGTCGGTGTGGCCGATCATGATCCCCGGGATGTGGAGGGCGTTGAACATGGTGTGGTCACTCCCCCCGGAGTAGGGGGTGACCCGGAAGTTGTGGGCTGAGAGGGACCCCCGGGGCGTTCGGATCTCCAGGTGGTCCAGCATCTGGGCCATGTTGGCCACCACCGTATTCAGGATGGAGGGGTTGGAGTAGGGGGTGCGGCGGATCATCATGGTGGAGTGGGCCTTCTCCAGGTGCTGGCCCACCATGTCCATGTTGAT
>PWWP01000121.1 GCA_003562075.1 Gemmatimonadota bacterium
GTGGTGAAGCCCCAGGCCCGGGGCCGAGGAGTAGGACGTGCCATCATGGCCTTTCGGGGGGACCTAGTGGAACCTCGGCTCCATGTGGGGATCGTGGAGAATCGGACCGCCCACCCCTACTCCCAACGGATCTCCACCCACTTCCACTTCTCTCCTGCAGGGTTCCTGGCCCTGAAGCATCGCTTTCAGGAGAGGGAGAGTGTGGTCCTCTTTGCCCGCCACTTCGGCCCGGGGCTGGAACTGAGGCGAAATCGGCCCCGCGTTTCTCCTCTGGTCGCTCCTCTGGCGCACCTGGCCATGGCCAACCTGGGCATGGAGCCGGACGTGATCGTGGATGAGTCCGAACCACCCTACCCTCCGGACCTGGAGTTCACCCTCTCGGAGTTCGAGTCCCAGGGACTCCCCCATCTTCTCCGCATCGAACGGGGACGGGTGCGCCACCGGGAGGTCTTCGGTCCCATCCGGCTTCACTACGGGTTCTTCCGCCTGGCGGCCCGGCAAGCAAGCTACCTGGTGGCTCGCCGGCCCGGTGCGCCTCGGGAGGCCGTGGCCGGGGCCTTGGGGTTCCTCCACGATCCGGTGGAACGGAACATCCGGATCTTCGAGCTCATCGCCGCCTCGGACCAGGCCATCCACTTTCTCTTTCAGTCGCTTCTGGACCGGGCCCGAGCCCTGGGTGTGGAGTACATCGAGGTGGATGTAAGCGGCCACTCCCCTCGCCTGCAGCGTACTCTTCTGGCCTTGGGTTTTGTACCGGCTGCCTACATGCCGGCCATGGTCTTCCATGAGGTGGATCGCCTGGATGTGGTGAAGATGATCCACCTTTCGGTGCCCCTTCCCCCCAAACCTCCCGAAATGGTGGAGTCGGCCGAACCCATCTTCCAGTTGGTCCACACCGCCATCCGACGGGAACAGGCGTTACCGGCCCTGGAAAGAGAGATGGAAGAACTGGCCCTCTTCCATGGACTGGCAAAGGAGCAGGGACAGCGTCTGGCGGGTGCCATGACGGTGAGGAATTTCTCCGAGGGACACCAACTCTTCCGGGCCGGTGAGCAGGCTCATGATCTCTTCGTCCTTCTCTCCGGACGCGTTCAGATTGAGGAGCCATCAGGCAGGGAGCTCGTTGTGCTGGACCAGGGAACCACGGTGGGGGAGGTCGCCATGCTGACTCAGGCGGTGCACAGCGCCTCGGCTCGAGCTCAGACTCCCCTCCGCACGGCCGTCCTGACCCAGGAAGCCCTGGACCAACTGACGGCCCTCCGGCCCGACGTGGCCATCCTCCTCTACCGGAATCTGGCCCGGGAGCTGGGTGGCAAGTTGAAGGGGGCGGACGCAGCCATCCCTGGTCTCGGACGGGAGTGAGACCGGGTGAGAGGCGTCGCCTGGCGGTCCCTGCCCAACGTCATCACCGGTTCCAGGTTCGTCTTGATCCTGGTGCTCTGGGTGTTTGCTCTCTCGGGCTCAGTCAGGGTGGTGGGAGGAGGGATCGTGTTGGCCTGGCTCACCGACGCCCTGGATGGCTTCCTGGCACGGCGCCTGGAGGCTGAGAGCGCCCTGGGCAGCCAGCTGGACTCCATGGCCGACACTCTCCTCTTCATCTCAGCGTTGGCCTGGGTGTTTCTTCTGGAGCCCGCCTTCGTTCAGCGCCACGCCATGGAGCTGGGGATCTGGATCGGATTGAGCGGCCTTGGTTACCTGGTTGGGTGGATCCGGTTCCGGAAGGTTGCCGATGTGCATCTGGCCTCAGCCAAACTGGCCAACTTCCTGGGGCTCTTCTTTGCCGCCGGACTCCTGATCCTGGGGGGCTATCACCCCCTGGTCTACTGGCTGGTATTGGGAGTGTGCGTGTGGGCCTCACTGGAGACCCTCCTGGTCTTCCTCTTCTTTCCTGAAGTGGATGAGAGCATTCGGACGATCCTGGCGCGCTTGCGGCACAGAGGGACCTGATGAACGAGTCCGGGTGGGAAGGCGGGTTCGGGGAGCTTCCGGATGACTCCCACGCTTGGAGGGGCAGCTGGCCCCTTCACTGAGAATAATCCGCCGGAAGAGGTTCATCGGACCCGAGGAGACCGGTGTGGCCCTTCCGCTCCTTTCGACGCCGGTGCAGGATCCATCCGTAGAGGGCCCCGTTCAGGAGGAGAACGAGGACGCCCATGGCGATCTGGCTCGTGCGGGTCAGCCCGGTCGGGTAGAGAATTCCTGTGATGTAGTGCTCGATGAAGCCGGTGTCATAGCCCTCTTCTCCGCTCAGCCGGAGGAATCGGTTTTCCAGTGGAGTCAGAGGGCAGACCCAGCCCATGAACGAGATGAGGGCGCCCCACAGAAAGGCCGGGATGTGAAGGAGGGCCAGCCAGGGCCAGCGGAGGACCAGCAAGGCGCCCAGGACGACGAATACCAGGAACCCGAAGTGGGCCAGCATGGTCAGCTCGGCCAGCAGGCGGTAGCCCATTCCAGCTCCATGGTTCCGGGATCGGGGTCACCTGAATCCACCCCCCGGCCGGTTCTGGGATCCACCCTCGGAGACCCTGGATACCCACTCCCTGTGTCGGTTGCAGGCAGGGTGTGGGTTGCAAGAGCACCCTGACGGCCAGGAAGGAGAGGCAACTCAAGTCACCGCTGGCGGCCCTTCGTAAGCCCCCCTACTTTGGCTCCTCGTTTCGGGGGGGTGGGCTTATCCGTCCCTTCCGTGAGCTTCAGAGGAGAACAAGGAGTGTCCTCATGCGGGGGAAACCCTTCCGCCCTGCCCTTCCGCCCCTCCTGGCCCTGGTTGGAGCCGTCCTCCTGGCTGCGCCGGATTCGGCCAACGGACAGGAGTCCGTGGGCGAGTGGGTCAATATCAATGGTGACGAGACTTCCGCCCGGTATTCGCCGTTGGACCAGATCGATGGGTCCAACTTCTGGCGTCTCCAGGTGGCCTGGGAATGGGAGGGCCAGAACGATGCAGGCATCGATCTGGGTGGGATGGTGAACGCCCGATCTCTTCCCATCTACGTGGATGGTCGGCTCATCACCACGTCCGGACCCAAGCGGACGGTGGTGGCCATGGACCCGGCCACCGGTGAGACCCTCTGGACCTTCCAGGAGCCGGAGACCTTCCGCTGGGAGTATTCCATGCGGGACAACCACGGGAAGGGCGTGTCCTACGCCGAAGTGGATGGACGAGGAGTCGTGTTCATCTCCACCCCGGCCTTCTTCCTCCACGCCCTGGACGCTGCCACCGGGGAGCCGCTGGAGGGATGGGGCGAGGGCATTCCGCTGGACGGATTCCCTGAGACTGGATCGGTGGACCTGGTGGCCGACCTCCTGGAGGGCTGGGGACCCTGGGCGGACTACGACGGCGAGTACGACCCCTACATGGGCGTTCCGCTGGAGCTGGGCTATATCACCAGCTCCTCCCCGCCCCTGGTGGTGAATGACGTGGTCATCGTCAACAACTCGGCGGAGCAGGGCTACAACCAGACCCGCCAGGAGGGGATTCCCGGCGACATCCTGGCCTATGACGCCCGGACCGGCCAGCTCCTCTGGAAGTTTCACGTCATTCCCCGGCCCGGGGAGTATGGGCATGAGACCTGGGAGAACGACGCCTGGTACTGGTCCGGGAACATCGGATCCTGGGCGCCCATGTCCGCCGATCCGGAGCTGGGGCTGGTCTACATTCCCACCAAGGGAGGGGTCCTGGACTTCTATGGTGGGTTCCGGCCCGGGGACAACCTCTTCGGAAACAGTGTACTGGCGCTGGATGTCCGGACAGGACAGCGGGTCTGGCATTATCAACTCGTTCGCCACGACATCTGGAACTACGATACCCCGGTGGCCCCCGTCCTCGTGGACGTGACGGTGGAGGGAGAGGAGATCCCGGCCATCGTCCAGGCCAGCAAGCAGTCCTTCCTATATGCGTTCAACCGGCAGACGGGCGAACCCATCTGGCCCATTGAGGACCAGGCAGTCCCTCAGTCCAACGTGCCGGGCGAGCAGCTTGCCGAGACCCAGCCCCACCCCACGTGGCCCCTGCCCTACGACTTTCAGGGCCGGACCGAGGACGACCTCATCGACTACACACCTGAGCTCCGGCAGATGGCGCTGGCCCAGGCCCAGGAGGGGGGACATCTCTTTCCACTCTTCAACCCCCCCACCCATGTGGGGAATGGGGAGGGAGACGGTCCGGCCCGGATCTGTCCCGGGAGCACGGGTGGGGTGAACATCACCGGCCCCCCTGCCGCCGACCCCTCCACGGGGATCATCTACATCACCTCCCATGCCGGGTGCACCTCGGTCATGCTGGGGCCAGGCGAGGATTCTCCCTTCGAGGATGCTGACTTCCAACCCACCGGGACGACAGTGGTGGATTGGGCCCGGGATCTGGCAGCATCCGGCCAGGGGTCGGATGTGCCTGAACACCTGGACGGTCTTCCAATCTGGAAGGGATACCAGGGCCGAATCACGGCCATCGACATGAACACAGGAGAGCACCTCTGGGTGATTCCCAACGGAGACGCGTCGGCCATCGAACAAGAGATGATCCGAACCCATCCCCTCCTGGAGGGAGTGGACGGTGCCCTGACGAACCGGGGCCGGGGAGGCCATTCGGCCATGCTCACCACGTCCACCCTCCTCATGGCCACGGGGCAGACGAGTGAGGGAACCCCCCGTCTCTTCGCCATCGACAAGGCCACAGGGGAGCGGATCGGGCAGGTTGCCACTCCCTCACTGGGGCGCTATGGGATCATGACCTACATGCATGAAGGCAAGCAGTACGTGGTCCTCCCACGTCAGGGGGGATACACGGCCCTGGCCCTCCCGGACGAGGTCGTCTTCTGAGGGTCACATAGGGCGCCATCGGGCCGGTCCGGTCCTGTCGGCCCACGCTATGGAGGGCGTCATGCTCAAAGAGTTCAAGGAGTTCGCCGTCAAGGGCAATGTCCTGGACATGGCCGTGGGCATCATCCTGGGGGTTGCCTTCGGGACGGTGGTCCAGTCCCTGGTGAATGACGTGATCATGCCACCTGTGGGGTTGGCCCTGGGCGGGGTGGATTTCTCGGAGATCGCCATTCCAGTGGGCACGGGCCCCGAAGGGGAGGCCGTCGTCATCGGCATCGGACTCTTCATCAATGCGATCATCAGCTTCCTCATCGTGGCCTTCGCCGTCTTCATGCTGGTCAGGAGCTTCAACCGCGTGAAGCGAGAGGAGGAGGCCAAGGAGGAGGCTACGCCTGAAGCTCCCCTCGAGCCCACGGCCGAAGAGAAGCTCCTGGCTGAGATCCGGGACCTCCTGAAGGCCAGCGCCGGCTGAAGTCAGGGGCAATCGGGGGACCGACCAAGGGAAGCCCGGCGCGGCGCACCGGGCGGGTCCAGCGATCCCCCCACCGGTCACTCCCAGGACTCGGGCCGGCCCCGTGCACGTGGCGGATTGCCCTGCCGTCAGGGCCCAGCCACCCGGAAGAAGGCCTCCAGATCCTCACGTGGGGTCTGGAGGTTCGGCGAGAGCCGAGCCCCGTCTACGCCCAGGGTCTGGATGGGGCGGAAGACCATCTGGTGGTCCCGAAAGAGGCCGGAGGCGAGCTGGGGACTGGGATGGCCCTCCACCTCCACCGTGTAGAGTGCCGCCGAAAGCTCCCAGCGGGTGGGAGATCGCCACCGAAGCCCAGGGGTGGCCTCCACTCGCTCCAGGGTCCACCGCCAGAGCTCCTGGTGGTGTGACTCCCGGCCATCCATCCTGATCTCTTCCTGGAAGGCCAGGGCGTCTCCCAGAGCCATGACCTCGGGGCGGTTCCTCGTGCCGTAGTCCTCGAAGCGGCGGACCGTTCCTTCCGTCCAGGGCTGCGCGGCGCTGACCCACATTGGATGTACGGCCTCCTGGGCCTCCTTCCTCAGGTAGAGAAAACCCAACCCCTTGGGCGACTGGATCCACTTGTGGGGGCTGGCGGCATAGAAGTCCACCCCGGACCCCTCCAGCTCCACCGGGATCATGGAGACGGCCTGGGCTCCGTCCACCGCCACGAACTCCACTCCCCGTTCCCGGGCGCCTCGGGCCAGGGCCCCCATGGGATGTCGGAGACCCACCAGGTTGTCCACGTGGGGGAAGACCAGGACCCGGGTCTCGGGGCGAATCTGGCGGAGATGGAGCTCCACCACCTCTTCTTCGGTGAGGTGAGGGATTTCCAGGACCGGGAAGTCGAAGCTCCGGACCCGGTACCCCCGTCGGGGAGCCATGTGGGTCCACGGGTTGCTGGCTCCCGGGTGGTTGAGGGTGCTGAAGAGGATCTCGTCCCCATCCCCCAGGGGAAGCCCCTGGGCCAGGAGGTTGAACCCTTCGGTGGTGTTGTGGGTGATGGCCAGCTCCTGGGCCGTGCACCCCAGGAGGCGGGCCCCTCGTTCCCGGACCTCCGTCAGGGGCTCTTCCCAGGGATCGCTCCACATGTAGAGCCAGGGGTTTGACTCGCAGGTCCGGAGGTATTGGCGGTGGGCGTCGTGGACCACCTGAGGAATGGTCCCGATGGAGCCGTGGTTCAGGTAGCGGACGGCCGGGTCCAGGAGGTAGTCCCCGGATTGAGGGAGACGACCCCGGGCCACCGGGTGGGCTTCCAGTGCGGCGGCGAAGACCGAACGGGCGTCGGCCAGGGCCGCCAGGGCCGCACCGGCGGTGGCAGACTTGAGGAAGCTGCGGCGAGTTGTCATTGGAGCGCTCTCCGATTCTTCGGTGGGCTGCCAGGGCTCAGTGGGGTCAGGCCCGAAGAAGCTGGGCTACGGCGTCCAGCACCGTCTCCACGTCGGCCCGGGTGTTGTAGATGTGGGGGCAGAAACGAAGTCCTCCCGTCGGCGCGCCGGCCACCCCGTGTTCCGAATAGAGGCGCTGGTGGATCTCCCCGGTGTCCACTCCGTCGAAGCGTCCCACCACCACCCCACCACTCAGGGCCGGAGAACGAGGGGTGATGAGGTGGGCCCCCATGCCGACCATCCCGTCCTTGACCATGGCGGCCAGCTCCTGGATCCGGTTCCCGATCCGCTCGGGTCCTACCTCCTGGTGCATGCGGAGCGCCGTCAGCATTCCGGCGAAGGTGGCGTCATTTCGCTGCCCCAACGTCTCGAATTTCCGGGCTCCCCGGGCCGTGGTCTCGGCCCCACTTCCCCATCCCACCCCTACCGAAAGGGGCCATATCTCCTGGATTCGATCCTCCCGGACGTAGAGAACCCCACCTTCCTTGGGGCCCATGAACCACTTGTGGGAGCTGGTGGCGTAGGAGTCGCAGCCCAACTCCGCCAGCTCCAGCGGCTCGGCACCAAAGGTCTGAGCGCCGTCTACGTGGGCGTGGATTCCCCGGTTCCGGGCCGCCTGACAAAGCTCACGGACGGGGAGGCGGACCCCCGTCACATTGGAGACGTCGGAGAAGGTCACCACCCGGGTCCGGGGGGAGAAGGCCGCCAGGAAGGGGGCCAGGAGCTCCTCTGGCCCGTCCACCGTCTCGGGAACAGCCGCTCGCCGGACCACGATCCCGTCCCGTGCTGCCCGCACGTCCCAGGCCACGTTGTTGGTGGCATGGTTCTGATCGAAGACCACCACCTCGTCACCGGGCTCCAGGGGGACGCCCCAGACGATGGTGTTGTTGGCTTCCGACGTGTTCCGGACCAGTGCAATCTCTCCCTCCCCCACCCCCAGGTACCCGGCGATGCCCTCCCGCAGTCCTTCCCGGAGTTCATCGTAGGTGGCTCGGTTCTGGAACGAGACGTCCCCGTCCACATCCCGACCCGCCGCTTCGGTGGCTTCCACCACCTCCCGGGGGGCTGGACAGAGGTTGGCGGCGTTCATGGGGATGAGGCCCGGGCGAATCAGGAATCGCTCCCGGATGGCCTCCCAGTAGTCCTCCCCCGCCCGACCCAGAGCCTCCGTGGACCAGGCCGTGTCATGGCCGGGACCTCCCTCCTTGACCTTCTCGGAGGCCGAGATCCAAGTGGGGAGGAGGGGTGAAGCCGCCAGTCCGGCTGAGCCCAGAGCCAGCCGCTGGAGGAATCGTCGTCGGCTCGATGGATGGCGGAACATGTCGGCCTCCCGGTGTTGGACTGACGTAAAGGGCTGACCTCCGTCGGCCCGGCCGACAGCGGTCCAGATCTGGTTCCAGAGGTTCTCAGTATCAGGATGGGCTTGCGCCGGAGACTTCGCCAGCCCCGTTTGGTCCAGGATCGACCTGAGAGCCGGCCGTCGCCTGCCGTGCACACGGTGGTTCCCCCAGACCAGGAGTCGTCGTGCTTCCAGACAGGAAGCTGGACCAACCCATGCCCCTCCTGGAGCGGCTGGGCCTTCACCGGCCCGAGCTCCGGGCCTGGGCCATGTACGAGTGGGCCACCACAGGGATGTGGGCCGTCATCGTAGCCGCCATCTTCCCGATCTACTACCGATCGGTCCTGGCAGTGGATCTCACCTCGGAACAGGCCGGCTGGGGGTTCTCGCTGGCCACCACCCTGGGGATCGTCCTGGTGGCCGTCGTCGCCCCCGTCATGGGGGCCATCACGGACCGAGCCGCCATCAAGAAACCCCTCCTGGGGGCCTTCGCCGCCCTGGGAATCGCCGGCGCCGGGCTCCTCTTCTTCGCCCAGGAGGGCAACTGGTTACTGGGCCTGTTCTTCTTCGTCCTGGTGAACATCGGGGCCAACGGAAGCGTGGTCTTCTACGACGCCCTCCTTCCGCACATCGCCAGCTCCGACGAGGTGGATCGGGTCTCCACTGGAGCCTTCGCCGTCGGGTATCTGGGGGCCGGGCTCCTCCTGGCCTTTTGCCTCCTCATGATCCAGATGCCCGAGCTCTTCGGGCTTCCGGA
>PWWP01000110.1 GCA_003562075.1 Gemmatimonadota bacterium
CTCTCCACGTGGGCCAGTCCGACATCCGACCCCTCATCCGCGACCAGCTCCACCTCCTCCACGATGAACTGGAGGCCGCCCTGGACCAGGCTCCGGACCGGAACACCGCCATCCACATCCGCGACGCGCTGGTCCGCATCCAGGAGGCGCTCTAAAAGGCTGTCGAAGAACAGGAGCGGCCGCCGCGTCGGGGTCTTGCGGCTCTGGGCGAGGCGGAGCCTTGAAGCCAGCGGCCTGGCTCTCCCAACGGCGGTCGCTCCTGTTCTTCAACAGCCTTCTGATCGGTCAGAGATTCGACGAAGGATCGGGGAGCCCCGTTCCCTCGACCTGGTGGAGAAGCTGGTCGAAGGTCCTTACATGCTCACTGAACTCGGCCACCCCCTCCACGATCCGGGTGAAAGCCTCGACCTGGTCCTCCTCCACCCGGTGAAAGTAGAGTTCGAAGTACCTACCCTCCTCGACGGCCCGCCCCAGCGTTTCTCGGAGCCAGTCCAGCTCTTCTTCCGACTCCAGTCCGTACCAGTCCACATCCAGGCCAGCCAGATCCATCCGGTCCTCCGGAATCCACTCGGTCTCCGTCTCCACGGCGCCCTTCCACAGACCTCGGCCCCGGGCCAGGACGTAATGCTCCGCCACGGCATCCCGAACGGACTCGTTCCACTCGTGGTAGGGAACGACGAAGACCCCGCTCCCCCGGAATCCCTGGGCTTCGATCCAGCTTCGGCTCTCCGAGAGCTCCCGGTGGACCTCCGCCATGGAGATCGTGTCGAGACGGGCGTGTGATACACTATGACTGGCCACAGCCCACCCTGCGTCGTGGAGGTCAGTGACTTGATCCAGATCCAGGAAATCCGGCCATGATTCCTCCACCGCCTGGGTCACCACGGCCACATTCGCCTTGATGCCCAGCCCCTCCAGGATGGGAAAGGCTCGCTCGTGGACCGACTGGAAGCCGTCATCGAAGGTCACCGTGATGACGCCCTCATGGACCACCTTGAGAGGGATGGACGCCTCCCCGGACGAAGACGTGAGGAGGAGGGCCGTCACCCCCTCCTCGCCAGCGGACACCAGGCCATCCCCGGCCACTGAGGCCACCGCCGGGTCCTCCACTGTCCAGCTCAGATCCGAAGGGGACGTGGTCTGGTTTCCGTACCGGTCATGGAAGACCACGGGAGCCCGACCCTGGGCCCGCCGTGCCCGGAGGTGGAGGGTGTCAGGAATGGATGCCAGCGCTTCAGGGGCACCGGGGTGAAGCATGGCTTCCAACCGTTTCTCTTCAGCCCCCTGGACCCGGATCCGCAGCGCGCCGGGCCCAGCCACGGTGCCGACCGCCCAGGTGCCCTCCGTCCTGCCCTCCTCGTCCGTGATTGAAGATCCGGGCTCCACCGTCCCTTCACCCTCCGTCACCGCCCACTCCACCGCCGCGCCAGCCAGGGGCTCACCGTCGGACCGGACAACCACCTGGACGGAGAGCTCGCCGCCCACCTCCACATCCAGCGATCCCAGGGGCTCGACCTGGAGGGTCACCTCCGGGTCGGGATCGGGTTCGGGCTCGGTTGGCGAGTCGCTGCACGCGGCCACCAGGAGGGTGAGGAGCAGAGTTGCGAGTGCCCAGGATCGAGGCGGGCTTACGTGACGTGCTGGCATGAAGGTCGAGTCGAGGAGGGAGGAGAGTCGAACGCACGTGTCCCGAGCCGGAGCCACCATTGCGCAGAGGGCTGGAACGGGCTCCAATGGGGGCGATGCCGGATCGTGACCAGGAAAACGCAGAGAATGTGCCACCCTGTGGGGCTTATCAAGACTGCTCTCCCCCTTCCCATTCCATCCGATCCCCACACCTTTCCAACGATGAAGAACCGCTTTTCAGTGCGTCAAAACGCCACAGGTGTTGCAGGACACCTGCTTGCCCTGTTGCAGAATCGGGGTGACTATCACCATCGACTCAAACCGGGCGGTTCACTATGTGGCACAACGCCTACAGAGACCGGGGCAAGCCTCCATGTCGGGCACGGGCCTTGCCACTCGCTGTCTCATCGACACGACGACAGAATGTCTGGACCAGGACGTCTTGAGGTGGGAGGGACCTCCGCCATCCGTCGCTGACCGCGATCCAGGAGATACGCTATGCCGGTGAAGAAGCAAGCAGAAATGGGAACCCCGTCCGAACCCTCGGGGAATGGATCCCACCCCACCGACGGGGGGGCCCCCTCGACGACACCCTGGGGCATCGCTCCCTTCGATGACCGCCTGGGAGGCCTGCGAGGAGGTGGGACCTACATCCTGGCCGGTCTTCCCGGCAGTGGTCGCCTCATCGCCCTCCTCCAGTTCCTCTCGGCCGGGTTGGGTCAGGGACGGGTAGGTCTGGTGACAGCGGCCTCCCGTCGACGGATTTTCGAGGAATCGGCCTACTGGGGCCTGGGCCTGGAAGAAGCGTGGAACGAGGGGAACCTGGCACTCCTCACCTACAAAGGTGATTTCCAGCGCCGGCTTCTCTCTGCGGCGGACCCATCCGAGATGCTGGACGAGATGGCCCAGCTCCTGGGTCCGGACATCCAGCGCATGGCCTTCTACCCGGCAACCCCCCTGTGGGAGACCCGAGCCGGGACGGCCCTCTCCAGCATGGTGGCCAGGTGGCTGGAGAACCTTCCAGCCACAACGTTGGCCGCAGTGGGTGGGGATCTGGAAAGCCCCTCTACCCCGGCCACGGACTGGATGCTGGACGCTGCCACCGGTGTATTCCTTCTATCTCGGGACGCTCAGGACCAACCCCCCCTCCGGGTCCGTCGGATGAGCCCTCCCGTGGAGGATCCAGGGGCCATCACGCTGGACCTGGTCCCTGGGAAGGGCTTCGCAGCTCCGGCAGGCGACCCAACCCGACGGCGCACCGACAGCGGGGCTCGGGATTCTGGAAGGGTCCTGCTTCTCCAGATGTCCCCCGAAGTGCCTGCTGAAATCACTGGATGGCTCGAACGCTGGTACAAGCCAACCATCCTGACCAGTTCCCGCCACGTCCTGGAGGAACTGGGACAGGAGCGGGCTGGACTGGTCCTCATCTATACGACGCGGGAACAGGTGGATGACGCCATCCACACGGTTCGAGCCGTCCGTAGGCAATCGGGAACGCCTGTCATCATCGCGACCGGTGACCGGGTCCGGGCCGACGATCGGATCCGGGCCGTGGAGGCTGGGGCCAGCGATTTCCTGAGTGAACCCCTGAGTGTGGGCGAGCTGGCCTCCCGAGCCGAGCGTGCCATCATTGCCGGAGCTCCACCCCGGACCGGGGATGGAGATGGCTCTGAGATCAGGTCCTCCCTGGCTGGTGGTGTTGTGGACAATCTGCCCCGGCAGGCTCTGGAGCGACTGGCGCACCCTCGCCACTCCCTCTTCACCCTCCTTCAGATCTCCACTTCCCAGCCGTCGGATCGGCAGGCCATCCTGGCCGCCGTGGCCCAGGAAATTCGGGATGAGGACGGGGATCTGGCCGGCGAGATCCCGGACGGAATCGGTGTGATTCTCCAAGGAACCCGGGCGGAGGGCGCAAGGCCCTTCCTTGCACGAGTCCAGGATCGCCTTGGCGACGGAGTCCCGGCCCTGGAGGCGCGCGCCCTGAGCGGAATGGTGGATGCCGATGAGATCCGTTCCCTGGTCCCAGCGGAGCAACCGTGACGAGTCCGACCGCCTCGGACCCCGAGGGAGGAGAGGACTATCGCCGCCGACCCTCGGGCGGACCACCGGCCCGGTCGAAACGGCGCCGTGTGCCCTATTGGTTGAGCTTCCTCGTCATCGTCCTCCTCCTGGCAGGGGTGACTGGAGCCTTCGTCCTCTGGGTCCTTCCCAGCCGCTTCGTCTTCACCTCGGGGCTCCCGTCATCCGGGGTGTCCTTCCCGGTGGCCGGAACCCTCTTCAGTACCGAGGACCTGGTCCTGGTGGATCCACGCCCTGCGCCCGATCCCCCGGTGGAGGCCCCGGAAGAGGGTTCTGCGGAAGCGCCCCTCCCCGAACCGGGACCTGCCGAGCGGCTCTGGAGTCAGGTAGGCCCCCTCATGGAGGCCGGTGAGGAAGAAGCCGCCGTATCCATCTTCGCCGCCTACCTGGAAGACCACCCCGACGATCTGGATGCCTGGGTGGAGTATGGGGTTGCACTGGCTCGAAGCGGCCAACCCCGCGAGGCTGAGGAAGCCTTCCAGAGGGTCGTCCGGGAACGGGATGACCGGCGTGCCTTGCTCGAGTGGGCCGTCCTGCTTCGAGATCGGGAAGCATGGGAACCGGCCGCCGAAATCTACATGGCCCTCCTGGAAGACACCCCTGAGGATCTACCAACTCGAGTCGAACTAGCCCGAACCCTGGCTGCCGACCAACGGTTGGAGATGGCCCGGGACGAATATCACACACTCCTGGCTCAGCGACCTGAGCGGCACGACCTTCGGCTCGAGCTTGCCCAGGTTCTCTGGACTGCCGATGAACCGGAAGCGGCGATCCAGGTGGCCGACCAGATCCCTCCCGACACGCCAGAACATCCGGCGGCCCGGGCATTCACGGAGCAGGTTGAACTGGCGTTGGCCCCACCGGCCGAGCCGGAAGAGGTGGAGACGGATCCACTGGTATTGGCTCAGGTGGCCATCGAAGAGGAGGACGAGGAAGCGGTCCGAGCCTTCTACCTGGCGGACCGGGAAGCTGAGGAGCTCTCTCCGGAACGGGCCCTCCAATGGGCTGACCTCTTCCAATACCGTCTGGACGACCCGGGGACCACCATCCAACTCCTGGAGGAGCGGGCCACCATCCAGGAGCCCACCGCCGAGCTGCGCCTCAGACTGGCCAGACTCTACGTCTGGACTGGAGCCGAGACCCGGGCCCGACGAGAGATCGACCGACTCCTGGCCGTGGACGAGGATCATCCCGAGGCCTGGGCCCTCCTGGGAGACCTCCAGCGTTGGGACGGACTCCGCCCGGCAGCCGCCGACGCCTACGCTCGAGCCCTCTCCCTGGATCCAGAGGAATCCCAGGCCCTGGAAGGCCGGGAATCCCTTACTGAGGAGACCCGGCGCTACCTTACCAGCACCGAGGACCCTGGGGTCGGAATCACCGCCTCCGGGTTCCGGGACTCGGAAGGGTTTCGGGTCCTGGACCTTGCCGCACGGGGAGCCATCCTCCAGCGAGGGGCCCTGGGGGCCTCGGCCCGCACCGGTTACCGGAGCCTTCGGGGGGAGCGTCCCGATCTTTCCATCGGGAGAGACGAAGGTGGATTCGCCGAGCTCGACCTCTTCCGCTGGTGGCGGGAAGGTACGGTCCGGGCAGGCCTCACCCTGGGAGTGGAACACCTCCAGGACGGGGGCACGGAGCCCCTCTTCGGCGCTCAGTTCCAGGCCGAGCAGCTCGGTCACTGGAGCGTGGAAGGGATGTATGACCGAAACCGGGGCTACGCCGTCCTCTCTTCCATCCAGAGCCTGGACCAGCAGATCCTGGCCGACCGGGTGGCCATCGCCATCGCAGGTCGGCCCGCCCGCTCCTGGAGCGTGTCTGCCAACGCCGAGGTGGCGACCCTGTCCGGCTCCGTGGACCGAAATTGGCGGATGGGCGCCGGGGCCTCCGGGTATCGGGATCTGACGCCCACCATCCGGGTGGGCCTGACCTCCCGTGTCCTCACCTTCGCCGAACCGGCCCCTGTGGAGCTGGAGCAGCGGAGCTACTGGGACCCGGAGCTCTTCTGGAGCAGCGGCATCCCGGTGGAGTTCCGGACCGCCCGCCACCAGGGCTGGAACGTCTACGCCCGAGTCACGCCCGGAGCCGGGTTGGTACGAGAGCGGGATGATACTGACGCCTACTGGTCAGCCCAGCTCGAAGGTGAAGGCGGTATCAGATACTTCGGTGAGAACGCCTCGTTCAACATGAATCTCTTCTCGATGCACGGCCGGGAGGGCGACTACAATGCCTCCGGTCTGAGCCTCGGGATGACCCTCAGGCGGTAACTGATGCGAGAGCGCGCAATCGGACTGTCCATCTTCGTCATCGTCATCTTCGTGGCGTTGACTGGAGCATTCGTTTTCTGGGCGATCCATTCACCGGCCCAGGTCCAGAACTTCCTGATCCGGATGGTGGTGGTGACCCTCGTCATCTTCCTCACCATCGTCTTTATCCGGTACTTCGCCCTTCTCTGGTTCGGCTACCTGCAGCACTCCGAATCAGGGTTCTCGGAGGGTGAGGAAGCGACCGAACTCCCTCCTGTCTCCATCATCGTCCCGGCCTTCAATGAAGAGGATGTCATCGAGCGAGCCATCGAGAGCCTCCTGGGGATGGACTACCCCACCTTCGAGGTGATCGTCCTGGATGACGGCTCCACCGACCGTACGCTGGAGCTGGCCCGCCGCTGGGAGGGTGTAGGAGACGAGGTGGAGATCCGGGTCCTGACGCAGCGAAATGGTGGGAAGGCCCGGGCCCTCAACGCAGGAATCCGACAAGCTCGCTATCCCTTCGTCCTGTGCATGGACGCCGATTCCTGGATGGAGCCCCAGACCCTCCGGGCCGCCATGCGCCACTTCAGCGATCCCAACGTGGGTGCCGTAGCCGGGAATGTGAAGGTGGAAAACCGGGATGGCATCCTGACTCGGCTCCAGGCCCTCGAATACGTGGAGGGGCTGAACATGCCCCGACGAGCCCAGGGGTTCATCGGTGCAGTGAACATCGTGCCCGGACCGGTAGGGATCTTCCGAAAGGAAGCGTTGGAGGAAGTGGGTGGCTACGACACCGACACCTTCGCCGAAGATGCCGACCTGACCCTGAAGCTGGTCACCACTGGGTGGAAGATCCTCTACGAGGACCAGGCCATCACCTGGACGGCCGCTCCCAGCGGGATGCTGGACCTGATTCAGCAGCGCTATCGATGGACCCGGGGACTCCTGCAGGCAGTGGGCAAACGGAAGAAGGTCCTGATTCAACCCGTTCCCGACTTTCCTTTGTGGCTCTCAGTCCTGGAAACGGCTTTCGAAGCCATCCTGTGGCCTGCCATGAATGTCTTCGCCCACCTCTTCTTCGCCATCGTCGCCCTCCTCTTCGGAATGGGCGAGCTCCTGCTCTACTGGTGGGTCCTCCTGACCCTCCTGGATCTGGTCATCGCGCTGGTGACCGTGTCCATGGAGGAGGAGGACCTGGGACTTGTCCCCTACGCCCTCATCTATCGCTTCTTCTTCATCCTCTTCCTGGACGTGGTGAAGACGTTTGCCGCCCTGGAGGAATTCCTGAAACTGGGCATGAAGTGGGAGAAGGTCAGGCGGGTAGCCTACCAGCCGGCCGACTCCGGTGGGTGACCGAACGGACTCCCCGGGGCCTCAATCGACTCGACTCTGAACGGAACGAACCATGAGCATCATCGACATCCTGGTCACCATCATCATCGTGACGATCCTGGTGACCATCGTCCTGGCTGTGATCACCTACATCGCCTATAAACTGCGACTGGCACGGCGTCCCTCCCCGGCAGACCAGCCGGAGGAGCCCAGGTACTTCGACCTCCATCGTCCTCCTGCCGATGCGGGCTCGCCTCGCACCGGCACCGTAGACGCGTGAAGCCGAGGAACTGAATGTCTCCCCCTCCCGATCCCACACCCCGGGCACGAAACCCCTGGGGCTGGCTCGCTGGTGTTCTCATCCTGGGTCTCCTGGCAGGTGGCGTCGTGGCCATGGCTATGGTCCTCTGGGACCGCATCGACATGCAAGCCATCACCCGGAGCCCGGTCTCAGCCACCGGCCCCGCCCCCATCGCGACCCCGCCAGCACCGGCATCCCGCCCCCAGGTGGCGTTTCCGGCCTATGTCTTCCACTCCGAGGCCAGCCGGGGGTATTTCCCGGAAGAGGACTTCTACGAGGAACGGAAGAGTGAGTGGCGGGCCGTGGCCGAGGGGATGGGGGCCACCGTCTCCTTGGTGGAGGGGGTGGACGATCTCCGGGAAATCGAAGGAGAGGGCGTGGTGGTGGCCGCTGCAGCCATCTGCCTGACCAATGGCGAAGTCGAAGCCCTGACCCGGCATCTGCTGGCCGGAGGGGGACTCATCATAAACTGGGCCTTCGGGGCCCGAGACGGCGACTGCGAATGGCAGGGATGGGACCGGCTCCTTGAGGTGACAGGCGCCCGGGAGGTCCGGGAGCTGGAGGAACGTCCGGGGCTTTACCTGACCATCCCTGACAGTTCTCCCCTCTCACAGGGCATCGAGCCGGCGGCACGGGTGGAACTCCGCTGGGATGCTCCTGTGGCGCTCGCTACGGAGGGCCCCCGGGTCTACTGGTCCGACTGGGCCATGAACCCGGCTCCTGCCGAAGGAACCTCGGCCACCGACGGCGCTGCTCACCTCCGAGAGGTGGACGGAGGAGGGCGACTGGCTTGGTTCGGTTTTCATGGGGTGGAAGGACGGGGTCTTCCGGATGAGGACCGGATCGAGACCCTCTTCCGGAATGCCCTGGGCTGGACAGCCCAGCTCCCGTCCGCAGAGATCCGGGCCTGGCCGCATGGCCACGGGTCCGCCGTTACCATCACCCAGCAAGCCGGGTGGGAGTTCTCCAATGTGGCAAACCTGGCCGAGGCAGTAGCGGATCTGGACCTCCCAGCCACCTTCTTCGTCGCATC
>PWWP01000262.1 GCA_003562075.1 Gemmatimonadota bacterium
GGCCAGGACGGGGACCGCCTCCGGATCTTCCGACTCCAGGCGCCGGAGTGGCGTCTGGAGTTGCTGGACACGGGAGAAGGGCACGCAGCGAGCCCTCAGCCGGTACCGGGCGGGCGCCACCTGGTCTTCCACCGCCCTGAAGCGTCCCCCCTCTCCCCTGGGGAAGGGGAGCCGGACACCCGGACGCCTGATCCTGGGCCGGGCCTCATGAACCTGGAGACGGGAGAGGTAGCCGCCTTCTCCGGCGGAGCCTCCCACCTGAGCGCAGGTGGCGGGGCCATGGCCTGGCTCCAGCCCGCTGAAGGAGGGCAGACCCGGGTCATGGCGCTGCGCCTGGACGCCGGCGATCCCCTTCGGGCCGATCCCCTCCTCCTGGTGGAGAGCGGCGACCCCCTGGACAACCCGGCCGTCTCTCCGGACGGGAGCCAGGTAGCCTACCAGGGGCGCCCCCACCTGGACTGGGAGATCTACCGGGTGGCTATCCAGGAGGGCGGGTCCGAGCCCATCCGGGTGACCCGTGAGATCCAGCACGACCTCTTCCCGGCCTGGATCAGCGACACCCGCATCCTGGCCATGAAGGGGGAGTTCCGGCACCGCCGCTCCTACCTCCACGACCTGGAGACCGGGGAGAGCTACCGCCTCTTCCACAACAACACCTTCCGGACCATCGCCCCTGAGTACGAGTGGGTGGTCCATCCCCAGGGGGAGGGGATCCTCCTGGTAGCCGAGCGGGACGGCGACACCATCGCACCGGAACGGGCCGTCTTCTGGGTGGATCTGACCCGGGGGGTGGAGCACGCCGACCTGGTGGGCCGGTTGGCCGACGCCCTGGCCCACGAGGAAGCCCTCATGGAGGCGGGGACGGCCCGCTTCGCGCCGGAGATGGATGAGATCCGGGCCGCCACCGACGCCGTCTCGGTGGGACGGATCTACCACTACGCCGAGATCCTCTACTCCTTCGGCTCCAAGTTCGCCACCGAGCCGGGGAACCAGGAGGCCATCCAGTGGCTGGCCGAGACGCTGGAGAGCTGGGGATACGAGGCCGAGCTCCAGTGGTTCGAGGCCACGGGACGGGGGCAGGGGGCTCGGACGGCCAATGTGGTGGCCACACTTCCCGGCACCGAGAACCCGGAACAGGTCTACCTCATCTCCTCCCACTTCGACTCGGTCCTGCCCAGCCCCGGAGCCGACGACAACTCGTCGGGCACCACCGCCCTGTTGGAGGCGGCCCGGGTCCTGGCCGATTCTCCTCGGAAGGCCACCATCCAGTTCGTCTTCCTCACGGCTGAGGAAGCCGGGCTACTGGGGGCCCGGGAGTACGTCCGCGTGGCCCAGATGGAGGGGGCCCACATTGCCGGGGTCCTGAACAACGACATGATCGGATGGACCCGAAGCCACCGGTTGGACAACACGATCCGGTACTCCAATGACGGGATCCGGGACATCCAGCACGCCGCCGCCCACCTCTTCAGCGATCTCATCACCTACGACGCCCGCTACTATCGGGGCACGGACGCCGCCGTCTTCTTCGACGCCTACGGGGACATCGTAGGGGGGATCGGCTCCTACCCGGTCCTCCACAACCCCAACTACCACCAGGTCACCGATGAACTCTGGACCATCAACCAACGCCTGGTGGCCGAGGTGAGCCGGACCACGGTGGCCACCATCATGCACCTGGCCGATGGGCCGTCCCGGGTGGAGGGCCTCCACCGGGTGGCCGGGGAAGGGAGCACCGCCGCCCCCGTGTTTGCCTGGGATCCAGCCCCTGAAGCCATGGTCACCGGGTACGAGGTCCGGGTTCGACGGGGCGACGGGGACGGGGAGTGGGAGGTGGTGGACCAGGTGACGGAGCCTCGGGTCCAGCTCACCGAGGCCCACACCCGGGGCGTGGACGAGGTGGGCGTCCGGGCCGTCACCGCCGACGGCCGGTCCAGCTTCGATGATCGCCGCCTCCCCCGGCGGGAGTGGTAGGGCGGTGGTGAGGGAAGACGGCACCCTTCCGTCCGGGCTGGCCCGGGCCCTTCGGGACCGGTTCCGGGAGGGGGACGAACCGGGCGAAGAGGCCGCACCGCGAGGAGGGGTCGCACCGGGGGAAGGGGCCGCACCTGGGGAGGGGGCCGAATCCGGAGCAGGGGCCGAACCGGGGCAGGGAGCGGGGGAAGGGCCCAGAGGACCCGAGGGCGAGCGGAGCTCCCGGCCTTCTCTTCGGCCGTCTCACCCCCAGCCGGATCCCCCCTCCCTGCAGGGGGACCCCCACCTGCCCACGGTCTCGCTTCCCCCCGGGACCCGGGACCGGTTCACCACCCGGGTGGCCCGATACCTGACCGAGACCGACGAGCGGCGAGCTCTCCTCCTTCCTGGAATCCGGGAGGATCTGGCCCTCCTGGAGGAGGCTGGCGCCCGGGGCGTGGTGGCTGAAGCGGCTCGGAGCGTGCTGCGAGACTGTCCCGGCGATGATCCCCTGGCCCGTTTGCTTTCCGGCCGGTCGTAGGGACGCTCCCTACGCGCTGGTTTCGAAGACGGTCCGGAGGGCCTTCAAGAAGCCGGCTCCGGACTGGAGCTGGGTCAGGGGCCCCCCGTCTCCGGCGCCTCCCGAGTGCCCAAAGAGTCCGGTGACGCCGGTCTTCAGGTCCGGGGCTCGTCGCTCCAGGGCGTCGGCCAGGGCCAGGGTCTCGGTGAAGGGAATGAGCCGGTCGGACCGGGCGTGGAGGAGGCGGACCGGGACCCGGATTCCCTCGATCATCCGGAGGGGATCCAGGAGGGGCATGGCCCGTCGGGCTGCCGGGATGATGATCTCCACCAGTTGACGGGCCTCGTCTGCGGGAGGGATCTGCCCCGCCGGTGGGGCGAAGAGGTCGAAGAGGGGCCGGTAGCGTCGCGGGAGGCCCACCCGGAGGGAGACCTTCAAGCTATCCAGGGCCGGATCCCCAGCCGGGATCTGATGGTCCCCGGCGTGGGCGGCCAGGGCCCGGAGGGCATCGGCCACCGGGGTGGCATCCCCGAACCCGGCCACCAGGGGGAGGGCGTTGGCCCCCACCACCCAACGGCCGTACGGATCCGGGTCCCTGCGGTAGTGCTGGCCGTTCCATTCGTGCTCCCCCGTGAGGTGGAAGGCGAAGGTTCGGGCCAGGTCTGCGTAGCCGCCCCACCCCACCACCCCCCGGACTCTGGAGCCCAGCCCCGGATCCGAGGCCAACAGGAGGGCCTGAGGCGCGCCGAAGGAGAACCCCACCACGACCACACCACCGGGCCGGGTTCCAGGGTCGGTGGCCAGCCACTCCACTGCGCCCCGGATGATCTCCTGGGCCCGATCGGGGGCCAACTCCAGCCGGGTCCACTCGGGGATCTCGGGGATCAGGACCCGCCCCCCTGTGGTGGCCAGAGCCTGAGCGAAGCGGACCATGGAGGGATGGCTCCGGCCGGGTCGGGTGACGCCGTGGAGGACCACCCACCCGGTGACCGGGTCGGCGGGGCGTCCGTCCGGGGAGGGGGTTTCCAGGAGGGTGGCAGGGACGGACCTTCCGGAGGTGGCTCGGACAGGGACGGCCCCGCCCGGGCCATCGGGCAGGGAGCGCCCGCCGCCGGTCTCCAGCATGAGCTGCCGGGAACGAAGGCGGGTTCTGGGTCGAAGCCAGCCCCGTAGAAAACGAAGGGTGTCGAGGGTTGGTGAGCTCATTCTCCCATCCTAACGGGGCCGCTCCGGCGATTCCACCGGCTCCAGGCCCCGGTCCGGCCCTTCCTCTCCACCCTCCGGCTTCGTATTTATACGGGCTGCAGGACCCGGAGCCGACCCCGGAACCCACCACGCGGGTGCGCCGGTTCGGAGGCGGAGACCCAACCCTGACCCGATCCCAGCCAGGCCAGGCCAATACTGATGAAGGACTTCCGACCCCCGTACGCCCACGCTGCCGGCGCCTCCCTTGGCGCCTTCCTCCTCTATGTGTGGACGTTGGCGCCCACCACCTGGTTCTGGGACACCAGCGAGTACATCGCCACGGCCCACATCCTGGGGATCCCCCACCCCCCGGGGAACCCACTCTTCGTGGTTGTGGACAAGGTGTGGAGCCTCCTTTTGGCACCCACCGGGCTGGAGGTGGCGGTCCGGATCAACCTTCTGGCCGCCACCACCTCGGCCCTGGCCACCGGTTTCTTCTTCCTGGTGACCTACCGGATCCTGAAGGGGTGGATCGGTGAGGACGTGAAGGAGATCTGGGTCCGGCGGATGCCCCTCATCGGGGCGTGGCTGGGCGCGCTCATGGGCGCCACGGCCTTCACCGTCTGGAACCAGTCCAATGTGAACGAGAAGGTCTATACCCTGAGCGTCCTGGGGATCGCGGTGGTCTCGTGGCTGGCTATCCGTTGGGCGGACCGGAAGGATGAGCCCGGGGCCGGATGGCTCCTGGTCCTGGCCGTCTACCTCATGGTCCTGGGTTCCACCAACCACCTCATGGCGCTGCTGCCGGCCCCGGCCCTGGGGGTCCTCATCCTCCTGGAGAAGCCCCGGGTCCTCCTGGACCGGCACCTCCTGACCCGGAGCGTCCTGGCCGTGGTCCTGGCCCTCTCCTTCAACTTCTTCCTCCCCATCCGGTCGGCGCAGCAGCCCATCATCAATGAAGGGGAGCCCATCTGCGAGACCTTGGGTGGGGCGGCAGTGGCCATCTACACCAATGGGGCCGCCGGCTGCGAAGCCCTGGCCGCCAACCTGACCCGGGAGCAGTACGCCAAGCCACCCCTCACCGATCGGCAGGCACCCCTGGGCCACCAGCTGACCAACTGGTTCCAGTACTTCGACTGGCAGTGGGCCCGGGGACTGAGCGTGGCCGAGACCCCCGGGAATGCCCGGCTGCCCATCAGCCTCCTCTTCCTGGGGCTGGGGGTGGGGGGGATCCTGGTGGCGTTCCGGGCCGGGACCGGCCCGGGGACCTACATGGCCACCCTGGCTTTCACCCTGACCCTGGCCCTGGTCTACTACCTGAACTTCCGGTACGGCTTCTCCCTGGCCGGGGACGAGATCGATCGGGCCAGCCGGGAGGTCCGGGAACGGGACTACTTCTTCATCGGGGGATTCCACCTCTGGGGGTTCCTGACGGCCATGGGGCTGGTGGGGCTCTGGCGATGGGCCGGCGGGGGAGGAGAGGACCGGAAGCACCTGGCCATGGCCGCACCCGTCCTGGTGGTGGCTCTGGTCCCCCTGGTCTTCAACTACGGGTGGGCGGACCGGAGCGATGACCACTCGGCCCGGGACTGGGGCTACAACATGCTCCAGAGTGTGGAGCCCTACGGGATCCTCTTCACCAATGGGGACAACGACACCTTCCCGTTGTGGTATCTCCAGGAGGTGGAAGGGATCCGGCAGGACGTGACGGTCATCGTGGTCCAGTACCTCTACACCCAGTGGTATCCCCGTCAGCTCCGGTATCACACCCAACCCGAACGGCAGCGCCACTTCGATGCGGAGACGGCGGCCCCCGTCTATGATCCTCCGGCCGGCCCGCCCACCCGCGCCATCACCCAGCTCACCGACGAAGAGATGAACCAGGTGGGGAGCGGGCAGTTGGGGCAGGACTTCACCGTGGATGTGGGGCCGGTGGCCGTCCAGTATCCGGCCGGGACCTGGCTGGGCCGAGGCGACCGGCTGGCCCTGGCCATCATCCGGGACTCGCTGGGGGAGCGGCCCATCCACTTTGCCAGTACGGCAGGGCTGCCCCAGGACCTGGGACTACGCCGGTGGGTGACCCGGCAGGGACTCACCGCCCGCCTCATCATGGACGATCTCTCCGAGGTGGAAGGGATGGTCCAGACCTCCCAGCAGGTGGGGGGCGACTGGGTGAACCTGGATCTCTCCCTGACCCTGGCGGAGGAGGTCTTCTCCTACCGGGGGCTGGAGGAGCGGGACGTCTGGGCTGATCGGGCCACCCTGAACATCCCCTGGCACTTCTACTTCCTCTATCTCCAGCTGGCCGACGCCGCCGGTCAGGTAGGCATGCCCGAGGGAACGGTCGGAGAGCTCCTGGACCGGGCCGACCGGTTCTCCGTGGTGGCCCAGGGCGGGAGCCGGGCCATCCAGTAGGAGACCCAACCGGAGACCCATCCATGGCCAACGACTCACCGCTGACCGATCCATTCCAGGCGTTCTCCAGGGAGGAGATCCAGCGGTATGCCCGCCACTTCTCCCTGGCCGAGGTCGGGGCCGAGGGACAGGGGAAGCTGAAGGAGGCCCGGGTCCTCCTGGTGGGCGCCGGGGGACTGGGATCTCCTGCCGCCCTCTACCTGGCCGCCGCCGGGGTGGGGACGCTGGGCATTGCCGATGGCGACCGGGTGGAGCTTTCCAACCTCCAGCGCCAGGTCCTCCACGGAACCCCGGATGTTGGGCGGCTGAAGGTGGAGTCGGCGGTGGAGCGGCTCCAGTCCATGAATCCGGAGATCCAGGTCGAGCCCCATCCCCTGCGCCTGACGGCCGCCAACGCCCTGGACGTCATCCCCCGCTACGACGTGGTCCTGGACGGCTCCGACAACTTCCCCACCCGCTACCTGGTGAATGACGCCTGCGTCCTGAGCGGCAGGCCGTGGGTCTACGGCGCCATCCTCCGGTGGGAAGGCCAGCTCTCCCTCTTCGGCGCCCCTGACGGCCCGTGCTACCGGTGCCTCTTCCGGGAGCCGCCGCCTCCTGGGTTGGTGCCCGGGTGTGCCGAGGCCGGCGTGGTGGGGGTCCTTCCGGGGATCGTAGGGAGCCTGCAGGCCCTGGAGGTCATCAAGTGGATCCTGGGGAAGCGGGACGGGAGCATGGCCGGCCGCCTCCTCATCTTCGATGCCCTGGGCCTCTCCTTCCGGGAGGTGAGCCTCCGCCGGGACCCGGACTGCCCCCTCTGCGGAGACGCGCCCACCATCAGAGAACTGATGGACTACGAGCATTTTTGTGCAACAGGGGAGGTCCAGGCGGTGCCCCACGAAGCCGAATCCGGACCGGGTGACCCTCTGGCGGCGGGATCCGTCCCCTCCGATTCCAGCATCGCAGGCGACTCGGCGGACCCAGGCCCAGCGGAGGCGACGCCGTCCTCGACTGCGGCACCGACGGCAGACCCGACCTCGGCCACCTCCGGAGAGGACATCACGGCCCAGGAGCTGGCCCGGCGCCTGGAAGACGGGGACCGGCCCATTCTCCTGGATGTACGGGAGCCCTGGGAATGGGCCGTGTCGAACCTTGAGGGGCATGGGGCGTACTTGATCCCCGTGGGCGAGCTGGACCAGCGGTTGGACGAGGTGCCCCGGGACCAGGAAGTGGTGGTCTACTGCCGCTCAGGAAGCCGGTCGGACCAGGCTGCTCGCCTGTTGAGGGAGGCAGGACACCCTCGTGCCCGGAACCTGGAGGGCGGCCTCCAGGCGTGGGCCCGGGAGGTGGATCCCCGGTTTCCGGTGGCGTGACAGGAAATCCGGCCCGGGAATTGCTAGGGAAAAGGACCGAGGAGGATTCCCCTCGCCGACTCCGGATGGATTCGAAGCTGGATGGGGGGATGAAACGGGCGGGAAGGCGCACCATTGGTGAAGATCAGTATTGTGCCACCTTTGTAGTCCGACTATATTCCTCCGCGATTAAATCCGGCGAGGTCTCGGGGTGTCCCGGACTGGGGTTCCCACTGCCTCGCCCCCAGGCTGGCCCGTGTCGCGCCAGGGAGTTCTTGGTATGTTGATGAACTCCAGCGGGTAGACCCGGCGGGAGGAATTTCTTCGTCTCCCGGTTCAGTCGCGGGGCGAAGTATGCAGGAGCCCGCATCCGATAGTCGGGTGCGGACGGGAATGATTCTCCAAGGACACGCAAGCGTGGATCTCAATGACGAGTTCCAACCATATCAGGGAGGCTCCATGAAGGGACGATTCATCGTGGCGATCGTGGCCGCCGCGGCCCTCTTTCTTCCGGACGTGACCGAGGCCCAGAGCCCCGGTTCCATCGAGCTGGGAGTTGTGGGTGCGTTTACGGTCTACGACGACGAAGTCGGCCTCGAGAATGCCCCTCGCATTGGGGGCCGGGCAGGGATTTTCTTCCTCCCGAACCTCTCTCTCGAGCTCGACTGGACGTACGCCGAACCCGATCTGTCCGACCCTCCGGGGTGGCAGGATCGGGAGTTCATCCGGCATGAGCTGTTCCAGGGCCGGATTCTCTACACCCACTGGCTCGGCGAGTCTGCCGGTCTCCTCCTGGGTGCCGGCTATTCCTACGATCACTACAGCACACCGCGTCGGATTGGATCCCGTGGCGGTGGGCCGGGCGGCCTCCTGGGTCTCCGGTACGCCTTCACCGATCGGTTCTCCGCCCGTGTGGAAGGAACCGGGTACTACGTGCCCGAGGATGAAGACGCCTTCATCCCCCGGCCCCAGACCCTGAACCTGGGCGTCCAGGCCGGACTGAGCGTCATGCTCCGGGATCGGGAGCGGGTCCGTGAGGTGCAGCTCCCTGCGCCGCCGCCGGACACGGTCGTGGTGCGAGAAGAGGTGGAGCCGGCACCCCCCGAGGGAACGCCGAC
>PWWP01000076.1 GCA_003562075.1 Gemmatimonadota bacterium
CATGCTCTGGGATTGTGGGGAAGGGACCCAGCGTCAGATGATGCGGTTCGGGACCGGCTTCTCCATCTGGGGGATCTTCGTGACCCACCTCCACGCCGACCATTTTCTCGGTCTCATTGGACTGGCCCGGACAATGGGACTGCAGGGAAGGGAGGAACCCCTTCACATTTTCGGTCCTCCAGGATCCGGAGGAACCCTCCGGGACGCCATCTACCTGGGCGCCGCACGGGTCGGATTCCCGGTGCACATCCAGGAGCTGGCTCCGGGTGAGGCGGTTGAACGGGAGGGATACGAGGTGGCGGCGTTCGAGGTCCGGCACGGTCTTCCAGCCGTCGGGTACATGCTTCGAGAACAGGATCGACCGGGTCGCTTCGATGTGGAGAGGGCCCGTGGCCTGGGGATTCCGGAGGGTCCACTCTTCGGACGTCTCCATGCCGGTCAGAGGGTGGAAATCGACGGGCGAGTCATAGAGCCTGAGGAGGTGGTCGGACCGCCGAGGCCCGGCCGACGAGTGCTCTACACGGGAGACACCCGACCCCTGGATTCCACGGTGGAGTTGGCAAGGGGTGCTCAGGCCCTCATTCATGATGCCACTTTCGGGGAGGAGGAAGTGGGGCGTGCCCACGAGACCTTCCACAGTACAGCCCGGGGTGCTGCCCAGATCGGGAGGCGAGCTCAGGTGGAGCGCCTCTTCCTGACCCACGTCTCAGCCCGCTATTCGGCCCAGCCCGCTCCCCTGGAGAAGGAAGCACGGGCCGCATTTTCATGTGCACGGGTAGCCTACGACGGGCTGGAGGTGGAGATCGGGTATGACTCACCCGATGACGCACAAACCTGCGATGATGGGTAGAGCAACGATGATGCGGGAACCTGCTTCGACGACGAGCCCCCTGGGGGGGAGGAAATGATGTTCGGAGAGATTCAAGACCGGGATCGGGATGACGCTCACTGGATCGAGGTCCGGGAGGTTCGGAGTTCGCATCGGGAACGCTGGTCCATCCGTGCCGCCCAGTGGCGAGGGCTGGAGCTGGCCCGGGAGATCTTTGGGGACTCCGTTGTCCTCCGCTCCGAAGGATTTCCACCTCGAGGGGGCTTCCAGGGGCTGGTGCACCTGACGGTCCCCTTCGATTCCCTTGAAGCGCACCGGACCCGCGAGGCTCGCTTCGCCGGACTCGTAGGTGCGGACGAGCTCCTGGCCCGGGTCCCCCTGGTCTTCGTCTTCGAGCCTCAGGATGTGAACACACCCGTGGGGAGGCTCTCCTGAGCAGGGGCAGGGAGGGAGCGCACCAGGATCCTCCGTCCAACTCCCCCACAGGCTCGACGGTGGCCGTGGTGGGGTTGGGTCTGATGGGGGGCTCTCTGGCACGTGCTCTCCGCTCCGCCCAACCGGGGACCCGGATTCTCGGTGTGGACCTGAATTCGGTGACGGGGACCCGGGCACTCAATGACGGGCTGGTGGATCGGTTCGGACTCCCGGGGGAAGGGCTACCGTCCGAGGCCCAGTTGGTGGTCCTGTCCTCACCCATTCGAGCTGCCCTTCAATTCCTGGAGGAGGAGGCTCCTCACCTTCCTCCGGAGACCCTGATCACGGATGTATCCAGCCTGAACGCTCCCCTCTTGAAACGAGCAGAGGTGGCCGGCGTGGCCCAGCGCTACGTGTCCGCCCACCCCATGGCCGGCTCCGAGGAATCGGGGCTCGCCCACGCCCGAGGCGATCTCTACCAGGATGCCACCGTCTGGCTCTCTGCATACGATGCCGCCGGTCCCGAAGTCCGAAAAGGGATCTCAGCATTCTGGACGGCCCTGGGAGCTGCCCCTCGATGGATCGAGGCCGGGGAACATGACCGGACCATGGCATGGGTCTCCCACCTTCCCCAACTCCTTTCAAGCGCCCTTGCCGGCGCCCTGGACTCGGCGGGGATGACCCCAGCCGACCTGGGCCCAGGTGGAAGGGACATGACTCGCCTGGCCGGATCCTCCTCACGGATGTGGACCGAGCTCCTGGAATTCTCGGCACCTGTCACCGGCACAGGCCTGACCTCCGTGTCGAGGGCATTGTCAGCCCTGGCCGACCTCCTGGCCAGGCGGGAGATGGACCGGGTCCAGGAGTTCCTCGAGCTAACCCGCTCGTGGGCCCGAGCTGAGGACTCTCTTTCGGCACGGGCAGAGGCGGACCAGGCGGAGCCGTCCTCGCCATGACTCGGTTGCCGGAGGACATGATCCGGGTTCCTGGCGACAAGTCCATCAGCCACCGGGCCCTTCTCCTCTCCGCTCTGGCCTCTGGCCGAAGCCGGCTGGCCGGGCTCCTTCCGGGCGAGGACTGCCGGAGCACCGCCGCCGCGCTTCGGGCCATGGGGTGTGCCATTCCTGCCCTCCCAGACGATGGAGGGTGGATCCAGGTGGACGGTGTCGGTCGTACGGGTCTGGTGGCGCCGAGGGGGCCTCTCGACTGCGGGAATTCTGGGACCACGGCCCGGCTTCTCCTCGGCCTCCTTTCCGGGCTCTCCCTCCCAGCCACCCTGACCGGTGACGCATCTCTGCGGAGCCGGCCCATGGCCCGGGTCACGGACCCCTTGAGCCGGGCAGGCGGCAGGTTCGAATGGGAGGAGGAACCGGACCGATTGCCAGTCACCGTTCATCCTGGGGCTTTGACGGAAATAGAACACCGGTCCAAGGTGGCCAGCGCACAGGTGAAGAGCGCCCTCCTCCTGGCCGGGTTGGGTGCCGGCGTCCCGGTAAGCGTGGAGGAACCGGTCTCGTCCCGGGACCACTCGGAGCGAATGCTCCGCAGAATGGGCATTCCGATCCAAAGCCGCGGCGTTGCGCCCCACCACGTCCATCTGGACGGAGGCGAGTTCCAGCTCCACCCCCTGGAGCTCCGGGTCCCTGGAGACATCTCCTCTGCGGCATTCTTCCTGGTGCTTGGCGCTCTGGGCCAACGGGCTCTGACCCTGGAGAACGTTGGGCTGAACCCGACCCGGACCGGCGCCCTCGCTGTCCTCCGGAGGATGGGTGCCCAGGTGGAGATCCACAACGCCCGGGAGATGGACGATCCGGGTGGTGAGCCAGCCGGGGACCTGCTGGTGGCGCCCGGACGTTTGGAAGGAGTGGAGATCGGAGGAGATGAGATCCCCAGCCTCATCGACGAGATCCCCATCCTGGCTGTAGCCGCGTCCCGGGCCAGGGGCACCACCGTCATCCGGGACGCACAAGAGCTCCGTGTGAAGGAATCGGATCGGATCCATGCCTTGGCCCGGAACTTCCAGTCCATCGGGGTGAGCACGGAGGAGCGTCCCGATGGCCTGGTGATCCAGGGGGGCAGTGGCCCCCTGGAGGGGCAGGTGTCCTCGTTTGGAGATCACCGCATCGCCATGGCCTTTGCCATCCTGGGGGCCCTTCCGGGAAATCGGATCCAGGTGGATGATCGGCGCATCGTAGAAGTCAGTTTCCCCGGGTTCTGGGAACGCCTGTCCGCCTTGTCCGACGCCGGAACGCACTTCTCCTCAGGCGGGCTCGCGGGATCCGGGACTCCAGGAGGGAATGGGGAGGCCCGCAGGGGGACCGGGGAAGAAGATGCTGACAGAGGGCGTCCTCCCGTCGTCACCCTGGATGGCCCAGCAGGGTCGGGGAAATCCACCACTGCCGGAGAGGTGGCCCGCCGGTTGGGGTTCCTTCACCTGGACTCGGGTGCCCTCTACCGGGCCGTGACGTTGGTTCTTCTGGATTCGGAACTCCCTCGTCAGGACTGGGCAGAGCACGGGGCCGAGGTGCTGGAGAAGGTTTCCCTGGGGCTGGAGGCCGGCTCCCAGGGGCTGGAGGTCCAGATTGAGGGCCGGCCGGTCTCCCACGAGCTCCGCTCCCCTGATGTGACTGCCCAGGTCGCATCGGTTGCTGCCCTCCCATGGGTGCGGGAGCGACTCCTTGCGCCTCTGCGGGAAGCTGCCCGGGATGGAGGCGTGGTGGCCGACGGGCGGGACATGGGGACGGTGGTGCTCCCCGATGCCGAGGTGAAGGTCTACCTGACGGCCTCGCTGGAGGAACGGGCTCGGCGGCGCCTCCTTCAGGAAGGAAGGGAGGAGGTGGAGCCCGAGATCGAGTCCACTGCCCAGGAGCTGGCCCGACGGGATCGGGCGGATCGCGAACGGGAGGTAGCGCCTCTGCGCAAACCTGCCGACGCTCTGGTCCTGGATACGACCGGGCTCGGGTTCCAGGAACAGGTGAACGCCATCCTGAAATTGGTCCACCAACGGTGGAAAGGGGGCGGGTAGCAGACTCTCCAGACCCTGTGGACCCTCCTCCATGGCCGATCTGGGGTGACACCCCCTGGATCCGTCAAGCCGCCCCGGGAAGCCGCATCCCCGTCCCCGCAGACGCATCTTGACCTCTCCCGTACATTTTCGATAACTTGAACGTCTGCCTTCTAGAGGGGGTGGGCCGCTTCGGCTGCCTCCTCAACAGGCACTGAGTGATCGCTAGAATTCATAACCAGGGCCACAGGCCCGCAGGCCTCGCCACCCGCCGTCCGGCAAAGGCGAGAGACACCATCGGTTCTTCATGAGTGAGCAGACCCCCACCGAACGTACGTCCTCCGATTCCGAGCTGACCGAGCTGGTCGAGGATCCCTCCGCAGTCGTCACCGTAGATCCGGACGAGGTCGAGAAGGAGCCACCCCGTGTCGGGATCTCCCCTGAGCTCTCCATGGATCCCTATGGCGACGAGGACCTGGATATCTCCAGGGACGACTTCGAGGCACTCCTCAGTGACTTCGGCGCCGACCTCCAGGATGTCCGGGAAGGTGAGATCGTCAACGCCCGGATCCTGCAGATCACGGATGCCTCCGTCATCCTGGAGTTCGGATTCAAGAGTGAAGGCTCCGTCTCTCTGGATGAGTTCAAGGAGCCGGAATCACTCTCCGAAGGCGACGAGGTGGAGGTTCTCCTGGAGAGCCTGGAGGACGAGGACGGGATCGTCGTCCTCTCCAAGCGGAAGGCGGACTTCCTCCGGGTCTGGGAAAAGATCAAGGAAGCCCACGAGGCCGATCGTCCGGTCAAGGGAACGCTGGCCCGGAAGATCAAGGGTGGCGTCACGGTGGATCTCATGGGGGTGGATGCCTTCCTCCCCGGTTCGCAGATCGCCCTCCGGCGGGTCCCGAACATCGAGGACCTCATCGGCGAGACCTATCGCTTCAAGATCATCAAGCTGAACAAGCGCCGTCGGAACATCGTGGTGTCTCGCCGCGTGATTCTGGAGGCGGAGCGGGAGCGGAAGCGGTCCCTCCTGGTGAAGGAGCTCCTGGTTGGTCAGGTGCGGGAAGGAACCGTGAAGAACATCACCGATTTCGGTGCCTTCATCGACCTGGGCGGTCTGGACGGACTCCTCCACATCACCGACATGTCGTGGGGACGGGTGGGACATCCCTCCGAGGTGGTGGATATCGGTCAGGCGCTGGACATCAAGGTCCTGGACATCGACTGGGACCGGGAGCGGATCTCCCTGGGGCTCAAGCAGCTCCTCCCGTACCCCTGGACCGATATCGACAAGAAGTACCCCGTGGGCTCCCGGGTGCGAGGAAAGGTGGTCTCCATCACGAACTACGGCGCCTTCGTGGAGCTGGAAAAGGGCGTGGAGGGCCTGGTCCACATCTCCGAGATGTCCTGGACCCGGAATATCCGCCATCCCTCCAAGCTGGTCTCCATCGGAGACGAGATCGAGGCTGTAGTCCTCAAGGTGGATCCGGACGACGAGAAGATCTCCCTCGGTATGAAGCAGATCGAGGAGGACCCGTGGCTCTCGCTCCCCATGAAGTACCCCTCGGGAACCCGACTCACCGGGAAGGTGCGAAACCTGACCTCCTTCGGTGCATTCGTGGAGATCGAACCGGGGATCGATGGTCTGGTCCACGTTTCGGACATGAGCTGGACGCGCCGAGTGGAGCATCCATCCGAGATCGTCCAGAAGGGCCAGGATCTCGAGGTATTGATCCTGGACATCGACGCCGAGAACAAGCGGATCTCCCTGGGAATCAAGCAGCTTCAGGACGATCCCTGGCCGGTCATCGCTCAGCGGTTCGCCCCTGGGGTGGAGTGTGAGGGCTCGGTGACCCGGGTTCAGGACAAGGGCGTGGTGGTAGACCTGGGTGACGAGATCGAAGGATTTGTCCCTGCGTCCCATGCGGCGGTGGAGAACGTTGACGCGCTGGAGGAGTATTACGAGGCAGGTGACCCGGTGGACCTGAAGGTCCTGGAGTCGGATGCTGCCAACCGCAGGATCGTCTTGGAAGTCACCACGGCCCCTGAGCGGAAGGCTGCCCAGGATGTAGAGGAGGAGGAGGCGACGGAGGACGAGGAGACTCCCGCTGCCGAAGCCGAGGGTACCGACGATGAGGGTGCAGATACCGAGGCCGGCGACACCGAAGAAGCCGACGAGACGGAGGCCTGATCCTCCTTCCTTCTTCTCCACCGGAGGAAAGCACAGCGTGAAGATGGATAGCACCCATCCACGAGGCCGTCCGACCGCATTGCCGGTCGGGCGGCTTCGTCGTGTACGAACTCTGGCTCCCACGATCCTCGGGGTGCTTCTTCTTCTGGGAGCGTGCCAGTTGGGGGAGGCGCCCCTCGAACCACCTGCGCCCGCCCCCGACGTGGTGGCCATGGAGGGCCCGGCTGCTGTAGAGGGGCCGGAAGACACGGACCCTGCCCGGATGGAGACTGCGTCACGGCTTCTGACGGAAGGCGAGGACGCGCTCCGAGACCGCGATGGGGAGACGGCCCTGGCACGGGGCCGGGAAGTCGCTCGGGAATTCGGGACCGTCCCGGGCTCGGCACAGGCACTCTGGCTCCAGGCACGGGCCTACGGAGTGCTGGAGGAGTGGCCCGAAGCGGCCGAGGCAGCGACCCGGTACCTGGACCGCGGCCCTCCCACCGTCGCTGAGGAAGGTGAAGGACGCCTCTTCCTCGCCCGTGCTCTCCTCTCCGGTGAGTTGGACGGAGGGATCGAGACCCTCTTCGGTCTGGAGGCGGACCTGCCGGACCCCATCCTGGGCGAGGCCGAGGAGCTGGCCCAGGAGACGGCCTCGAGAATGACGCTTCCGGTCCTGAGAGATCTCCTCCGGGAGGCTCCCCATCACCCTCGGATCTATCCGGCCTTCCAGGTGGAGATGTCGCTTCGCCGCGCCCTCCAGGGCGATGAAGTCGAAAGCCGGGAGCTGGCAGCAGCCGCCCTGGAGCTGGAGCCGGGTCCAGAGGTCCGGGCTCGGGCTCGGGCCCTGGCTGAGGGCAGGCTGGAGGACCTGGATCTGGCCGTATTGGCCATGGGAGCGATCTTGTCTGAAGGCGGCCCTCCATCCCTCCGGGACCTGTCGGCGGAGATCCGGGCTGGGGTGGAAGTGGCGCTGAGCCAGGGCGAAGCAGAAGGGCGTCCCGTCCGCTTCCAGCTTCTGGACGATGGAGCCTCCACCGCCCGGGTGGCCCAGCTGGTGGAGGAATTGGAGGCCGGGGGGGCGACAGGGATCCTGGGTCCCCTGGAGCAGGATGGACTGGCCACGGCGGCCCGGGCCCGACGAGGACCCACGCCCGTCATCTCCCCTACAGCCCGCATCCTCCCGGATGGCCAGGACAATATCCTTTCCCTGGCAGCGGTAGACCCGGCTGCCTCGAAGGTATTGGCCGAAACGGCCATGAGGGCAGGGATCCGGGAGGTGGTCTTGCTACATCCCAGAACGGAGGAGATGCAGGAGGAGGCCCGGTATTTCCGGCAGGCCTTCGAAGGAGCGGGTGGGGTGGTGCGCCGCGTCCTCGTGTATCCTCCGGGGACGACCAATTTTGCCGAGCCCTTCGGTGAAGTCGTCCGCCTGGCCCCCCAAGGGCTGGTCCTTCTCCTGCCGCCAGGCCAGATCGGCCTTGTGGCCCCGCAGGTTGCCTACTTCGGGGTCGACGACCTGGAAATCCAGATCCTGGGGAATGAATCCTGGAGTTCGGAGCAGGTTCTGAGCCAGGTACCTCCTCGGCATACCGATGGAGTGCTGAGTGTTTCGGCCCGAAGCCAGGCCAGCGGATACGGGCCCGGTTGGGATGACTTCGTGGACCAGTACGAGAATCATTTCCAGCGAACCATCCGAAGCCCGGTCCCTGCGCTGGGTTACGACGCGGCCCGCCTCCTCCTCCATGCCAGCAGAGAGGGAGATGGCACCGCTGAAGGTACGGCTGAGGCCCTGAGGAACATCCGTGACTTCCCCGGCGCCACCGGATCCATCTCCATTGTCGATGGACGGATCCAGCGCAGCTACACACCCGTCCGCCTCCAGAACCGGGAAGCGGTGCCATTCCAGCCCTGATCTGACATTGGGCGGATCCGGGGTTGAGCCCCCTGGAACAGGGCGGCTTCACGTGTCCAGTTCTGGGTCTGCCTCCGATCACGCGCTTCGTACCCACAATCACACCAAGGAGTCGTTGGCCGCATGAGCATGGAATCCCGCCTGGAGGAGTTGGAGCAGCTGAGAG
>PWWP01000261.1 GCA_003562075.1 Gemmatimonadota bacterium
GCCCGCCCCAGAGGGAAAGGTGGCGGTTGAACCCCACTGTGGCTCCCCTGTCCGTCCACTGGACCCGTAGAGGGCCTACCACGAACAGGACTGGCCTACACCCGGCCAGCCAGCCGCCCAACAGGTGGCCTCCTTCGTGAATGGCCAGGGTCAGAAAGGCGGCGCCGATCACGACGGGCGCCAGGACGAAGAGGCTTCCTGTTCCCTCGGCTATGGGCCGGCTCCCTTCCCCGGAACCCATCATGGACCCCAGAAACACGTCCAGGAGGACCTGAGCCCCGATCCAGCCCAGAAGAAGGAAGAGCGCAAAGGAGAGGCCCGCCTTCAGCCAATATTTCATGTCGAGTCTCCCTGGCTGGTGCGTTCTCCAATCCTACGAGACAAGTCGGAAAGGTCTTCAGCCCTCTCATGGTGGCGCTGGCTCTCCCCCATGGGCCGTTTCGTTGCACTCCATGGACCAGGCGACGACATTCACCCCTGCGGCCACCGGGTCCCACGGAAACGACCTGGCCCCTGACCTGTCAGTTGAGCCGGCTATGGCCATATAGAGTCGAACTCAGGTCGATGGCCCTAACACGTTGTAGTGGAAGTGTTTCAGATTCTACCATACTCGATTCAGGAGTGCATCTGTGAGTATTCGCCCCCTGGTCCTCCTTTCGGTCCTTCTCGTCCTTGGCCTGCCGGCGTGTGAGACGCCTGCAGAGGCTGAACCCATCCGGATCGGGGCCACCATGTCCGAGACCGGAGCCTACGCCACCCAGGGAATTCCAGCTCGGAACGGGTACCTCCTCTGCCAGGAGCACGTGAACGCTGAAGGGGGGCTCCTGGGCCGGCCCATCCAGTTCATCATCCACGACGACGAATCGGACTCCGAGCGGGCCCCGGCCCTTTATGAACAGCTCATCGAGGAGGAAGGCGTGGACGCCATCATGGGTCCCTACGGCTCAACCCTCACCGAAGCGGTGGCCCCGGTGACGGAACGACACGGGCAGGTCCACATCTCCCCCTTGGCAGCGACCACGTCCATCTGGGAACAGGGACGGGAGTATCTCTTCATGGTTCTCCCTCCTGCCGAGCTCTTCCTGGCCGGGCTCATCGACATGGCGGCCGAGGCGGGCTACGAGCGGGTGGCGGTGATCCATGAAGATGTGCTCTTCCCTGGAGCTGCCGCTCAGGGTGCGGTGGATCTGGCCCAGGAGATGGGGATGGAAGTGGTCCTCTACAGCAGCTATCCCAGCGGTACCGACGACTTCTCCTCCCTGTTGGACGAGGTGGAGGCAGGCGAGGTGGAGGTTCTGGCCATGGCTGCCTCGGCGCTGGATGACTTCGCTCAGGTGGTCCGCCAGATGAAGGAGGCGGATGTGAACGTCCAGATGTTCGGCACCTCGGGAGCAGTGGTGGAGTTCCAGGAAGCGCTGGGGGACGACGCGGAGTACGTCTTCGGCCTGTCGGCCTGGGAGCCGAGCCTGCCCAACCCGGGGAATGAAGCCTTCGTCCAGGCCTTCGAGGAGGCTTACGGTCAAGCCCCCAGCTTCCACGCTGCAGGGGGATATGGGAGTTGCCAGCTTTTCGTGGAGGCAGTGGAAGCGGCTGGATCCCTGGATCCCGATCTTCTCCGGGAGACCCTCCTGAACCTCCAGACCACGACGGTCTTCGGAGACTTCGATGTGGACGAACGAGGCTACCAGATCGCCAACCAGGGGACGTTCATCCAGTGGCAGGGAGGGGAAAAACGAGTGGTCTGGCCCCAGGACGTGGCCGTGGCTGAGCCCTGGATTCCCATGCCGGCCTGGGACGATCGGTGAAGCCCATGGGGGGCGGTTGCGGGTGGTTGGAGGGAAACGGCTGAGAACGAGGAAGGTTCAGGACCGGGGAAGGCGGGCCACGTACTCCCGAAGCCCCCCTTTGAGGGTGAAGGCCCGGGTGACCTGAAAGGGGTCGATGAGTCGCTCCAGCTCTGCTGGAAGGATGGGTGAACGGGTTGGGACGGGAGCTCCAGTGGGCTCTCGCACCACCCGGTCCGTGGAGAGGAGCCGAAAGCGGAGGGGTGGGCTGGAGCGTTCCCCTGAGGCACGAAGGAGGACGTGAAGGGACGCCTCCGAGGCCGACACCTGGATGATCCGGCGAAGGAGGTCCGGCCGAGCCTCGGGAGGAAGCCGGTCCAGGAGATCCCATCCCAGGATCATGTCGTAGGGGTGAGTTGGATGGGGTGGTACCTCCGGGAGTCCCCCACCGCCCCCGTCGGACAGTGTTTTGGGAAGATCCAGGAACCGGATCCGCCGGGCGAAGCGGGTATAGATCCGAAAATTGGCCGGAAGGGCCGGTCCAAGGTCCAGGATGGAATGGTTCCCACCCTCTTCGTCTCGAAGGAGGGTGCCCAGCCCGGGAAGGGCACCCTGGGCCCCTGCCCTCTGGTCTGGCCTTTCATCGGGCCCCTTGTCCTTCGTTTTTTCCTCGGAGTCGCTATCAGGGCTCCTGGGGCCTCGCCGTTTCCACCATGCCATGACCGAGCCCTCCGAGCTAAGCGGAGGCGCCCTTCCCTGCGGGCTTCCCACCCTTGGCCCCGGAGACTGAGGAGGTGGCAGCGCTCTTCTCCTTTGCAGCATGACCGGAGGATCCGCTTCCGGAGGTCGTCTCCTTCCCGGATTGGTTGCCCCGGCGATTCCCCGACGGGTCACTCCTGTCTGGATCGCCCATGTCCACCCCTCCGCGGAACTGCGCTCCATCTTCCAGGACCACCCGAGGTGCGACCAGGTCCCCTTCCACCTGGGCCGTCTGCCGGAGAATGATCTTTTCATCTGCCGTCAGGTCGCCATCGACTCGGCCCTGAACGGTGATGATCCTGGCCGTTACGTCGGCTGTGACCTGTCCCGCCTCTCCCACCGTGACGGCGTGTTCCTTCAAGTGGACGGTGCCGTCGATGTGTCCCTCGATCAGGAGGTCCTCGTCTCCGGAAACCTCCCCTTTGATGGTGATGGATCGTCCGATGGTGGCCGATTGCACAGGTCTGGTCTCCTTGGCAGGTGTCTTGGAATCCCGGATCGGGTCAGGCTGGGCCTGAGGTTTTTCTTTTGTCGGTTCGTCCTTCTTCCACACGAGCGGCCTCCTCTTGGCTCAAGACTGAGAATGCACTCCCCGGCGTGGGACTGGAGTCCGGCCCGGATTGCCGTGCCCAGCGTGCCACCCACCGGGCTCGGATGACGGACCCGTGAGCCTGCGAGTCCGTGGCCAGGGGAGCCTCGAAAGAGACATTGAGAGTGGCAACCTTCATGCCCCGATTCCCCGACCTGGGTGGATGCAAGGAATGGGGCCCCGGATGGACCATTCCAGGGTTCGGTCCTCCAGAAAGGGGTGGGGAACGACGCGAGCCTCCGGGAAGAGTTTGCCGGGGCGATGGGCGTAAAGCTCCGGGGGGTTGGGGCGGGGCTGTCATCGCCTCCTTCCGCGACCGGGTCAGATCTGGTCGATGATCCGGTTCAGGATGGCGCTGGGGCGCATGGCAGCACGGGTCCGCTCCCGGTCCGGCATGTAGTAGCCGCCGATCTCCTGAGGTGAACCCTGAGCCGCCTCCAGCTCCTCCAGAATCGTCCGCTCGTTGTTGGCCAACTCCTCTGCCACCGGGCCGAAGTGCTGGGCCAGCTCCGGGTCGGTGTCCTGTTCGGCCAGCGCCTGGGCCCAGTAGAGCGTCAGGTAGAAGGTACTCCCGCGGTTGTCCAGTTCATTCACCTTCCTGGAGGGAGAGCGAGATTTCTCCAGATACTGGGTGGTGGCCGCCTCCAGGGTATCGGCCAGGACCCGGGCTCCCCGGTTCTGGAAGGTCTCGCCCAGGTGTTGGAGGGACGCGGCCAGGGCCATGTACTCACCCAAGGAGTCCCACCGCAGGTGCCCTTCCTTCAGGAACTGCTGGACATGCTTGGGAGCCGAGCCGCCGGCACCGGTCTCGAAGAGCCCTCCTCCATTCAGGAGTGGGACGATGGAGAGCATCCGGGCGCTGGTGCCGATCTCCAGGATGGGGAAGAGATCCGTCAGGTAGTCCCGAAGCACATTTCCTGTGACGGAGATGGTGTCCTCTCCCTTCCGGATGCGCTCCAACGAGACCCGCATGGCCTCCTCCGGCGGGAGAATTCGGATGTCCAGCCCAGAGGTGTCGTGGTCCGGGAGGTATGCCTCCACCTTCCGGATGAGCTCGGCATCGTGGGCTCGATCCTCGTCCAGCCAGAAGATGGCCGGGGCGCCAGTAGCCCGGGCCCGGGTCACCGCCAGCTTCACCCAATCCCGGATGGCGATGTCTTTGGTCTGACAGGCCCGCCAGATGTCGCCGGAGCCCACCGGGTGCTCGAGGAGGGTCTTCCCTTCTCCGTCCACGATCCGCACCACGCCTGGTGCGTGGATCTCGAAGGTCTTGTCATGGGAGCCGTATTCCTCTGCCTTCTGGGCCATGAGCCCTACGTTGGGCACGGTTCCCATGGTTGTCGGATCCAGTCGTCCGTGGGTCTGGCAGTCTTCGATCACCGCCTGATAGATGCCGGCATAGCTGGAGTCGGGGATGACGGCCTTGCAGTCCTGGAGTTCGTCATTGGCATTCCACATCCGTCCGCCGTCCCGGATCATGGGCGGCATGGAGGCGTCGATGATGATGTCGCTGGGGACATGGAGGTTGGTGATCCCCCGGGAGGAGTCCACCATGGCCAGGTCCGGCCCCTCTTCATAGGCCTTATGGATCAGGGAGTGGATGGCCTCCCGCTCTTCTTCGGGCAACCCGTCCACCCGAGTCACCAGATCACCTACGCCGTTGTTGGGATCCACCCCCAGGCGATCCAGGGTGTCGCCGTGTTGCTCAAAGAGCTCCTGGAAGAAGACCCGGACGGTGTGACCGAAGAGGATTGGATCGGACACCTTCATCATGGTGGCCTTCAGGTGCAGAGAGAAGAGAATCCCTCGCTCCCGAGCGTCAGCCACTTCCTCCTTCAGGAAGGCCACCAGGGTGTCCCGACTCATGCAACTGGCGTCCAGGACCTCCCCCTTCTCAAGGGGCAGCTCCTCCTTCAGTACCGTCAACGTGCCGTCCTGGCCCTGGTGTTCGATCCGGGCCGTAGTAGCGGTCTGGAGGGTGATGGACTGCTCGGTGCTCCGGAAGTCCCCGGACCCCATGGTGGCCACATGGGTCTTGGAGTCCTGGGGCCACTCGGCCATCCGGTGGGGCTGCTTCCGAACGAAGGCCTTCACCGCCCGGGGAGCCCGCCGATCCGAGTTCCCCTGCCGAAGGACGGGATTCACAGCACTTCCCTTCACCCGATCATATCGAGCCCGGATCTGACGTTCCCGGTCGGTCCTCGGTTCATCAGGGAAGTCAGGGAGGGCGTAGCCCTTCTCCTGAAGTTCTGCGATACAGTTCTTGAGCTGGGGAACGGAGGCGCTGATGTTGGGAAGTTTGATGACATTGGCTTCCTTTTGCTTCACGAGCCGGCCCAGCTCAGCCAGGTCGTCCGAGAGCTCAGTTCCCCCTTCCAGCTCATCGCCGAAGGCGGCCAGAACCCGGCCGGCCAACGAGATGTCCCGGGTCTCCACCGGTACGCCCGTGGCGCCTGCAAAGGCTCGAATGATGGGGAGGAAGGCGTGGGTGGCCAGGGCCGGGGCTTCGTCGGTCCAGGTATACAGGATCGGGGGAGACTCGCTCATGCTTCTCCTTTGGGTTCAGCTCTCGTGGTCGGGGTCAGGGGTCCCCTCAGGGCTCTGTTCACCTGCTGTGCTTCGTCCACCGTCGTTCTGCAGGGGGCCCAGCCATTCAGGGGTTTCACGGGAATCGAGGAGCGCCTGGTAGGCCTGGTGACGGACCTCGCTCCGGGCCATGATTTCTGCCGGCTCCCGGCTGTGGGAGATCTTGTGCTCCCGGCTCTTCATATACCTACGGAAGGCGTCTCGGCTCTTCCACACGGTTACGAAGGTATGGGTGGCGTCCCCGCCCTGGGGTTTCAGGAGTTGAAGGTAGAGGAAGCCGGGAAATCCGTCCACGAGTTGGGCCCGTTGCCGAAAGTGCCGTTCCAGTTCAGCATGGTCTTCAGAGGGGACGGTCAGATGGGAAACGAATACGAACATGGCGATGAATCAGGTGTCCAGCCGACGGAAGGTCTCCAGGGCCTCATCCAGGTTCCGGCCTATTCCGTGAGCGCCCATCTCCTGCCACAGCTGTGGATCTCCCTGGAAGGCCCGCCCGCCCACGATGATGTGAAGCTCTCCACCGAAGGCCTGACGAAGATCCTGGATCAATCGGGAGACGCTGGAGAGGTTGAACAGCATGGTGGCCGAAATCCCGATGGCTCGGGCTTGGTGATCCCTGGCGGCCTGGACGATGTCTCGATGCGGCATCTGGGTACCCAGGAACCGAACCGACCAGCCCTCTGTTTCCAGGAGGTCCGCCACCATGTTGGCACCGAGCTGGTGCTGTTCTCCTTCCACTCCGGTGATGATCGCATTTCCGAGACGGGTTTCAGGTAACGGCAGGCGGGAGTATAGCTCGCCCAGGACGTACTGGCTCACGGCAGTCGCCATATGCTCCCGGGCCACGGTGATCTCATTCTTTGCCCAGCGAGTTCCCACCTCTACCTGGGCCGCTTCCACGATCTGTCGATAGATGACCGGGGGGGCATGGGCCTGGAGGGCCTCCTCCACCACTCTGGTCGCGGCTCTCCGATCACCTTGGAGGATGGCCTGAAGGTAAAGGGAACGGGAGAGAGCAAGGCCTGGATCATAGGCAGCCGCCTCACCCTGACCCCCAGGGCCCATGTCCCCATCCGAGGCCTCCAGGGCTTCCAGTCCAGAATTGAGGCATCGGCGAACGAAGGCCCAGTCCGAGGGAGAAAGAGACTCGGCAAGGAGGGTTCCGATCTGCTCCAGGTTCTCGGTCAGGAAGGGGGGTGCGATCCCCCTGGAGGCCAGCACCTGGCCCGTCCAGCTTGCGTAGTCGCCAAACGCGTCTGGCGATCCCCCTTCCACGGCGCCAGCCAGGAAATCCAGGTGAAAGACTGCATCTTCCCTGCCCCGGGCTCGGGCCGCCGCACCGTAACGCTCCAGCCAATCGGGGTGGCGTCGGAGGAATTCCTCGGTGACCCGGTGCGCGATCTCATCTCGGAGGTTCCGGATGGACTCGGCCATCCTTCTCCGGGTGGAGAAGTCTGGTCGTTCGCTCATCCCTCCTCCATCATCTCGTCAGCGCAGGGGGGACACAGTCCATGGCTCACCAGGATCTCGTTGGAGCGGAGATAGTCGCTGATGGACTCCCAGTGGGTCTCCCCTGTCTTCATCCTGCCGCAGTTCATGCAGAGGGGGAGGTACTGCTGGATCTTCTCCAGGTGCCAATGGGAGGCTCGGAGGTCAGCCAGGGTCTCGGAGAGCTGTTCCCGCTGGGCCTGGAGCTCCCGGTTGCGCCGGATGTTCTCACGGGAGAGGACGCTGAGTTCGTTGTTCAGTCGAAGGAGTTCCTCCGTGAGCGTCCGGTTGTCCTCCAGCTCCGGTTCTCCTACCAGGAAGAGCTCGTCCTGGAGCAGAAGGATCCGACACTGATAGGTGTGAACCTCGTGCTGGGCGGTGGCGAAGTTCAGGAGTTGGGGAGTGGCGGGAGGGGGAGCGCCCTCTCCCACCCACCCCTCCACCTGCGCCCCGTCTTCCTGGGTGAGGATGCGAGACACCGGGACTCCCTCCAATTCCTTCTCCGGTACTCCAGCCATTCGAGCAGCCGCTGGACTCCCGGCCCGGATCGTCCCGTTGGCCGCAATTCGCAGGTAGAGGAGGACTCGGCTCTCCCGAAGGAGACTCTGGACCAGCTCCCGGGGAAGGAACTCCGGAATCGATTCTGATGTCGGCACCTGTGTTGGTTCCTCCCCCTGAACGTCCGGCACTCGGGATAAGTGGAGAAATTGGTGCCGGGAGGACCGGACTGCAATGTCTGGCGGCGCAGCCCCGTCAGGATCCGGGTACGAGGACCGTCGTCAGGACATGCACGATCCCATTGGCAGCCCTGATGTCGGAGGTCAGCATGGTGGCGCCGTTCACGGTGAGTCCTCGGGCCTGGTCATCGATCCGGAGCATGCTTCCTTCGACTGTCTCCAACTCCGAGATCTCTCGCAGATCCCTTACCGTGTACTCCCCGGGCACCACGTGATAGAGGAGGATCTGGGCCAGGGCATCAGGGTCTTCCAGGAGCTCATCTACGAGTCCATCGGGGAGCTCCGCGAAGGCTCCGTCGGTTGGAGCAAACACGGTGAACGGGCCGTCGTCCCGGAGGGTTTCGGTAAGGCCGGCCGCTTCGACTGCCGTCAGGAGAGTACTGAACTGCCCCGCCACAGCGGCAACGTCCACAATCGTGTTCTGGCGGGCCCCATCGGCGTTGGGAGCTGTGTCTCGAGGGGAGGTTTCAGGGGACTCTCCACACCCGGAGAGGAGGAAGACACCGGCGAGGA
>PWWP01000104.1 GCA_003562075.1 Gemmatimonadota bacterium
CCCTCTCCTCCCAGCACCACCCCGAAGTCGGTGCCCGCGTCATACTCCTCCCCAAGATGTACGAGAGCCTCCTCCAAAGTTCGGTGATCCTCTTCCTTCCGCCGGGTATTTCGTTCCTCCAGGAGTTGGGCCAGCTCCATAGCCTCGCCTGGATCCTGGCTCAGGAGAAGCTTGAGGGCATCGGCAGCAGCGCCCATTCGGCCAGCTGCGTTCAGCCGAGGACCCAGGACGAACCCCACCTGCCCCGCGTCCACCCCATCCTTCTCCAGTGCTGTCACATCCATGAGGGCCAGCAGGCCAGGTCGCCGGGTTTCCCGAAGGACCCGGAGACCATACCGGACCAGGACCCGATTCTCTCCCTGGAGGGGAACCAGGTCTGCGATTGTAGCCAAGGCCACCAGGTCCAGGAGCGGAAGGACCTCGTCCAGGGAGCGACCCGCCTGCTGCGCCAGGAGCTGGCAAAGTTTGAAGACCACCCCAGCGCCGGCCAAGCGAGGGTCCGGATAGGAGCAGTCATCCCGGGCAGGGTTGATCACCGCCACGGCAGGGGGGAGGGTCGGACCGGGGGTGTGGTGATCGGTGACAATGACGTCGATACCCATCCGTCCGGCCTCCCCGACTGCCTGGTGGGCCACGATCCCCGAGTCACAGGTGATGAGCAGGGAGGCGCCGGCCTGGGCAGCGGCCTGAAGTCCGGCCGACCCCAGGTCGTACCCGTCGGTCATCCGATGGGGAACGAAGGGTACGACCTCCCCCCCCAGCTCTCGGAGCCAGAGGGTGAGGATGGCCGTGGAGCAGACCCCATCCACATCGTAATCCCCGTGGACAAGGATCGTCTCTCCCTGACGAATGGCTCGGAGTATACGCTGGCTTCCCCGCTCTGCATCGGCCAGAAGTTCCGGTGGGTGGAGGTGATCCAGGAGGGGACGGAGGAAATCCCGGGCCGGCTCCACCTGGTCGAATCCCCGGGCCACGAGGATGCGGCAGAGGGCAGGCGGGAGCTTCAACGCCCTGGCCAGCACCCGGACCGCCGATTCAGACGGCTCGGGCGCCAGCTCCCAGACCGCTTCGGGCGGGGGAGGGAGGGCCGCTTCGACCTCCGGAGAGACCGTCCTCACGCCTCCGGCTCGAGGTCGGCGGTGAGGATCACCCCGCAGGCCTCGCACCTGATGAGCTGGCTCGAATGGCGAATCTCGTTCTGGACCTGCAGGGGGACCACCCCGTAGCAGTGACCGCAAGCTCCGTCGGCGGTGAGGGGGGATACGACCACGGCCCGGCCCGAGGCATGGAACGCGTCATAGACCCGCCGTTCCTCCTCTCCGACAGCTTCCAATGCCGCATCTCGACGAGCCCGGAGCTCAGACAACTCCGTCTCCAGATGACCCCGCTCCTCCAGAAGGGCTTCCTGATTCGGCTTCACCTCATCCCGGGCCGCTTCCGCCTTCTCGGTGAGTTCCTCCATGGTCCGCTCTGACCGCTGGGACTGCTCCAGGAGCTGGAGAGTCTCCTGTTCATCGGCCCCCAGCGCCTTCTTGATGAGGCTCAACTCGGTCTGGACGGCTGCCTCCTCACGGAGGTTCTGCACGCGATTGAGCCGCTCCTCCAACTTCTCAACCCGGGCCTCCTTCTCCTGGGCCGACCGCTCCAGCCGCCGAATGTCCGCCTCCATCTGGGCGTGACGCTTCTCAACGGCGTCCAATTCGGACTCCAGGGCCAGGGCAGGCTCCTCGATCTCGGCCAGGCGAGGATCGAAGGCTCGGACCTTCTCCTCGATCCTGGTGATCCGTTCGTCCAACCTCTGGACCTCCTGGAGAGAGGTCATGCTCGTCTTCGTCATCGATCCGTCCCTTCTGATTGATTGTGCGACCCGGGGGAAGCCCCCCGGCGGATTACATTCCATCGGCCTTGCCGTTCCGTTCGGAAGGAAGCCAGCTCCTTCAACAAGCGTTGTTTCTCCTCGGGGTCGGTGGATCTGCCCAGGGCCTCCCTCAACTCGGTCTGCCGTGCCTGCAGTCGTCGTTCCTTCAGCGCACCCACGGATTCATCGAAGATCCGACCTGTATGCTCCAGCTCCTCCGGGTCTCCCAGGAGGGACTCGAGCCGCTGCCGAATGGGAGGAGCCAGTCCATCATCGTCAGCCGAGAGCTCCGGATTGTCCAGAAGGCGTTCGAAAATCTCCCGGAACACCGGATCAGCGAAGTCATCGGGGCCCACCCGTTCCGCCGCCCGCTCGATCCACTCCCGGGAGTGGAGGAGGATGAGGAGGAGATGACGTTCAGGGCCCAACCCCAACCGCCGCCGGGGGGCCGAGCCGGAGCGCCGTCCGCCTGTTGGAGAGCCGATCCGCCCCGGGCCAGGCGAGGAGCCCCGGCCTGACGATGACGGCGGGCTGCCCCGCCCCGAGCCTCGGGATGGGTTTCGTATCTCCTCCTCCAGGGTTTCCCGCCGAATCCCCGTCCTTTCCGCCACCTTGGCCACATAGATGTCGCGCAGGGCCGGGTCGGCAGCGGCCCGGAGGGGGGGGAGGAGCTTGTCCACAGCTCGACGCATCCGATCAATGGAATCGAAGTAGCCTCGCTCATCCAGAAGCTGGAGCTTCCGGTCCAGCAGATCCACGGCACCCTGCAGATGACGCCGCATCCCCTCTTCGCCCTGGGATTGGACCACCGTGTCCGGGTCTTCGCCTGGAGGAAAGGTGACGACGGAGGGGTGGATACCGGCGGCCAGGAGGACATCACCGGCTCGGAAGGTGGCCCGGAGCCCGGCTTCATCCGAATCAAAAAGAAGGAGGGCTCTTCCTGTGTAGCGACGGAGGAGTTGGGCCTGTTCCGTTGTCATGGCGGTCCCCAGAGTGGCCACGGCGTGGCCCAGGCCGCCGGCGGCCAGCGAAACCACGTCCATGTACCCCTCCACCACCAGGGCTTCCTCCTCCCGTCGAATGGCGTTCCGGTTCCAACCCAGGGCGTACAGGGTCTCTCCCTTGTGGTAGATCGCCGATTCAGGAGAGTTCAGGTACTTGGGGGCCCCATGGGCTCCCTTTCCCAGCACCCGGCCACCGAAGGCCAGGACCTTCCGGGCCACCGATTCGATGGGAAAGATGATTCGATGCCGAAAGCGGTCATACGGCTCGGAGGCCCGCTCCGACTTGGTCAGGAGCCCAGCCTCGAGGAGTAGCCCATCGGAATAGCCATGGCTGTTGGCGTGATCTCTCAGCCCCCGCCATGAATCGGGGGCAAAACCCAGGCCGAAGCGTTCCCAGGTCTCTTCATCCAGCCCCCGTTCCGTCAGGTAGGACCGGGCCTCCTTTCCGCTCCGGGGGTCCAGGAGCTGCTCCCGGAACCAGTCCCGGGCGAAGGCGTTCAACTCATAGAAGGGACGGTTGGGGTCCTCTTCCTCCTCTCGGGTCCCTACCTCCCGAACCTCAACGCCATACCGGGCTCCCAGGTGCTTCACCGCATCGTTGAACTCCATCCCGGTCTGTTTCATGACGAAGGAGAAGAGATCTCCCGACTCGTCGCACCCGAAGCACTTGTAGAATCCCTTGTCGGGGACGACGTAGAAGGAGGGGGTCCGGTCGTCATGGAAGGGGCATTTTCCCTTCCATTCCTTCCCCGATCGCTTGAGTTGCACCACCTCCCCCACCACCTCCACCAGGTCGGCCCGGATCCGAACCTCTTCGACGATCTCGTCAGGGATCATGTCCTGGCCCCGTGAGGAGTTGCTCCGTTTCCCGTCTTCATCGAAGAATGGCCACGGTGACGCCGCCGCCCCCTTCTCCAGGACCACCGGGTCGGAACTCTCCCACTCGCCCGTCCTGCTTCAGAAGTTCCTGGACCCGGGCCTTCACGGCCCCGGTCCCCTTCCCGTGGATGATCCTGAGTTCGTGGAGGTTGGCCATGATGGCCCCGTCCAGGGCCCGGCCCAGCTCCAACTCCACCTCATCCACCCGAAGTCCTCGGAGATCGGCCTCGTGACTGGCTTCCACCTGGGGGCCGGTCCATCCTCCCCGGGAGGCCGGTTTGCGCTCCGGCTCCTCCCCCTGGATCTCCTCCACCTGGTCCGGGGGAAGCTGCAAGCGCATCCCGCTGACCTCCACCGTGACCCGATCCGCCTGAGCTTCCTGGACGGTGCCCCGAGCTCCACTGCCCACAACGCGAACTCGGGCGCCCGGAGCGGGAATGCTCCCTGACCGTGGGGACGCAGGCGATGTCTCGGGCATCCGCTTCCGTTGTTTCCGCGCCGCCTTCTCCACTCGAGCCCGGGCCTTTCGCTCCAGCTCCTCCCGCTCTTCTCCCTCCAGTCGACTTCCCTTCTCCCGGACCTCCTGGATGGCCTCCTCCACCTCCTTTCGGGCTTCCAGGAGGAGCCTTCGGGCCTCCTCACGAGCCCGGGCTTCTGCGGAATCCTCCCGCCGGCTCAGGAGGGACTCTCGCTCCTGGGCTTCCGCCTCCAACTCTGCCGCACGGGCCCGGGCCTTCCGGGCCTCAGCCAGGGCTGACGAGAGCTCCCGCTCCTTCTCCTCCAGAGTCGCCAGGAGTCGCTCCACCTCCAATTCCCCCGAATCCACGTAGCCTTCGGCTCGGGTCAGGACCGGGTCCGGAACCCCCAGGCGGCGAGCGATGGCCAGGCCATAGCTCCGGCCTGGCCGACCCTTCTGCAGTTGGTACGTCGGTGCAATCCGGCGGGAGTCGAAGAGGAGGGAGGCATTGACGATCCCGCTCCCCTCCGAATCCAGGCGCTTCAGGGCTCCCAGGTGGGAGGTAACCAGGGCCAGCGCCCCTCGCTCCACCAGCGTCTCCAGGATGGCCCGGGCCAGGGCGGCCCCTTCCGATGGATCTGTTCCCGTCCCCATTTCGTCCATGAGGACAAGAGAACCGGGTCCTGCGCCGTCCAGGATCTCGATGGCGTTGGCCAGGTGGGCCGAGAAGGTGGAGAGGGATTCGGCGATGGACTGCTCATCTCCGATATCGGCGAAGACGTCGTCCAGGAGGAGGAGGCGGGTGCCAGGGCCCACGGGTGGCACGACCCCACTCTGCATCAGGAGGTGCAGTAGCCCCAGCGACTTGAGGAAGACGGTCTTCCCCCCGGTGTTGGGGCCTGACACCACCAGGGCCCGCTCATCGGGCTCCAGCTCCAGGTCGAAGGGCACCACAGGGTCTCCCCCTTCTCGGGCGTTCTGCTCCACCAGGAGGGGGTGTCGACCCTGGATGATCCGGAGGGTCCCTTTCTCTGGCCGGACCACCTGGGGGAGGTGACCGTCCCAGGCTCGGGCAGTCCGGGCCCGGGCCCACAGGCAGTCGAAATCGACGAGGGCGTCCAATCCTTCTGCCAGCTCATGCGCCACCCTTCGGAGTCGGCCCGTTACCTCCCGGAGGATCCGCTGGACCTCCCGGGCCTCCTCCCGCTCCAACTCCTGCACCTCATTCATGAGGCGAAGGGCAAGGGGAGGCTCCACGAAGAGGGTGGCACCGGTGGAGGATTCACCGTGGATGATTCCACCCACCGAAGATTTGCCCTCTCGTCGGATGGGGATGACGTAGCGACCGTCACGGATGGAGATGGACGCATCGGGAACCTGGATCCGTTCCGGCAGACCCCTCAGGTACTTCTCCAGCGTCTGCACCACCCGGGAACGAGCGCCTCGAAGACGGCCACGGATCCGGCGCAACTCGGAGCTGGCTCCATCCTGGATTTCCCCATCCGAATCCACGATCTCATCCACCCGCACCTGCAGGTCAGGGTGGTGAGGAAGTCGATCCCGCAACCGAGCCAGATGGGGGAAGGACTCCTCTTCGGTCCGGGTGGAGGGAGCGACTGCGGAGGATGCATTGGAGGTTGCGTCGCCGGAGACCGGGATGCGCTGGTCCGGAGGGTCATCCCCGGCCCCGCCCTTGATCTCCTCCAATCGGTCCGAGCCCAGGACGCTCCGGAGCTCGGCTGTGGCATGGAGGAGACGGGCGGAAAGAAGTAGACCCGCCGGATCCAGAACGGCCCCCTCCTTCTCCAGAAGCTGTAGAGGTCGTCGAGCATCGGGCGGCGCTAGAGGAGCCCAATCCGGACTGGCTCCCCGGAACCGCATGACCTCGCCCACACGCTCCAACTCTGCCTGGACTCGAGAGAGATCTGCCATGGGGCGGAGGCCCAGAACCGCCTCCCGGCCCAGCTCGCCGGCAGCTCGGCCGGCTATATGACCAAGAGTGGTCTCGAAGTCCAGTACCTTCAGCGCATGTTCGTTCATGCGATCACGCCGAGAGTTCCTCCCGGACGATCCGGTTGGCGTCCTTGCCGTCGAATCGCCCCTGGATACGGGGCATGAGACGGCCCATGAGAGGCCCCATCTGATCGACGCCATCCTCCATGATCTCCTGCACCATGGAGCGGACTTCCTCCTCCGCAAGAGGAGGGGGAAGGAATTCAGAAAGGATCTCGACTTCCGACTCCTCCTTCTCAGCCAATTCTTCTCGGCCCCCGGCCAGCATCTGCTCGGCAGCTTCCTTCCGCTGCTTCACGGCCCGGGACAGGACCTTCTTCACCATCTCGTCGTCGGCGCTCTCCCCTTCCTCGATCTCCAGGTTGCGGAGTTCGGACAGAGTGGAGGAGAGAACGGTGACCCGAAGCCGATCCCGGTCCTTTCGGGCCACCTTCAGTGCGGTCTCCAGTTCCTGCTTGAGCGTTGATGACACGGTTCTTGACTCTTCTTTCGAGTGAGGATGTTCCGACTGTTCTCCTGGGCCCGCCCTGTCCAGGGCCGTTGGCGCCGGAGTGAACTGACACCACAGGGCCCGGGCTCAACCCGGAGGCCAGCTCATGGGGCGCCCGCCCAGAACGTGAAGGTGGAGATGTGGCACCGTCTGTCCGCCCTCGTTCCCCGTGTTGGCTACCACCCTGTAGCCTGAATCGTGGATGCCGGCCTGCCGGGCAGCCCGAGCCGCAGTCAGGAGAAGGTGACCTGCCAGCTCCCCGTCCTCCGTCTCCAGGGTCCCAGTGGATTCCACGTGCCGTCGGGGAATCACCAGGAGGTGGGTCGGTGCCTGGGGATTCAGGTCGTGGAAGACGATGGCCTCCTCGTCTTCCAGGAGAACCTGGGCAGGAATCTCTCCGGCCGCGATCTGGCAGAACACACATTCGTCAGACATGAATCTTCATCTCCATCGCAGGGCGTGGGGATAGGGATCCGGGATCCACAAGGGACGAAAATCCGTCCCCTATTCCCATGTGCGGGCCCCGGGTCGACCTCTAATCTATCCGACCCACCGTCGGGAAGGCAGTGCACCACCGGTGGGCCCCGGACCAAGACCTGGGAGAACCAACGCCCCTCACACGGAGTGCAGCATGCAGACCCGGCTCGAAGAGATGGCTCACGACATCCTGGTTCGCCACCCGGCCCCGGCCATCCAGATAGAAGAACTCCAGGCCCTGGTGGCCCGAGAACGGCCGGGCCGACCACCAGACGTGGACGTCCTGATGAACGCCCTCCGCCCTTCGGGCACGGGGATCCGGGTGGTGAACACCGACCCCTCCCGACTCTCCTGGCATGCCCCGACGGGATGGGCGGTGGCACCACCCGCCCCACGGAACCACGGAGTCTCCCTGACCCGACGAATGAGAGAATCCCTTCGTCGACTGGGGGAGTGCCTGGAACCGGGCTCGAATCTGGCCCTGGCCCGTTGGGCCCGCCTTCTCAACGAGGAACGTCAGGCCCGGCGGCTCCTGGAGACACGGTGAAGGCGCCACTCCACCAATCTTCCTCCTCATCCACCTCCTGAAGCTCAAAGCCCGTCTCCCTGGCAGCCAGAATCACCGATGGCGCCTCGGACGCCAGAATCCCCGAGAGGATGAGCCAACCCTCATCTCCGAGCCCCTTTCGAAAGCCCGGAAGAAGGGGGGTGAGGATGCCCGACTCGATGTTGGAGACGATGCCGTCGAAGATCGGCATCCCGGGGAGGAAACCAGGCCCCACTGCCAGGGGAAGGATCTCCAGGCGGTCCGAGACGTCGTTCAACTCGGCGTTTTCCCGGGCCACTTCGCAGGCCCAGGGGTCCATCTCCACGGCCAACACCTGGGCCGCTTCCAACCGGAGGGCGGCGATGGAGAGGATGCCCGATCCGGCTCCGATATCGGCGATCCGCTGACCAGGTTGAATTCTTCGGTCCAGGAGTCGCAGACACCCTCGGGTCGTGGGGTGTTCTGCCGTGCCGAAGGCCATCCCCGGATCGATGGTGATGAGGACCTGGTCCCGGCCCGGATCCGTCTCGGCCCAGGAGGGGGAGACCAGAATCCGTTCGGATACCACCCTGGGCGCCAGCCCCTCCCGCCACCGGTCCTTCCATTCTTCATGAGGCTGCCAGCGGTACTCCAGGGTCGAAAGGCTCCCTTGGGAGGGGTGATCCGTGGGAAGTGTCGTCCGGAGCCGATTTGTCAGATCGGCCACCTTTGCTACCTCATCGTCCTCCCCGAACCCGGGAAGGTAGATGACCAGGTGTTCTTCCTGTTCCTCCACTCCCCGAACCCCCAACCCCAGGAGGGCTTCCACCAGAATTTCGGCGGAAGCAGGGTCTCGAGGTCGCGGCACCTCCAGCACCAACCACCGGTCCGGTAGGCCGTCCTGTTTCATCCGGCCGAGAAGGCCTCCTTCACCCTGGACCAGAAGCCCTTCCGTTCTCCAGCCTCGTCCACACGCTCAGGGGCTGCGTCCTCCACCTCCTTCAGCCGCAGGAGAAGCTCCTCCTGCTCACTCGAGAGATGCGTGGGCGTCCAGACGCGGATCCGCACCAGTAGGTCCCCCCGCCCATCTCCGGTCAACCTGGGAACGCCCTGTCCTCGAAGTCGGAGGGCCTCTCCGCTCTGGGTCCCGGCGGGGATGGTCACCCGAGCTTTCCCTGAGACCGTGTCCACCTCCACCTCGTCACCCAGGGCGGCCTGGGCAAAGGTGATGGGGAGCTCAGTGACCAGGTCGTCCTCATGCCGGACGAAGCGAGGATCGTCCTCCACTTCCAAGAGAACCATGATATCGCCGGGAGGACCGCCCTTGGGACCAGCGTTTCCCTTTCCGCGGAGGGTGATGAAGTTCTCGCCGGACACCCCGGGCGGGACTTCTACCTCCACCTCCTTCTGATCCCGGACCCGGCCTTCGCCGTGACAGGTGCTGCAGGGGGATCCGATGGTCTTCCCTTCCCCGTCACAGGCCCGGCAGGGGGCCACGGAGACGAATTGCCCGAAGACCGACCGCTGGGCCACCCGCTCCTGTCCACTCCCACCGCAGTTGGAGCAGGTGGTGGGGGTCGTCCCGGCCGCAGCCCCACTCCCACTACAGTCATCGCAGGTCTCCAGGAGGGCGACACGGACTCGCTTGGTGGCGCCTCCGACCACCTCGGCCAGAGTCAACGGGAGACGAACGCGAAGGGTTTCTCCTTTGCGCCGGCCCCGACCTCGGCGACGGCGGCCGCGGCCGCCAGCGCCGAAGATGTCCTCGAAGCCTCCGCCCCCACCAAAGTCCCGCATGAAGATCTCGATGGCATCGTGAAGGTCGAAGCCCTGTTGGAAGGGGCCGCCACCTGCGCCGGCTCCCTTCACCCCCTGCTTTCCGAACCGATCGTAGGCGGCGCGCTGCTGGGGGTCCTTCAGGACTTCATATGCCTCCGAGAGCTCCTTGAAGCGGGCCTCGGCTTCCTCTGAACCGTTGTTGCGGTCAGGATGGTACTTCATGGCGAGCTTCCGGTACGCCTTCTTGATCTCGTCAGAGTCGGCATCCCGGGACACGCCCAGTGTATCGTAGTAGTCTTCCATTCAGCTCTTCGTTGAACGATGGGATGGTCCCCGTTCCGTCAGGGGCGGTCCAGTCCCTATTTCAGAATGCGGTTCACCAGGGAGGAGGTGTGTTCCACAATGGCGATCACCTTCTCGTAGGGCATCCGGGTCGGGCCGATGACCCCGATGACACCCTTCAATCCTCCCACCCGATATCCGGCAGTGACCAGAGTGAAATCGGAGAGCTCCTCCGAGGGATTCTCTCCCCCGATGGTAATCTGGAGCCCTCCCGGGTGGGTCCGCCCCCCCAGGACCGACGAGAGGAGGTCTCGCCGCTCGGTGAGTTGGAGCAGACCCTTGAGACGCTCGCCAGAGGTGAACTCGGGCTGAGACGCCAGGACGCTGGCATTTCCAAGGTGGATCTCTGAAGCCTGCATCTCAGGCCAATCGAAGATCTCAGGCCCGGATTGGACGAATATGTTCAGGATCTCCTCGGCAGCTGGGTCGTCCCCAGGTGCAGCGTCCCTCATCCGGTCCGCCACCGATTCCCGGATCTCACTCAGATTCAAGCCGGCCAGCCGCTCGTTCAGGATGAGGGTCAGGGTGACCAGGGTATCCTCCGGCACCTCACAGGGGAGGTCCACATAGACGGTCCGGACAAAACCACTCCGGATCTGAGCCACCAGGAGGACCTTTGTGGAGGAGACCTTCATCAGGTCCAAGCGGTCCAGGACAGCCCCCTCCAGCCGAGGCGCCGCTGCCACGCCCAACTCCTGGGAGAGAAGGCCCAGGGCCTGGATGGCCTGGCGAACGAGGCGCTCCACTGGCGTTGACCCCACCTCGTCCAGGGCGGAGGCGATCTGGTCCTTCTCCTGTTCCGAGAGAGCCGATGGGCGCATGAGGTGATTCACATAGATCCGGTAGGCCAGATCCGAGGGTACACGTCCAGCCGACGCATGGGGATGCAGGAGGTATCCCTTCTCCTCCAGATCGCTCATGGTATTTCGGACAGTGGCCGGCGATACACCCAGTTCGAACTGCCGCACCACGGTCCGGCTCCCGGCAGGCTCAGCCGTATCCACGTAGATACGCACCACGGCCTCCAGAACGCGACGCTCACGCTCGGTGAGGTCGCTTCCGTCAGGCAGTTCCAGTGGTCGCTCCTTCGTTTCGGTCATGATTGGTTCTCTGAAGATCGGCAGCCCCCGGAGTCATCGTCAATGTCCCAGGCCTCGACCAGTTGGATGGTCAGGGTATCCAAGAGGAGCCAGCCGTCCAGGGTCAACCGCAGTCGATCCGGGTCCGGTTGGGCCCATCCTTCCCTGATCCAGTCCTCCTGCAAACGGGACGCTCGAGGGGGAAGACGAGTGAGGGGAATCCCCCGGGCCAGCCTCAGTCCAGCCCAGACCATCTCCAGCCTTCGCTGGACGGGATCGGGCCGCTCCATCCCAGCCGAGGGATCAAGTCCGTGCCGGATCCTGGAGAAGTATGCTTCCGGCTCTGTCAGGTTCCAGCGGCGAACGCCTCCAAGGAAGGAGTGGGCACCTGGCCCGAGACCCAGATACGCTTCACCCAGCCAGACCGCCCGACCATGGGTCGGAGCATGTCCTGGAAGTGAAAACGAGGTCAACTCCCATGGCTCGTATCCCAGGCCCATGAGGAGTTGAGCCAGGGCCAGGTACTGATCCGCAACCAGATCGGCTGGCCCGGAGGCTTCGGCCTCCACCAGGGATACCTGGGTCGGGGCATGATTCTCCACGAGTTCCTGAAGGAGGGCTTCCGCTCGCTCGCCCTGGGATTCGCTGCTTCCGAACTCCAGGTCCACTCCCCACTGGCGGCTCTCTTGTTTGAGGGAGGACAGCCGACGCAACAACCCATCCCGGAGTTGGAGGCCACCTCTGGAAAGAAGTCGGTCCGCCAGGGGCCAAGCCAGGTTGAGCCGGGAAACCCCCGCATCGAACCACGCCTGGAGTTGCTCCTCCGTCAACAGGCAGCCCTGGATCTCCAGCGCCAACTCGCCACCGGGCGCCAAGGCGGAGGAGAGGCCCGTCAGAAGACGCCGGAGGGCTTCCGGGCTCAGTTCCCCACCGTCGTACCCCCCACCATGGATTCCGTCCCCCCTCACATGAATGGAGGCGAGTGAAGGCGCCAAGGTCCACCCGCCGTGCGCCAGCATCTCGGCCTCCTTCAGGAGTGCCGATCGCCATCTCCCCTCCACCTCCAACGGACTGTCTCCGCCTGGCATGTCCCGGGGGCCAGGGCCTGAGATGTAGAGGTGCCGAGCGCCGTCTCCTTCCACCGGTCTCAGGGAAGGGGGGGGAGCGCTCCCGTGGCGAGTCGCGCTCATGGATGATCTCCCTCTTGCTTGGCTACGAGGTCGCCGGCTTCATCCCACCAATGCTGTCGCTTCCGGAAACCGGAGCGGCGGAAGAGCCGGTCCGCCGGAGGAGTTCTGGATGGCGGGCGTCGCCACCCCTCCGGCTCCCGAATCACGACGCCGGCCAACTCGAGCTCGCTCAGTGCCCTCAGGACCATGTGGATCGGTCGGTGGATCCTTCGAGCCACCCGATCGGCCGGCTGAGGTTCAAGACCCAGGATTGGAAGGAGTCCCAGGGGATCGTGGCCCGCCGGTTGAGCCATGGGTACCGGCCGTCCTTCTGTGGGTGGGATGGAGCAGGAGTCGCCGATGGAGGAATCGGCGGCATGGGAAGGGGTGGACCCGACCTTCCCGGACGCCCCCTCGGCCCTGTCCGAGAGAATCCCCCGCTCACGCCAGTCCTGTATCAATTCCTCCGGATGGGTCAGGGGCCACGCTCCATCCCGGAGAAGCCCGTTCGTGCCCGCACTCTGGGAATAGTTCAGGGGACCCGGGACGGCGAAGATCTCTCGGCCCAGATCCAACCCGTGATCCACGGTGATGAGGGCACCGCTCCGCTCTCCTGCCTCCACCACCACGATGGCAGTGGAGAGGGCGGCCAGGATCCGGTTCCGCCGAGGAAAGTGGTGGGGCTGAGCCCCTTCGCCAGGGAGAAATTCGGTCACCAGCAGCCCATCCCGCTCCCCGATCGCCTGCTGAAGCCGCCGGTGGGAAGGAGGCGAAGTCCGATCCAACCCGGTGCCCAGTACAGCGACGGTCGTTCCCCCATGCTCCAGGGCTCCCCGGTGGGCCTGGGCATCAATGCCCAGAGCCAAACCGCTTACCACCGGAACACCCTCCCGGGCAAGGACCTGGGCGAGCCAACGGGTGAAACGGCGTCCTACAGCCGTAGCCCTACGGGTGCCGATGACGGCGGCGTTGGGTCCGTGCAGGAGTCTCCGGTCCCCCCGGGTGAAGAGAATCGGCGGAGGATCAGCCAGTTGTTCCAGGGACAGGGGATACCCAGGGAGGGTCCGGCCCAGGACGGCCATACCCTCCCCCTGGGCTCGATCCAGGACGGAGCGGCTCTGTTCCCGGATTTCCCGGCTCCCCAGGGCGTCCGGCCGGGCTCGACCTGTGGCCTGCCGGTACTCATCGGCACTGGCCTCCAGAGCCTGAGTCGCCGACGGGAAGACCTTCAGGAGTCGACCCGAGATCCGATCGCCGATCCCGGGGGTCAGGCGAAGGGACAGGAGGGCCTCCAGCTCCACCCGACGATCTACAGTTCCCTGTCCACCTGCTCCCACCATTCCTCCTCGTCGGATGCTCCCTCTCCCGCAGATTCCCTGGGGCTGGAGGGGGCTGAGACGGACGGATCGGATGACTTCGGCTCCATCGCTCCCTGACCTCCTTCCTCCACGTCCTCCACGGGCGCCTCCTTGAGGCGACTCCAGAGACCTTCCAACAGCTCATCCAGACCCTGCCGGGTCACCGAGGAGACCCGGAGAACCCCCCAGGCCTCAGGGGCCTGGACCTCCGGCAGTGGTTCCTCCGGGGGAATCAGGTCGGCCTTGGTGAAAACGAGACAGTGGGGTCGGCGAGCCAGCTCAGGGCTGTAGGCTTCCAGTTCGTGTCGCAGGCGCTGATAGCTGTCCTGAGGCTCCGGGTCATCCAGGGGGATGAGGACGGCCAGGGTCCGGGTCCGCTCAATGTGCCGGAGGAACCGGTGACCCAATCCCTTTCCTTCATGGGCCCCCTCGATGAGTCCGGGGATGTCGGCCATTACGAAGGACCGGTATCCGGACATCTCCACCACACCCAGGTTCGGCACCAGGGTGGTGAAAGGATAATCGGCCACCCTGGGACGGGCTGCCGAGATGGTGGCCAGGAGAGTCGATTTCCCGGCATTGGGCTCGCCAACCAGCCCCACATCGGCCATGAGCTTCAACGTCAGCTCAATAGTACGGCTTTCTCCTTCAGCACCTGGCTCCCACCGCCTGGGAGCCTGCTGGGTGGGTGAGGTGAAGCGGGCATTCCCCCGCCCTCCTCGTCCTCCCTTGGCCACAATCAATCGCTCCCCGTCCTCCAGGAGTTCTCCCAACACCTCCTGGGAATCGGCATCCCGGACGACGGTCCCGGGTGGGACCCGGAGGACCCGGTCCTCGCCCTGCCGGCCGGTCCGGTTGCTCCCCTCGCCATGCTGGCCTCGTTCGGCCCGATATTGGGCCTGGTACCGGAAGTCCGTCAGGGTGGAGAGCTGGGGATCCACCTCCAGAATCACGCTTCCGCCATGGCCCCCATCTCCGCCAGCCGGGCCTCCGCGGGGAACACCGGATTCCCGCCGGAAAGCCTCGGCTCCGGACCCGCCGACCCCGCCCTCGACCCGGATGACAACCTGATCAACGAACATCTCCACTCTCCCTTCTTCGACTCGAAGTGTCTCCCGTCGGTCGGGAGTCCGGCTCTCCAGAACGGGCCCGGAGTCGTCTCCAGACCTCCAGCATCCGCTGGGCCGCGGCGGGGCTGGCCAAGGGCTCCACCTCAGTCAACATGCCCTCCACCTCCCTGACCTCGGCACCCACGGACAACGCTCCCCTCAAGTGGGAGTATAGCTGGACCGGATGATCCAACACGGCGAGGAGGGCAGCAACACACAGCTCCCGGGTCCTCAGGTCCAATCCTCCTCGCCCCAACGTCTTCCCGTACCCTTCCTGAACCATCCAGCGATCCAGGTCAGGATGGAGGCGGCCGATATTCTGCCGGAGGCCCTCGTACTGCTCTCCGTACACCCTCCGGCACACCTCCTCCCCCCGGCGTTCCAGCTCCTCGGGAGATTCCGGAGGCCGCGGCTCGGGAGCCTCCCGACCAGACACCTTTCGCCAGAGAGCCAGCGCATTCAGGGCTCCCGGGAACCCGACGAAGAGATAGCTCTGGACCAGCACCTCTTCCACCCACTCCGGCGCTGCTGTCTCCTGGGCATGGGTGAGAGCGGCCTTCAATCGCTCCCGATCCCGGCTGGCCACCGCTCCGCTGACCCGGATCAGCGCCCGGGTGCTGGGATCCAGAGCCGAGCTTTCAGCGTCCCCCCGGTACCAGTCCGGTATGACGGAAGATCCGGTTGCGCTTCCAGACTCCAGGACACCCTGAGCCTGAAGACACGCCGCCTCCTCACCCAACGTGTTGAGGACCTCTCGGCGACGCCACGACGCCAGGGAGCCTTCCTCCTCTGGGTCCAGGAGCTCCATCTGACAGAGAATCTCCACCAGGGCCACCTCGCATGCCCGTCGGGACCCGTCCTCCACTTTCAAGGCGAGGGCCACGCCGGTGGAACGATCCACTCCACAATACACCCCTTCGGCACCCAGCTTGACCACGATCCTTCCATCCGTCACCTCCATGACTCGAGTGCAGAGCCGCCCCGTGCCTGCCACCTGGAAGGGATGACGGGCCATGGCCCCCAAGACGAGCTCAGGCCCCTCCGATCCACGAGAGGCTGCCCGGGAGAACCGCCCCCATCCCCGAGCCATGGCCCGGAGCGGGAGTCCGAAGCAGACGACCCCGCATCCATCGATCCCTCGTAGGATCCGATCTGGCGGCACCTCCGTCCATCGGGCCACCTCGTCCACCATCCGCTCCTGCACCGGGTGACCCGAGCGATGATATGCGTCCAGCGACCACCCCATGGTCCGGGCGAGGGCGAGCATCCCGGCGTGCTTTCCGGAGCAGTTGTTATGAATGGGAAGAGCTGTCTCACCCGCCTGGAGGAGAGCCTGGGCCGACTCCTCATGCATGGGGAGATGGGGCCCACAGGCCAGCGCTGACTCTTCCACATCGACCCGGGCCAGCAGCGACCGGACCCGGGCCAGGTGCGGGATCTCGCCGCCGTGGGACCCACAGGCCAAAGCCACCTCTTCCGGGACCACACCCCACTGCTCCACCCCTCCCTCCTCCACCAGGGGAAGGACCTGGAAAGGCTTGGCGGCAGACCGGACGAACGTCTTGAACTCCGGGGAGCCGGACCAGGCCATCAGGTGCTCCGACTCGTCGACGACGGCGGCATGAACCCGGTGACTGGACTCTACCCTGCCGCCTCGGATCAGTTGGATCTCCATGGTCAGCTTCCCAGGGGATGATGAGGGTCTGGAGTGGGCGCTACCATGGCACTTCGGGTCGGAGGAGAAAGGTCAGGTGAAGGCGCAGGCTGGATGACGAAAATCCCAGGCGAAGGGACGGTTGGGAATGGGCGTCGCGCCTCAGAGCGAACCGGTCGATCCGTTCAGAAGCTGCGGGAGGTGAACCCACAGGAGGCGAGCACCCACCACCAGAAGGAGGATTGCGAAGATCCTTCGGAGCACAGACACAGGAAGTCGCTGATTCCACGCTGCTCCCAGTGGGGCCATGACGATGGCTCCTGGGAGCATGGCCAGCAAGAGCGGAAGGTGGACATAGCCCACCGAACCAGGAGGGAGCGTCTCCACCGCCATCCCGCTGACGGCGTATCCCAGCGTCCCAGCCAGGGCGGCAAAGGTGATGATAGCCAATGATGCCGGCGCCACTTTCTCGATCCCCACTCTTCCCCAGCGGAGGAGGACCGGGATCGCCACCACCCCGCCACCCACGCCAAGGAGGGCTGAGAGCAGTCCCACCGTCCCCCCGCCAGCCAGTCCTCCGACCCAGCCGGTGATCTTGCTGGATTCCTCTGTCCTGGCCACCACTTTCCGGCCGCCCCGGAAGAGACGCCACGCCATGACCAGGAGGAAGGCCCCGAAGGCGGTCTTCAGGAGAATGGCGGGAAGGTTGGCCGCAATGGCCGCTCCCAGCAACGCGGCCAACCCGGCGCCTATACCCAGGGGCAGAAGGCCATCCCAGCTCACCACGCCGCGGCGACGATAGGCCAGGACGCCGGAGATGGCCGTAGGGGCGATAACTGCCAGGGAGGTGGCGTGAGCCAGCGCCGCCTGGTCTTGAGGGATGACCCCCAAGCCACTCCATGCGGAGTGAGCCATGAGGAAGTAGAGAAAGGGGACCATGAACACCCCCCCTCCGATTCCCAGCAGGCCCGATGCCATTCCCACCGCCCCTCCCACCAGGACGGCCAGGAGGAGTGCCGTGATGGTCAGGGCTCGGTGCCTGACAGCTGTGAGCCGGCCCGGGCGAAAAGATCCTCAGGGGAATCGGCCACCTCCAGGATCTCCAGCGCGCGCAGGAGAGGAAAATCCCCCGCATAGTGACGGAGAAAGCGGGCTCGATCGCCTCCGGCCTGGACGGCGATCTCACCTTCCAACTGCCGGGTCAGGAAGCGGGAGATCTCCTGGACCTGTCCGCTCGAGAGCTCCACTCCTTCAGCCTCCAGGCGTTGGATCAGGGCGTCCAGTTCCCCCTCCGGCAAGGTGAAGTCCGCCCCATCCACCTCGTTTCGGTTCAGGAAATCCACAGCCTGGTTGAAGATGGCCGTGTTGACTCGACCTGCATGGCGGAAGAGTCGCCGGACGGCCTCCTGCTCCCCGGTGGCCAGGGTGTCGGGGAGGACCAGGAGATCGGGAACGATCCCGCCACCACCGAAGAGCGTTCGGCCGCCGTAGGACGTGACGGTGGGGCGCCCCGTCGTGTCCGGAACCTGAATGAACTGGCCATCCAGGGTCAGGGCGATCCGGGCACCATTTGACTCAGGGGGCGCTGCCTGCTGGAGACCTTCCTCCTCCGGTCCGGTCTCCGGGTGGGGCGACTCCTCCTCCGTGCCACCAGGCGTCTCGATGGACCGGCCTCGAGGGGTATACCACCGGGCAGTGGTGAGCTTCAGGACATTCCCGCCGCTGAGAGAGAAGAGGGTCTGCACCGACCCCTTCCCGAAGGTGGGGGCACCGATGACGACGGCTCGATCATGATCCTGGAGAGCTCCGGCCACGATCTCTGAAGCTGAGGCGCTTCCTCGATCCACCAGGACCACCAGGGGCATCCCGGCAAACTGATCCTCGGTGGACGCCCGGTAGCGCTGGTTCTGGTCATTGCTCTGACCCCGGGTCTCGGCCACTGCGTCTCCCCGGTCCAGGAAGAGGTCGGCGATGCCGATGCTCTGGTCCAGGACGCCCCCAGGATTCCCCCGCAGATCCAGGAGGAAGCTCTGGGCCCCCTCCTCACGGAGGGAATCGGCCGCCGCCCGCAACTCACCGGCCGACGTCTCGCTGAATAGTCCAAGGGGGAGATATCCCACCTCCCCGTTCAGGAGGGCCGCGAAGGGAACGGATCGAAGCTGGATTCGCTCCCGAGTCAGGGTGAACTCGATGGGTTCATCCACTCCGGGGCGACGGATGAGGACCTGGGCATCGCTGCCCGGCGCCCCCCGGAGAAGCTGGACTGCCTGCTGAGCCGACCAATCCCGGGTTGATTCGCCTTCCACCTCGATGATCTCATCCCCAGCACGGATTCCGGCTCGGGCTCCCGGGGTGCCGGGGAGAGGGCTCACCACCGTGATGAAGTCGTCACGGTCCACGATTTCCAGCCCCACCCCGCCGTAGTCCCCCTCGGTCTGGATCCGGAAGTTCTCGTAATCATCCACATTCAGGAGGGAGGAGTTGGGGTCGCCCAACCCTCCAATCACCCCATCGATGGCCGACTGGTAGAGCTGCTGGCGATCCACAGGCTCCACGAAGCGCTGGGAGATATGGTCGATGACCTCTTCCAGGAGCCGTGTCTGGACGTAGACGTTCTGGTCCTGGGCCACACCCCGTTGGAGAAACCACCCTCCGGCCAGGAGGACCAGAAGGAGGAGGACGCCAGGACCGATAGGAGAGCGTGTTTGATTCATCGCGTCTTTCAACCCTGGGAAGGACGGAAGGGTTCCGGGAAGCGCTCTGTCAGGAGGCCCTGGAGGCGAAGCTGGACTTGATCCGGATCTCCCTGGGCATCCACCAGCACGGCCCTTGGGTCCTCGGCCGCCAGGGTTCGGTAGCCTTCTCCCACCCGCTCCAGGAAGGAAGCGCCCTCCCCCTCGATACGGTCCGCCACCTTTCCGGCCACAGCCTGCCGCCGGAGAGCCACCTGCGTGGGAAGATCCAGGACCAGCGTCAGGTCCGGCGTGACCCCCCCGGTGGCGAAAGTGTTCATCTCCCTGACCCGGTCCAGGCCCAATCCCCGGCCCAGACCCTGATAGACGAAGGTGGAGCATTCGAAGCGGTCCGACAGCATGACCTCACCCGCCTCCAAGGCGGGCCGGACAACCTCCTGGACGAAGGCGGCCCGGGCAGCCAACATGAGGAGGAGCTCGGTCTCCGAGGGCATGGAGAGCTCCTTTTGATCCAGGAGGACGCTGCGGATGGCCTCTCCAACCCGGGTGCCACCTGGCTCCCGGGCCAAGGTGTGGGGAATCCCCCGGGACTGCATCCAATCGGCGAGGCGGCGGGCCTGGGTCGTCTTCCCCACCCCCTCCCCGCCTTCCAGCACGATGAACAGCCCCGGGGTCCGGCTCACTCGTAGTAGTCCAGGCCCAGGTGGGTCAGGGGCTCCTCACCGCCCAGCCAGCGCAGAGTGTTCTTCAGCTTCCGGTGCTGGATGAAGATGTCGTGTTCCGGATAGAGCCCCGGTGCCGTCTGGGGGCTCTTGAAGTAGAAGGAGAGCCACTCCTGAATCCCCCCCATCCCGGCCCGGGAGGCCAGGTCCAGGAAGAGAGCCAGGTCCAGGACGATGGGCGCCGCCAGGATGGAGTCCCGGCAGAGGAAGTCCACCTTGATCTGCATGGGATAGCCCATCCAGCCCCTGATGTCGATGTTGTCCCATCCCTCCTTGTTGTCTCCCCGAGGCGGGTAGTAGTTGATCCGCACCTTGTGGTACAGATTGCCGTAGAGTTCGGGATACATCTCAGGTTGAAGGATGTGCTCCAGCACACTGAGCTTGGACTCCTCCTTGGTCTTGAAGGAGTCGGGGTCATCCAGGACGGCCCCGTCTCGATTCCCCAGGATATTGGTGGAGAACCAACCATCGATGCCCAGCATCCGAGCCTTGAGTCCGGGTGCCAGGATGGTCTTCATGAGGGTCTGGCCCGTCTTGAAGTCCTTTCCGCCCAGGGGCACTCCCCGCTCCTCGGCGGCCTCCTCCAGCGCCGGGATGTCGGCTGACAGGTTCGGGGCTCCATTGGCATAGGGCACCCCTTCCATGATGGCCGCGTAGGCGTAGATCATACTGGGTGCGATGGCTGGATCGCTTTCCTTCAGAGCCGCCTCGAAGCTCTCCAGCGTTTGGTGAACCGGGCCGGGCCGGAGGAAGATCTCAGTGGACCCGCACCAGACCATGACCACGCGGGCGCAATCGTTCTCCTCCTTGAAGCGCCGAATGTCTTCCCGGAGCAACTGGGCCAACTCGAACTTGTTGGATCCTTCCTTCACGTTGGGGCCATCCAGGCGTCGGACATACTCCTTGTCGAACACCGCCGGCATGGGCTTCACCGAACGGAGAAACTCCTCCATGGGATCCAGGTGGTGCCGCTCCAGGACGCCGGCTTCCAGAGCGCTTTCGTAGCCGTCGTCGGGGATGGGATCCCAGGCACCGAAGACCAGGTCCTCCAGCTCGGTCAAGGGAACGAAATCCTTGATGAGGGGCGTGCGGCCCTCAGTTCGCTTCCCCAGCCGGATCGTGTTCAGCTGGGTCAGGGAGCCGATGGGCTTGGCCAGCCCCTTCCGAGCTGCCTCCACCCCTGCCACTACCGTCGTCCCCACCGCTCCGAACCCGGGGAGGAGGATGCCGAGACGTCCTTCTGCTGGTTTGATCTCCGGTCGATCGCTCACTTGAGCTTCTCCGTTTCTTGTACGTGGTCTGGCACGGCGCCTCCCTCGTCGAGGGGGACCCCGGCCGCATTATGATAGACCCAGACCATCCGCTGAATGGCAGTCAGAATGGTGGTGACAGCCAGAATGATGAGGATCACCTTCAGAATCAATCCATCCCACATGAGTCCGAAAAAGAGGGCACCGGCTCCCAGGAGGACCACTCGCTCAGCCCGCTGCATGAAGCCCACACTGCAGTCCAGCCCCAGCGCCTCCGCCCGGGAGCGAGTATAGCTCACCATCATGGACCCACCCATGGCCAGGAAGATCACGTAGACCATCCAGACATCGGCCAGCTCCCGTCCATACTGGTTGTAGAGGGACAGGAGCCCCAGAAAGACCACGATCTCACTGAGGCGGTCCATGGTGGAGTCGTAGAAGGACCCGAACTTGGAGGCCAGCCCACTCTCCCGGGCCACCCGCCCGTCAAAAATGTCGAGGACCCCGCCCAGGAGTACGCAGAAGCCGGCCCACCGGACATGATCCAGGTGGAAGAGGAATCCTGCCGCCACCGTCGCCAGGAAGCCGACCGTGGAGATGGCGTTGGGATGGATCCGCCACCGGACCAGGAGGCGGGTCACCGGCTCGATGATCCGGTAGACCGGATCCCTGAACACCTTGAGGGACCGCATCTCTGGCGCCTCCCGTCAGTTGGGGAGAATGATCCGGCCCTGGGCGCCCTCCTGGATCCCCGAGGAGATGGTCTCGTTCACCTTCTTGAGGAGCTTGTCGAAGTTGGTCTGCGCTGCGACCAAGCGCTGGTACTGGGGCTTCGCCTGCAGGTCGCGGGCCAGTTTCTCGTAGCGCTCCTTCTGCTCGTCCTCCGGCTCATTCCCGCTCTGGAGGAGTGAGACCATCTCCGACTCCAGCTTTTCCAACTCAGTCCGGAGGGCCGCCAGGTCCTTGTCATCGTCCACTGTCTCGGCCGCGCGCTTCAGGGCCTGGTACTCATCGGTCCGACCCAGCGCCTGCCCCAGGTCCTTCGCCATCTCCGTAATCTTCGACATCCTCAATTCCCCTGCATTCGCTTGATTTCGCTCCCCGTCCGGGGCGATCCCGTGACGGGTCCGGCTCTTCCTGTCCAGTTCGGCCTCGATCCAACCCTCAGGGACCGTCCATGGTCGCCAGAACGATTCGATCCCGGCGAGCCAGATCTCGTAGGATCAGGGGCGCCCCCAGGGCGTCCTCCTCATCCATGGCCTGGGCCACCTGCCTGGCCTGGTCCGCTCCGACCTCCAGGGCCAGCAGCCCTCCAGGATGGAGAACCGACGGGGCCCTGGACACCAGGCGCCGGATGAGTTCCAACCCTCCATCCCGGGCCACCAGTGCCCCCTGAGGCTCCCACTCCCGAACCTCGGGCTCCAGCTCCCCGAACTCCTGTCGGCTCACATAGGGCAGATTGGCCACCACTACGTGGAATCGCTCATCCCCGGTCACTGGATCCAGGAGATCTCCCTCCCGGAGCTCCACCCGGGCTCCAGCCGGCCCCGACTCCTGCAGGTTGGCCTCAGCCACCTTCAAAGCGTCCGAAGACCGATCGATGGCCACAACCTTTCGGAAAGGGCCCTCCGTGACCAGAGACAGGGCGATAGCCCCACTCCCCGTTCCCACGTCCACTGCGCTCAATCCCTCCCTTCCCCACTCCCTGACCCGGGCCAGAACTGCTTCCACCAACTCCTCCGTCTCGGGCCGGGGAATAAGAACCCGCTCGTCCACCTGCAGATCCAGCTCCCGGAAAGGAGCGCGTCCCAGGATGTACTGGAGAGGCCGTCGATTGGCCCGCTCCAGGAGGAGGGGCTTGAATGCACTCAGCTCCTCGTCGGTGAGGGGGCGTTCGAACTGGAGGTACAGCTCCAGCCGAGTCGTCGCCAGTACATGAGCCAGGAGGTGTTCCAGGTCCAGGCGTCCATCAGGAACGTCCTTCTCCTCCAGGTACTGGGTGCTCCAGCGGAGCAATCGGAGAACGGTCCAGGGCTCGCCGGCCGGGGGAGGGTCCACCGGGTCGTGGAAGGAAGGCTGCCGGTCAGTGGACGCATCCACCGCCTCACCCCTCTTCCCTGAGTCGCTCTTCCTCGGCTGCCAGCCGGAGGCCCTCCACCAACTCTTCCAGGTCCCCTTCCAGCGTCTCTTCCAACCGGTGCAGGGTCAGCCCGATCCGGTGGTCCGTCACCCGATTCTGGGGGAAGTTGTACGTTCGGATCTTGGCCGAACGGTCCCCGGTGCCCACCTGAGCCTTTCGCTCCCGGGCCCGCTGGGCCTCCTGTTCGGCCACCTTCCGGTCCAACAAACGGGACCGCAACACCTTCATGGCCTTGGCCTTGTTCTTGTGTTGCGACTTCTCATCCTGGCAGGTGACGACCAGCCCAGTGGGCAAGTGTGTGAGCCGGACTGCCGAGTCGGTGGTGTTCACCGACTGGCCACCGGGCCCGGAAGAACGGAAGACATCCACCCGAAGGTCGGACGGATCAATCTGGACGTCCACCTCCCGAGCCTCGGGCAGGACGGCCACGGTGGCCGCCGAGGTGTGGATGCGGCCCCCGGACTCGGTCTCCGGGACCCGTTGGACCCGGTGGACGCCTGACTCGTAGCGGAGGGCGCCGTAGGCGTGGGGCCCTCTGACCACGAAGACCGCTTCCCGGACCGACCCCGGAATCCCTTCAGACAGATCCACCAGTTCAATCGTCCAACCCTCCCGCTCGGCAAAGCGTCGGTACATGCGGACCAGGTCGGCAGCGAAGAGGCCGGCCTCATCCCCTCCCGTGCCGGCCCTCACCTCCACCACGGCTGGCCGGTCGTCCAGGGGATCGGCAGGTACCAGAAGGCGCCGGGCCCGGTCCGACAGCTCCGAGATCCGACGCTCCAGCTCCGCCACCTCCGCCCGGGCCAACCCGGCCATCTCCGGATCCTCGGCCTCCAGGGCAAGCTCCCTGGCCCCTTCAAGTTCGGCCGACAGAGTCCGGAGCTCCGCGGCCGCCTCCACCACCGGTGCCAGTTCGGACCGCTCCTGTCCCAGCTCCCGGAGCCGGGCCGGGTCTCGAGCCACCTCCGGGTCGGCCAGGCGCACGTCGACAGCCCGAAACCGCTCTTCGGCTTCGGCAAGGCCCCGCTCGATACGCTCGTCCAGCATGGCCAATCCCCCGGACGCCCGGGGATTTCCTGTCAGGAGGAGGACTCTTTGGAGTACTTCCGCTTGAACCGCTCAACCCGTCCGGCAGTATCCACAAGACGCTGCTTGCCGGTGTAGAAGGGGTGGCAGACTGCGCAGATTTCCACGCTCAAGTCGCCTACGGTGGATCGGGTTTCGATAATGTTGCCGCACGAGCACACGATCCGGGCCGGATTGTACTCGGGGTGAATGCCTTTCTTCATGGAACCATGCTCCCACGCCGTAAAGAAAACGGGCCCGAGAGGCCCGTCCAGAGAACTGGAAATATAGACCTACCGCTGGAGGGGTTCAACCTCAGGTCCTTTCCGGTCCACTCGTCGGGCCGGCATCGCCGCCCAGCCTAGCGCCAAGAGAGCCAGAATCCCCGCCACCCCAGCTCCTCCCCGAGCCGCCATGGGAGCCAGGGTCCCCCCGGGGATCACATCCGCCACCACGACCTGGCCCATGCCCTCCACCTGCCGGTGGGTGGCCGGGAGGGCCCGTCCGTCCACTCCCCAGGCGCCGGCCCGTCCCCCCACTGCACTTCGGAGGACTGGCACCCGTGTCTCCACGGCACGGAGCACGGCTGCGGCTTCGTGCTGACGACGGGCGCTCTCCAGGACCCCTCCCCCCCGCCCTGCCAGCCACCCTTCGTTCATGGGCAGAAGGAGGATCCGTGCGCCTTCCCTCCGTTGCCGGAGCCCTTCCCCCGAGAAGAGGGCTTCGAAGCAGATGAGCCCTCCCATGGTGAGTCCGTGAGAGTCCTGGAGTCGCATCCTGACGCCTTCGCCTGCCTCCTCCCGTGGCTGATGGGCGTCGCCCAGGGGGACGAAGAAGGCGCCATCTTCGGCTCCATCTCCCGACCATTCAACCGGGCGGGGGCGCGGCTCCAGGATGGGGATGAGGCGCCTCTTCTCCCGGAGAAGGGTTGCGTCGACCTCGCCGGGCCAGGCCAGGAAGAGACGATTTCGTCGAGGCCGACCCGGGATGTGGGTGGCCCCCTCAGGATCCAGGGCTCCGAAGGCGATGGGGACCTGGAGACGCTGAGCCCACCGTCGAGCCAACTCCCGTTCCAAGGCCGGGGCCACCGTTCCGGTAGGCGATTCGGGCCAGAGGACGAACTCCACCTCCCCAGGAGACAATTGGGTCATGAGGGTGTCCAGTGCCCTGGGAAAGTGGGCCTCACGGGCCGGGGCGTCAGCCAGGAGGGAAGGCCCGGCTTCCAGAGAGAGGAGAGCGACCCGAATCGGTCCTTGCGCCGGATCAGGTTGAGCCGGAAGACGAGGGCTCTCCATGACCGGCTGAAGGTCAGCGGGTGAGGCCTGGAAAAACCCGAATGAGGCGCTGGCCATCAGGAGGAGGATCGCTCCCCCGAGCCATCCCGGCCCGGCACCGCCCGGGGCCTGCTTCCCCGCTAGCCAACACCCCAGCGCTCCTCCTGAGAAGGCCAGGACCCCGGCCACACCGGCGCTCCCCACGAGCTCGCTCACCCCCAGGAGGGCGGGCCTCTCCACCAGCGCCCCTTCAGGGCCGAGCCAGGGGAAACCCATGGTGGGCAGAGACGTGGGAGCCCATCCCAGTGCGACCCATCCGGCAGCCAACCCCAGAGGGAGGGGCAGTCTCCCCAGCGCAGCCCCCCGATGGACCAGGGCCGTCACCACCCCCACCAAGGCACCGTTCAGGGCCCAGACCAGAAGGGCGGCAGCCGATCCCATGAGGACCCCCATGAGGGGGCGGGCAGCACCGGGGAGCCAGTGCAGGAGCAGGAGGGCGTGGAGACTTCCGGTAACGACACCGGCCAGGGCCGCCTCCCGGGTGCCCTGAAACCCGGCTGGGAGACGAGCCAGGTGGAAGGCCAGGGGCGCCAGGGCCACCGGCGCCAGAATGGGGATGGGGACAGGTGGGAGGCTGAGGGTCAGGAGGAGTCCGGAAGCTGCCGGGAGCAGGATTCCCGTCTCCCGAGTCCTCACCGGGGTCCGGTGCCGTTCCCGCCGAACATGAGTTGCACCCCGGTCCGAAGCTGGAGGTACCGGAGATTCTCCAGGACCTCAAAACGTGCCTCGCCCACGAACCGGAGGCGCTCGTGGACCGGCGCCTCCACTCCGCCATGGATGTTCATCCCGGCCCGGACTGAATCCAGGAGATCCTCGATGAAGGTGTCTTCGATGGCTCGGCCACCTCCCCGGAGGATATGGGCGGTCCCACCCAGGCCAGCGTAGGTCAGGAGTCCCCCGGGAACCCGCCAGACCATGTGGGCGTCGGCGTTGAAGGCCACATCGGACCAGGAGATCTCACCCAGATCCACCGAGGTCTCCTGGCCGGTCTGCTCGAAGATGAG
>PWWP01000053.1 GCA_003562075.1 Gemmatimonadota bacterium
AGTTCGGTGGGCACGCCGAGTTGCACCAGCGCCATATGGAGCTCCACGGACTGGGGACTCGGTACCCGGGGATCGCCTTCCACCACGTGGATCATGGTGGGGGTGGAGGCATTGGCGATGTACTTGAGGGGGGACTGCTCCCAGTAGGGGTCAAAATCGTGGTAGGGAAGCTCGTCACCCAGATAAAACTGGCGGTTTCGCTGCACGTCGCTCTGGGCGTACATGGAGATCCAGTTGGAGGTCCCCGCCCCGGAGCTGATGGCCTGGAACCGGTCCGTGTTCACCAGGATCCAGTTGGACCAGTGACCGCCTGCGCTCCATCCCAGGGCTCCCATCCGGTCCCCGTCCACCACGCCTTCGGCGATGAGGTGGTCCACGCCGGCCATGATATCGTCGTACCCCGGAGGGAAGTAGTTCCCCACGATGCCCGTGCGGAAGGCTTCGCCGTAATTGGTGGAACCGCGGTAATTGGGCTTCAGCACCGCATACCCGGCTCCGGCATAGATCTGTGCGCCGTACCCTCCATTGAACCGAAGAACGTCGGCGGAGGCCGGGCCGCCGTGGATGGCCACGATGAGGGGGTAGGTCTGGCCGGGTTCATAGCCTACCGGGAGGGTGAGGACCCCTTCGACCTCCTGGCCGTCCGGAGCCTCCCAGGTGACCACCCTGGTTTCGCCCAGGGCCAGCTCCTCGATCTGTGGGTTCACGTGGGTGAGTCGGGTCCAGAGGGATCGGTCCGGGAGGGCGTCGCTGGATGCCACGTAGTACAGGGTGGAGGGGGTCGTTGGATCCTGGTAGTTCACCAGGAGGGTGCCGGTGTCCTCGTCACGGCTCACCCCGATGGTGGCCTCCTCCCGGGTGACCTGCCGCACTTGGTCAGTGGCGAGATCCAGGGCCATGAGCTGGCGGGTGGCTCGGATCCCCTCGTTGAAGTAGAGGGTGTCGCCGTCGTCAGACCAGAAGGCGACTGAGAGGTGGCCGTCGAAGTCCCGGCCCAGAACCTCCCAATCCCCGCCCCGGTCGTCTACGGCTCGCAGGTAGAGCCGCCGGTTCCCCATGGTGTACCTGTTCATCTCCTCGGGGGCGGTGAAGGCAACCCAGCGACTGTCCGGCGAGAAGTGCGGTCCCCCGGGGCCGGCCTCATACGCATCGGTCAGTCGTTCCACCGAGCCGTCGGAGGTCTCCAGGAGGTAGAGGTCGGAATAGAGACGTTCCTGGGTGGTGTTTCGCTCGTAGCGCTGGGTCGAGCCGCCCACAAAGCCGACCCAGCGCCCATCGGCCGAGATCGTGAGATCGGTGACCGAATAGTCGGAGCCCCCCGCAAGATGAGCGCTAGTCAGCGAGCCCATCTCCACCACGCGCAGCGAGGACAGGGGCGTCTCCTGGTTCCGGATGGCTACCGTGAAGCCCTCCTCCCTTCGCAACCGATCGCCCTCATCTACCGAGTCAGCGACGATGTAGTAGAGGTACTCCCCGTCCGGTGCCCACTCCCACGCCTGGACACCTGCCTCGTGTTCGGTGACGGCTTCGGCCTCCACTTCGCCGGGACGTCCCGACCGATCGCTGAGCTCTGCCGTACGGAGTCGGTGGAGCTGCTCCTTGCCACTCTCTCCACTCCGGAACACGAGCCACTGGCCATCGGGACTGAAGGCGAAGGTGGAGACGCCCTCGGGCGCATTCGTGATCCGCCGAGCCTCGCCTCCGTCCGGGTGCATGAGGTAGAGCTGGGTCTGACCTGAGGCGCCGTCTGGCGCATCCCGGTTGGATCGAAATACGAAAAAGTCGCTATCGGGGCCCCAGGTGGGGTCCGTGTCGTCGGCCTCCGAGAAGGTCAGCCTGCGGCTGGACGGTGCCCCGTCCTCCAGTGATGCGATGTGGATGTCGGTTTGCCGTTCGTCGGCCTGCCAGTCGGGAGTAGTCACGGTGTGTAGAAGCCACTGACCATCGGGGCTGGGAGCCGGCGAGCCCCAGGACCGCATCTCCTGGACGTCCAGGAAGGTCATGGGGCGTTGGGAGTCGGCCAGAGACGCCGAGGCCGCGCCATGGGTCGTATCCTGAGCTGAGAGACCGGCGGGGGGAGCCAGGGCCACCGTGCAGATGAGGGTGGCCAGGGCGACGAAGGCGAAGGGGCGGATTCGGTTGACTGGTGGGCCGGGGATTCTGGACATGGGAGGGTCTCGGAGCAGCTTGGGGAAAACAAGTGGACTCAAAAGATAGAAGGCTGTTGAAGAAGTAGAGGCGCCACCGTTGGGAACGCCAGGGAGCTCCATCGTAGGCGGCGACCCGGAGGCATAGCCTTCTAGGGTGGGGGTCCCGCCAGGAAATCAGGAAGTGGGGCCTGGCCAGGACGGATCCCCGACCCTCCTCCTCTTATCGAACAGCCTTTCGACGAGCTATCCTCCGGCCCGCTACGAACCATCCTCCCGCACCCACGCCTCGATCTCATCGATGGAAACCGGCGGATGGGGGGTGTCCTGGTCGAGCCAGGGCGGCGGGGCGTCGAAGTCGTAATCCCCCAGGATCCAGACCGGGGTGCCTTCTTCGAGAATCTCCCGCTCCGTTTCATCTAGCGTCCAGCCCTGGCCCCAGTCGTAGAGCCAGCGGGCGTCCCGTTCCAGGAGCCGAACGCAGGCGTGGCTGGCTGGTCGACCGGGCATCTCGTACTGGTGGAACGAGAGCCCACGCTCGTTGTGGAAGTTGAAATACCACTCCAGATACCAGTCCGGGTTCACCGTGCTCGTCCGCCCCTGGGAGCGCCAGGTCAGGAAGAATCGACCGCTGGGGGTCGGGTGCGCCTCCCGGCCGGTGCTCACCGGGCCCCATCGGACCAGCTCACCATTCTCGTAGGCAGCCCAGGCCTGGAGGGGCTGGTGTACGAGAAGGGCCTTCGGGTGGTCCGCCAGCAGGTCCACCGCCCTGGGAAAGGGGCTGTGGTCCAGGGGGTCGTCGGCAAACCGGTCTGGGATCACGAGGCGATCCTGGCGCGTCATCCGTTCTCGGTCCACCCGGTTCAGCAGCTCCAGAATCCCCACCTCCTGCTCGGTCAAGCGTTCCTCCAGATCACCTGGGGTCTCCTGGACCTGGTAGCCCGACGCGGGGCTCGGAGGCGGATCCATGAGAGCCCTGGTGGAGTCCGGATCTACACCCCCGGGAACGATGAGGTGTGTCCAGAGGGCCAGCGTACCCAGCATGAGTTCTCCCTCAGATCGTGGGCCTGGTAAGCGTTACCGTGGGTCTGGCAAACGTTACCGGTGGCTTGGTAAGCCTTACCGGTGGCCCTGGTGAGCGCGATCGGTCGGCTCCAGGTTACCCTGCCCGGGACGCTTCGTTCGCCTCGGGATCGGGCTCTGGTCGCCTGGGTGTCCGGTTCCGTTCTCCTCAGCGTCCGGCTCTGTTCGCCGGGGTGTCTGCCATCGTCCTTCGCGGCGTCCGGCTTCGTCCTTCGCGGCGACCGGCCCCATCCACCGGGGTGTCCCCTCCCATCCGCGTTCTCTCCTCCATGGACTCCCGCCGAGGTGCACCGAGCCCGTGGTGGGCATACGTTCTCTGATCGACCCGTCCAGCTCCTCTCAGCCGAAACCGAACATGGCTTCACCCTCCGACCGCCCCATCCCCCCTGCCAGGATGCTACGCCCGGAGCGGGGCTTCCTCCGCGTCGTCCTCGTTCTTCTGGCGCTCCTGGCGCCGGTGGCCTGTGAGGAGCCGGTGCAGGAGTCGGCACAGGAGCCGGGACAGCGAGCAACACAACTCCACTCGGTCCCTGCCGGGGAGGTTCTGGCCGTCCAACACGGCGTGGTCGCCTCCACGAACCCCTGGGCGAGCCAGGTCGGGGGCGAGGTGCTGGCGGAGGGTGGGAACGCCGTGGATGCAGCGATCGCGGTTGGCTTTGCCCTGGCGGTGACCAATCCGTCGGCCGGCAACATCGGTGGGGGAGGCTTCATGGTGGTGCGAACCCCTGAGGGAGAGAGCACCACCTTCGATTTCCGCGAGAAGGCACCGCTGGCCAGCCACCCCGAGATGTTCTTCGATGAGGACGGGGAGTTCTCCCGGGAGATCCGCCACCGGAGCCACGTATCGGTGGGGGTACCTGGGACGGTGGCGGGCTTCCAGCTTGCCCACCAGCGGTTGGGGGGCATGGAGTGGGCCCGCCTGGTGGACCCCTCCGTGGGATTGGCTCGGGAGGGCATCGAACTCACCTCGAGTCTGGCCGGCTCAATTGCAGGGGCCGTCTCCCGGATGGAGGAGCGCGGATATGACACCAGTGTCCAGGTCTTCTCCCGGGATGGGGTTCCCTACGAGGCCGGCGAGCTATGGCAGCAGCCCGACCTGGCTCGGACCCTGGAGCGGATTCGGGACGAGGGCCGTGACGGCTTCTACCGGGGAGAAACGGCCGACCTGCTGGTAGCGGAGATGGAACGGGGCGGAGGTCTCATCACCCACGAGGACCTGGAGCTCTACCAGGCTGTGGAGCGGGCTCCCGTTCAGGGCACCTTCCTGGGCTATGAGGTCCTGGGGATGGGGCCGCCCTCCAGTGGCGGCACTGCCATCGTCCAGATGCTCAACATCCTGGAAGGGTTCGACCTGCAGGCCATGGGCCACAACTCTCCGGAGTACGTACACCATGTGGCGGAGGCGATGCGCTTCGCCTTCCGGGATCGGGCCGCCCACCTGGCGGACATGGATTTCGCTGACGTTCCCCTGGAACGGCTCACAAGCAAGGAGTACGCCCAGGAGCTCCGGGCCCAGCTCGACCCGGAGCGGGCAGGTGAGTCGTCGGTGGCCGACGTGCAGCCGACGGTGGAGGCGGAGGAAACAACCCACTATTCGGTGGTGGACGCAGAGGGGATGGCCGTCTCGGTCACCTACACACTGGAGGGAGGATACGGCTCCCATATCACCGTGCCCGGGGCCGGCTTCCTCCTGAACAACGAGATGGGGGACTTCAACGCCGGACCCGGGATCACTGATGAGGGCGGTCTCATCGGGACCGATCCCAACCTGGCCCGGCCTGAACAGCGGATGCTCTCATCCATGAGTCCTACGATCGTAGCCCGCGACGGTGAGTTGGTGGCCGTCGTCGGCTCTCCCGGAGGTCGGACCATCATCAACACCGTTCTGCAGCTCGTCTTGAACCGAACGGCGTTCCAGATGGACCCCCTGGACATGCTGTCCGTTCCCCGATTCCACCACCAGTGGCTTCCGGACCGGGTCACCGTGGAAGAGTCCATGGCCGAACCGGAGCTGATCTCCAGACTGGAGGCCATGGGCCACACGGTGGAGTCCCGTAGCCGTCAGGGCGCGGCCCACTCCATCGTCATCGAACTGGACACCGGTATGCGCATCGGCGTGCCCGATCCTCGCATTCCAGACGGAACGGCAGTGGGGTACTGAGGGGCCCGCTGGAACCAGTTCCCCTGAGCCAGCCGGACCGGCTCGGGATGCGGCCGGCCAACTCGCCCTTTTCTTGGGTCATGGGCATCCCGGAGGGCCATGGTGGCCTACCGCCCCCGACTCCCTGCAATGGGTTGGCCACGTTCAACCAGGCCGCCCATCCACGCCCTCCGCCAGGTACTCCCTGGAGAGCTCCACGTAGTGCTTCCCGCTCCGGGTGACCCAGCCTGCCGCCGAGCCTTCCAGCGTCTTCTTCACCTTCCCCGGCACTCCTGCCACGACACTCCGATCCGGGATTCGGGCCTTCTCCAGGATCACGGTGCCGGCAGCCAGGAGGCACTCCCTTCCCACCACGGCCTCCTGGAGGATGACGGCGTTCATCCCCACCACCGTCCCGGCCCCGATCTCACACGACTCGAAGACGGCTCCGTGGCCCACCGTGGTGCCGGGACCCACCACCGTCGGTCCCCAGGTCCCTACGTGGACGATGGCTCCATCCTGCACATTGGCGCCTTCCTGGATCACGATGGGATTCTCAGGGTCGTCCCCTCGGAGGACGGCCCCGAACCACACGCTGGCTCGGGCTTCCACCCGGACGTCCCCGATGAGGACGGCGTTGGGGGCGATGAAGGCGTCTTCGGCAATCTGGGGGGTCTTCCCTCGGAAGGGGATGATCATGGCCATGATCGGCTCGTGGGGTTGGATGTTGAAGTGGGAGGTTCAAGTGCGGTGGAAGGGTCGGTCCCGGCGGGGGATCGTTCGGTGGCGGTGGCGGCCCGGCCCCGGCGTGGTGGCCATTGCCGTGGCTGAGCGCCGAAGCGCATTCCGGCTCGGGAGGGCATCCGTCAGGCGGGGCGCCGGTTACTTCGCCGTCTCTGGCTGGGCCCCCTGGGTCTTTCGCAGGCGAGCCCGGACGATCTGGGTCTCGGTGGCTTCCAGGATCTCGACCTCCAGCCCCGGCAGCTCCACCCGCTCGCCAGTTTCCGGGACTCGACCCAACTCCTCCAGGACGAAGCCGTTCAGCGACCGATGCTCCAGGTGCGGAAGGGAGACGTTCATGGCGTAGTTCACCTCCCGGAGCTCCACACCTCCCTCCACCTCGGCCTCCGTCCGGGAGATGCGGTGGATGGGTTCCTCCCGGACATCCGTCTCGTCTTCGATCTCTCCCACCAGCTCCTCGATGACGTCCTCCAGCGTCACCAACCCGTCGGTGCCGCCGAACTCGTCGGCCACGATCCCCATGTGGATGCGCCGTGCCTGGAATGCTCGGAGAAGGCGGGGGAGGGGAAGGGAGCCCGGGATGAAGAAGGGCTCCCGGGAAATCCGGGAGAGGGGGAGCTCGCCTCGGCCCGTGACGTAGGCCTGGTAGGCCTCTCGGACGTAGAGGATGCCTGAGATCTCATCGATGGTCTCCCGGTAGACGGGGACCCGCGAGTAGGGCACGTCCCGAAGCTGCCCCACCACCTCTTCCAGGGTCAGGGAATCGTCCCAGGCGAAGATGTCCACCCGGGGCGTCATGATGTCCCAGGCGGCGAGTTCATCCATGCGGAAGGCCCGCTCCACGAGCTGGTGCTCCTCCTCTTCGACGACACCTTCCTTCCGACCCAGCTCAGCCAACTCCTGGAGCTCCCGCTCTTCCGGATCCTGTCCACCCTCCCCGTTCCCCCGGCCTCCCAGGGTGGTCTCGAGCCAGAGGAGAGGAAAGAGGAGGGGCCGGGCCAACCGTTCCAGGACAAGGAGAACGGGGGCCGCCAGGAGCCCGATCCGGATGGCCGACCGACTGGCCAGGATCCGGGGCAGGCCTTCGGCCACGAACCACGTGACTACGATCCCCACCGGGAGGGCCCATGCCGCTGCCCCCATCCCCAGGGCCCCCACGGCTGCCAGGACTCCCAGCGTCACCACCAGGAGGTTCAGGGCGGTGTTCAGATAGAAGAGGGTGCTCCGCATCCCGGAGATCTGGGAGCGGACCTGATGAAGGGCATCGGCTCGACGGAACCCCTCCTCCCGCATGGTCCGGAGGCGGGAGGCGCTCACCGAGAAGACGGCCGACTCCACAGCGGAGAGGCCAGCTGAAAGAAGGAGAAGAACACCGGCCACCCCTAGGAGGACGCCGATCATGATCTGGGCTCCCAGGCCCGACGACTCGGAGGGTGGTCGTCACCCTCCCCGGTACTTCGACTCAGATCCATGCCTCACTTTCCTCGAGCAGCTTTTCGATGACATTTCGGGCCGAGATCCCATCCGCTTCGGCCTCGAACCCGGGGACGATCCGGTGGGCCAGCACCAGGGGCGCCATGGCCCGGACGTCCTCGTAGTTGGGAACGGGCTCGCCTCGGATGGCGGCCCGGGCCTTGGCTCCCAGGACAAGATACTGAGAAGCCCGCGGTCCCGCTCCCCATGCCACGTACTGGCGGGTAAAAGCCGGTGCCTCCTCCGTGTCGGGACGGGTGGAGCGGACCAGGCGGACAGCCAGGGCCGCCACCGAGGGAGCCACCGGGATGCGGCGGACGAGCTGCTGGAGATCCATGAGCCGGTCCCCGGTGATGATGGGCTTCACCGTTGGCTCCTCGGCGCCGGTGGTCCGGAGGGCCACAGCCTCCTCCTCTTCTCTGGAGGGGTAGCCGATTCGGAGCTCGAACATGAACCGGTCGAGCTGGGCTTCGGGAAGGGGGTAGGTCCCCTCCTGCTCAATGGGGTTCTGGGTGGCCAGGACGAAGAAGGGTCGAGGGAGTTGATGGGTTTCGCCGCCGGCCGTCACCGTCTTCTCCTGCATGGCCTGCAGGAGGGCCGCCTGGGTCTTGGGCGGGGTCCGGTTGATCTCATCGGCCAGGACCACGTTGGCAAAGACGGGTCCCTTCACGAACCGAAAGACCCGCCGCCCCGTGCTCCGGTCCTCCTCGATGACCTCCGTCCCGGTGATGTCTGTGGGCAT
>PWWP01000027.1 GCA_003562075.1 Gemmatimonadota bacterium
GGACGGGAGCGGCGGTCATGGCCGGCCAGGAAAGGATCACATCCAGTGTCGTCGTATCCGTGGGGTTCGCCCTGGTCATGTCGGCTCTGGTTGCCGCCGTGGTATTCTAGAAGTCTGATCGCCCCACTTTCCGATCAGACTTCTAGCGGGCTGCTCAGCGCCGTCCGAAGACGATCTGAGCTTCCGAGCCCTGGCTGATCCCCTGCTCCTCGAACCAGCCGGATCGAACCTCGAGGGCAAACATGGCCGGTGCTGCAGACTCGGTGAATTCGTCGGTTTCCGGCTCCATCTGCTGAATGTCTACGACCCGCTGATTGATGTCCATGAACGCAATGTCCAGTGGGACGTAGGTGTTCCGCATCCAGAACTGCCGGGTGCCCATGTCATCGAAGACGAAGAGCATGCCGGTGCCGTCGGGTACTTCGGTCCGGTGCATCAGCCCCCGCTCCCGGTCCTCCGGGGTGTCGGCCACCTCTGCCAGGACCGTGTCCTGATCGAAGATCACCCACGCCGAACCGCGGGGAGGGAGCGTTCGGGCTTCATCGGCCTCGGCAGCAGAGAAGGCGCCGTCGTCGTCCTGGCATCCCGCCGCCACGACGAGGAAGGGCAAGATGAGGAGGGTGAGGAGAGCCTTGGGAAGGGATCGTCGCATGGTAGCACGCTGGAAGTTGGGAGTGTGGGTTCACCGGAGGAGCGCCTCGCGCCCTTCGGAACCATGTGCTAAGTTATTCAACCTTTGCCGGGAAGGGGCAACCGCCCCCCTCTCCCAGGAGGCGATCCGAGGGAGCGGAATTCCGGTTGACACGGCGATGCGAATGTTAGATGGTGGATCCTGATCTGTTGGAAATACTGGTGTGTCCCGAGACCAAACAGTCGGTCGTACCTGCCGATCCCGAGCTGCTGGACCGCATCAATGCGTCCATGGCCCAGGGCCAGGTGATGAATCGGGGTGGTCACCAGGTTGAAGAGCCTCTCAGCGAGGCACTGGTCCGTTCTGATGGTCGGCTTCTCTATCCGGTTCGCGACGGTATTCCCGTCATGCTCCTGGATGAAGCCATCCCTCTGGACACCTGAACCTGACCTACAGTTCCCCGGACCGGATGCCGGCCGGGTACAACCCAAGGCTGCGCTGCTCCCTCCCTTCCCCCTGCAGGACTGGGCTCGGTGTGGGTGACAGTGCGGAGCTATAGCGGAGATCGGGTAGGCTTATGCGCCTGATGCGAAAGCGTGCGGCAGAACTGCGAAGGATGATCGGCGGAGAAAGGGATGGGGCCGGGCTCGGAGCCCGGCTTGTGGCTCTTCTCGCCCTTCCCCTCCTCATGGTGGGCTGCGCTGAGGATTACCCCCAATCCACGATCAGCCCCCATACGGACTTCGCCGAGATCATCCACTCCCTCTATGTGAGCATCTTCTGGTGGACGATGCTCATCCTGGCGGTGGTGTGGGTCCTCCTGGCCTGGGTCCTGGTCAAGTACAGGAGGAAGTCGGAGGACGAGGAACCCAAGCAGATCCGGGGTCACCTGGGGCTGGAGATTGGTTGGACGGTAGGGCCGGCCCTCATCGTCATCGCCATCGCCATCCCCACCATCCAGGCCGTCTTCGCCACCCAGCGGCCCGTCTCCGATGACGCCATGCTGGTGGAGGTGACGGGGCACCAGTTCTGGTGGGAGTTCCACTATCCCGAACAGGGCGTCACCACGGCCAATGAACTCTGGCTCCCAGTGGATCGGCCAGTGAGCCTGCGGCTCGAGTCCAGCGATGTGATCCACTCCTTCTGGGTCCCCAAACTGGGCGGGAAGCGGGACGTGAATCCCGTTCCGGCCGTCCGGGAAGGGCAGGACCCCAAGTACAACTGGCTCTACTTCACTCCCCTGGAGACCGGGGTCTACATGGGTCAGTGTGCCGAGTTCTGCGGCCAGTCCCATGCCCTCATGGCCAAGCGGGTCATCGTGGCCAGCGAGGATGAGTTCGAGGACTGGGTAGACCGATGGTTCGCCTCGGAAGGGGCGGCGCCTCAGGGAGCTCCCTCAGAGGAGGAAGTGGAGCTCCAGATGGCCGGTGACGTGGAGGAGGAGGAAGCGGTGGACCAGCAGGTCCCCCGGGACGAGGATCCCATGGTGGCCATGGGCCGTGATGCCTTCCTCAACTCCACCTGCATCGCCTGCCATGCCGTGGAGGGGACGTCGGCTCAGGGCATCATCGCCCCGAACCTGACCCTCTTCGGGACGCGAAGGACGCTGGCCGCTGGAATCATGGAGAACAACCAGGAGAATCTGGTCCGTTGGATCAAGGATCCGCAGGGCATCAAGGCCCAGGTGGCCATGCCCGGCACGGAGTACGAAGGCGGAAACTGGCCCGCCACGGGTCTGTCCGACGAGGAGGTTGAGGCCATTGCCGCCTACCTCCTGAGCCTCAAGTAGCCACCCCGGGATCATCTCGGCAGCGAGGATAGCGATACATGTCGTCGGTTGGAACTGAAGCACCTGTGACGGAGGCCACCTCCCACGAGGAGGAGACGGGGCTGTGGAGCTGGATCACCACAGTCGACCACAAGCGGATCGCGATCATGTACTTCGTGACCGCTACATTCTTCTTCTTCGTGGGCGGCGTGAAGGCGCTGGCAATCCGGGTCCAGCTCATGTTCCCGGAGCAGACTCTCATCACGCCTGAGGTCTACAACCAGTTCTTCACCATGCACGGCACCACCATGATCTTCCTGGTGGCCATGCCCATGGCGGTGGCGTTCTTCAACTACGTGGTGCCCCTGCAGATCGGGGCCCGGGACGTGGCCTTCCCCCGGTTGAATGCCCTGTCCTACTGGGTCTTCCTCTTCGGGGGGATCTACCTGAACTCATCGTTCCTCTTCGGGGCGGCGCCCCATGCGTCCTGGGTAGGGTATGCCACCCTGACCATGCCCGAGTTCTCGCCGGGGCAGAATACCAACTTCTGGCTCATCGGGCTCTCTATCCTGGGGATCGCGTCCATTGCGGGTGGGGTGAACTTCATCACCACCATCATCAACATGCGGGCCCCGGGGATGAAGTTGATGAGGATGCCGCTGTTCACGTGGATGACCTTCGTGACCAGCTTCCTCCTCATTACTGCCATTCCCGTCATCGGTGTGGCCCTGATCTACCTGGGGTTCGATCGGATTTTCGGCACGGTGTTCTTCCAACCCACAGGAGGGGGTGACCCGGTTCTCTGGCAGCACCTCTTCTGGTTGTTTGGTCACCCCGAGGTGTACATCCTCATCCTTCCGGCCTTCGGGGTAATCTCAGACGTCATCCCCACCTTCTCGAAGAAGCCCCTCTTCGGCTACCCCATCGTGGTCTACGCCGGACTCCTCATCGGCTTCATCGGGTGGGGCGTGTGGAGCCACCACATGTTCACCGTGGGACTCGGCCCCATCGCCGATTCCTTCTTCGTGGCGGCTACCATGATCATCGCCATCCCCACGGGGGTGAAGATCTTCAACTGGATCGCCACCATGTGGGGCGGGTCGCTCAAGTTCACCACCGCCATGCTCTTCGCGGTGGGACTGGTGGCCGTCTTCACCGTGGGTGGGCTCTCCGGAATCATGCACGCATCGGCACCGGTGAACCTGCAGCAACACGACTCCTACTTCATCGTGGCCCACTTCCACTACGTCATCGTAGGCGGGGCCATGATGGGGCTGTGGGCCGGGTTGTACTACTGGTTCCCCAAGGTCCGGGGACGCTTCCTGGATGAGACGCTGGGGAAGTGGCATTTCTGGACCACCATGATCGGGTTCAACCTGACCTTCTTCCCCATGCACTTCGCGGGGATCTTCGGGATGCCCCGGCGGATCTACACCTACTCCGCCGACCTGAATGTGGACATCTACAATCAGCTTTCCACCATCGGGGCGTTCATCTTCGCCATCTCGGCCGTGATCATGGTCTGGAACCTGGTGAAGAGCTGGCGGAGTGGTGAGAAGGCTTCGGCCAATCCCTGGGGCGCCCCTCACCTGGAGTGGTCCATGCCCTCGCCCCCTCACCACTACAACTTCCCTGGCATCCCCCAGGTCCAGAGCCGTGAGCCCCTGTGGAACAAGGGTGAGCGGGAGTCTATCCTGGCTGTCACCATGGAAGAGCCGGAGAGTGAGCCGGTCATGCCCAACCCATCGTATTGGCCCATCCTGCTGGCGGCCTCCATCACCCTGGTGTGGGCACTGGTGATGACTGGCATCTGGTGGGTCATTGTCCTGGGCTTCCTGCCGGTACTCTTCTGCATCTTCAAGTGGGGCATGGAGCCGGCCTTCCCTGAAGGCCACTGAGCGGCACCTCCTATGCGACCGAGACGAACGGATACGTAACGATATGGCTCAGGCAGCAGCGGCAGTGGACGATCACGGGCATACGACCACCGGGATCTCCAACTTCAAGTTGGGATTCTGGACCTTCATCGCCTCCGAGTGTCTCTTCTTCGGGACGCTGATCTCCACCTACATGGTGTACAAGGGGCGGGCCGTGGTCGGGCCCTATCCTGCAGAGATCTTCGACGTGCTGATCACCACGATCAGCACGACGGTCCTCCTTTTCTCCTCCCTGGCCATGGTGCTGGCACTCCACGCCGTCCAGCTGGGAAGGAAGAAGCACGCCATCATGTGGCTCCTGGCGGTGATCGCCATGGGTGGCATCTTCCTGGGGATGGAGTTCAACAGCTACCTCAAGTACATCGACTACGGCCTGACCCTGACGTCCAGCACCTTCGGGTCCTCGTACTACGTGCTGACCGGGACCCACAAGGTCCACGTGGTTCTGGGGATGATCTGGATGGCGATCCTGATCTGGCTTATTGCCCGGGACCGCATTCCTCCGGCCAAGTCCGAGCAGGTGGAGATCGCCGGATTGTACTGGCACTTTGTCGACATCATCTGGATCGTCATCTTCACCCTGATCTACCTGATCCAGTAAGGAAGCCGGAATGAGCACAGACGTTCAGCACGCAAGCGAAGCAAGCGCACCGGATCACGGTCACGATGACGGCCACGCCTCGGCCTCCTTCTATGTCTGGATCGGGGTGATCCTGGCGGTGGTGACGGGGGTGGAGGTGGCCATCTTCTACATTGAGGCCATGGACCCCTACGAGGCTCCCATCCTGGTGATTCTGTCGGCAGCCAAGGTGATTCTGGTGATCATGTATTTCATGCACCTGAAGATGGAGCCCAAGTTTCTGACGTGGGTATTCATGGCAGGCGTAGTCCTTGCCACATTCATGGTGAGCGCCCTGGTGGTGCTCTACCATGTCCTTCCGGCCTTCGGCGGCTAGCGAGGCCCCGCCTGCCTTCGTCGGGGCCCTCCTGCCGAGCGCCCCGGACGGACGAAGATGGTCGGATGCAGTGGAGCTGAGGGACCGGTGGGCCGCCTGGGCTCATCGGTCCTTTCCCTTTCTGGAGTATCATGGATATCCTGGGATTCGAAATCTTTCCCAGCATTGCCGTAGGGTGTCTCTACCTTCTGGGAGCCTACTGGCTGGCTGTAGGGCCGGCTCGTCGGAAATTTGGTTGGGCGCCCCAGGGACCCTCCCGGTGGCGGATCGCCTCCTGGATCACGGCGGTCCTCATCATCTTCTTCTCGTTGAACGGTCCCCTCCACGACTGGGCTGACGGTTACCTCTTCAGCGCTCACATGGTGCAGCATCTGCTCCTGATGCTCATCATGCCCCCCTTCCTGATCTGGGGGCTCCCAAAGTGGCTCATCCGGAAGGCGCTGGAGGTTCGCTGGCTCTATCACCTGGGCCGAACACTGACCCACCCCGTTGTGGCCTTCGTGTCCTACAACGTGGTCTTCATTTTCTGGCACTTCCCGGACATGTACAACTGGGCACTCATGGACCATACGGTCCACATTGTCCAGCACCTGACCTTCATGGCGGTGGCCGTCATGATGTGGTGGCCCGTCATCAACCCGGTGGAGGAGTTGAAGCGGATCCCCAATGGGCCACTCCTCATGGCCTGGATCTTCCTCTTCGGAATCCCGGGGACCATCGTGTCGGCCCTCATCACCCTCTCCGACAACGTCCTCTATACCTGGTACGCTGCCGCTCCCCGGATCACTGCGCTCTCCCCACTGGATGACCAGCGGCTGGGGGGGCTCATCATGTGGATTCCCGGGATGCTCATCTTCTGGATCGCCATCAGTGCCGTGTTCTTTCGGTGGACCAGCTACGAGTACCGGAGTTGGAAAGAGGATCCGGAGGCGCTGCCCACCGGAGAGACGGGCCCATGACACGATTCAGGTCGCTTTGAGTGGGTGATGGGGAAGCGTTGCCGGGTCTCGACCAAAGACGGAATCGGCCCTGTCCGGGGCTGACGACACGAAGGTGGGGCCGTATCTTGAGACCACCGTTCCCAGATCCTGGGCTGCGTGCCCAGTTCCTTGCCCTGGCCATCCGCCGTCGCTCCCCCATGAATCCTTGGTACCTCCCACCTCTGGCTGTAGCCCGTGCAGGGTTGGGCTTCCTCCTGGCGTGGCTCAGCCTCCTGGTCATGCCTTCCGTCCCGGGCGGCTTCCTGGGTTCGGGGGAGCTGTGGGGGCAGAGCACGCCCTGGAGTGTGGAAGGGGAACTGGGCGGCAGTTTCTTTTTCGGGAATCGGGATCAGACCAACTTTTCGACCCGGGCAGAGATTGAACGAGCCGACTCACTCTTTGAGTCTTCCACCGAGTTCCGCTTCCTGTATGGAACCCAGACCAACGATGAAGGGATCACCTCGGTGAGTGCTCGATCCTGGGGCGCGGCCAGCCAGTTGGATTTCCGGCCCGAGGCTCTCTGGCAGCCCTTCGTGTCCGGGAGCATCGAGTCTTCCTTCGAGCGGAGGATCGCTCTTCGATACGACACGGGCGCAGGGCTTCAGGTGAGCTTTCGGGATCCGGAGAACTCCCGGAACCGAATCGATTTCGCCATGTCCATCCTGGCGGAGCGCACCTATGCCCGGGAGGCGGTGGGAGATGACGACGATGAAGCCAGCCTTACCCGCTGGTCCTCCAACCTCCGGGTTCGGCGGGCCCTCTTCGGGGACCGCCTGTACTTCGATACCAACAACTCCTACCGCCCGGTCTTCGACTCCTTTGCCACCTTCCGTCTGAACTCCAACAACAGCCTCTCGTTCGAGCTGACGGAGGTGATTGCCCTGAGGTTCAGCGTCCGCACGGAGTACGATTCAAGGGCGGTGGAACGGGGAGCCGACACGAACTATGACGGCAGGACCGAGGTGAGTGTGGTGGTCCGCTTCTGACCTGTCAGGGGCGGATGCAGTGTCCCCGGGCCACCGTGATCGCATGGCCCAGAAGGTGGACCCGATCGCCGGCGATCCGGACGCCAAGCCTTCCCTTCCGGTGCCCTCCCTGAGTCGCCTTCAGGGCTGACCGCCCCAACTCCTTTGCCCACCAGGGACCCAGGACGGTGTGTGCCATCCCCGTGACCGGGTCCTCATCCACTCCGACCCAGGGGCCGAAGAAGCGAGAGGTGAAATCGGCGTCCTCTTCCTGGGCAGGGGCGGTCACACTCACCCCCATGACCCCCGCTGGAAGCTCCACCCTCTCCAGAGCCGCCATGTCCGGCTCGAGCGTGGCCACCTGGGCGGCGCTCCCCACCGGGACCACGGCACAGCGGGCGCCTGTGAGGAAAGGCGTGTCCGGGGGGAGGTCCAGAGCCGCCATCAAGCCGGAAGGAGCGCTGACTCTGCGAGGGGGATCCGAGGGGAAGTCCAGTTGCAACTCCCCCTCCTGCTCTTCGACCCTCAATTCTCCGGAGAGAGAGTGGAAGCGGAAGGGGCCGGATTCCCCCTCCTCCAGCAGCGCATGGGACGCGGCCAGGGTGGCATGGCCACAGAGGGTGACCTCAGTGGTGGGAGTGAACCAGCGGAGGGGGCGGATGCCCCGGGCGTCGGGAGGGCCGGGGAAAGCTGTTTCCGACAGGTTCATCTCGGCGGCCAGTGCCTGGAGTTGGGCGTCGGAGAGTCCCTCGGCTCCGGGCCCTGGCAGGATGACGGCTGCCGGATTCCCCTGAAAGGGCTCGGCGGTGAAGGCGTCCACGATCCGGTACTCCAGCTCTCCGTCGAGGCGCCGGTTGGGGCTGCCTCCCCCGATCATCCCACCCTCCGACTCTTCCGGCGGAGGAAGTCCTTCATGACGTACTGACCCAGCGTCATGGTGGTGGTGAAATAGGCTTTACCGCGGGCGATCTCCGAGACCCTCTCCACGAACTTCACCAGGTATGGGTCCCGGGCCAGCATGAAGGTGTTGATTGCAATGCCCGCCTTCCGGCAGGACGTGACCTCCCGGAAGGTCTTCCGCAGGATCCGCGGATCCAATCCTCCAGAATTGGTATAGACGTTTCCGTCTGGGAGGGTGATGGCCGAGGGTTTCCCGTCGGTGATCATGATGATCTGCCGCATCTCCTTCTTCTGCGAGAGGAGGATCCGACGAGCCAGTTGGAAGCCCTCGGCAGTGTTGGTGTGGTATGGACCCACCTGGGCTCTGGCCAGTCTGGAGAGGGGGATTTCCTGGGCCCGATCCCCAAAGGTGACGACACGGAGGGTATCGCCTGGGAACCGGGTCCGGATGAGATGGGAGAGGGCCAGGGCCACCCGCTTGGCCGGCGAGAACCGGTCCTCTCCGTAGAGGACCATGGAGTGTGACACGTCCAACATCAGGACGGTGGCACAGGAAGACCGGTACTCGGTCTGGTGGACCATGAGATCGTCGTGAGTCAACTCCAGCGGCACGGACATCCCCTGACGATGGATGGCCCTGGAGAGGGTGGCCGGGATATCCAGGTTCATGGTGTCGCCGAACTGGTACGGCCGACTCTCGGCGCCGGCTTCAACTCCCGTGTCGAGTCGGGAGGTATCGTGACTCCCTGGAGCAGAGCTGCCCATGGCACCCAGAAGGCTCTGGAGAGCCCTGAATCCAAGGAAGTCCGTTCCCTTACGGGTGAGGGAAAAGTCCACGCCCTGAGCAGCTGCCCGGGCCTCGTCCACCTTCCCGCCCTGCGTCTGAGGGGAGCTACCCGTAGCGCCGGGGGAAGGGTCGAGGGTCATGTAGCCTTCCTCCACCATTCGCTGGACCAGGTCATCCAGGAGCTGGGCGAGTCCGGCCTGTGCGTCCGGATCTCCAGCGCCTTCGCTCCTCAGCTCCCGAATCATCTCCGGGGTGAGTTCTCCGGTGGCCATGAGTGCATCCAGTAACGCATCCTTGAGGGCGTCCACCGAGTGGGTGTCCTCGTGGCCGGACCATCCCCACCAGGGATGAAAATGTGGCCCGCCAGCGAAGCCACCATCCATGAGGAAGTCACTGAGGTGCTCCAGGAGTGCTTCCAGGTTCAGGGCATCGAGCCAGCTTCCCTTGTACCGGGTGTAGGTCGTGAAGCGCATGGAGCTCCGGGGGATGAGGGACTACCTTGGCCACATGAGCCAAGACGAAGTTCCCTGGGACATGGAAACGATCCGAGACATCCGGATCCGCCTTCTCGCCTTCTTCGACTCCGCCAAGCGCCCCCTTCCGTGGCGGGAGGAGCCGGAACCGTACCGCATTCTGGTGTCGGAGGTGATGTCGCAGCAGACCCGACTGGACACGGTCGTACCCTACTACCGGAAGTGGCTGGAGCGGTTCCCGGATCTGGAGTCCCTCTCTCGAGCTACCGAAGAGGAGGTTCTGGCCCTCTGGCAGGGACTGGGATACTACTCCCGGGCCAGGAATCTCCTGAAAGCTGCCAGGGAAGCCGTGGCTGAGTATGGAGGGGCCTTGCCCCGGGATCCGGAGGGACTGCAGCGGCTTCCCGGGGTGGGACCCTACACGGCAGGGGCGGTGGCTTCCATCGCCTTCGGAGCGGCGGTCCCGGCGGTGGATGGGAATGTCCGACGGGTCCTCTCTCGACTTACGGCCACCCCTGAGCCCCGACCTGCGACCCTCCGTTCCTGGGCGCAGGCGCTGGTGGATCCGCAGCGACCCGGGGACTTCAACCAGGCCCTCATGGAGCTGGGCTCACAGCAATGCACCCCGCGAAGTCCCGCTTGTGACAGTTGCGCCTTGCTGGCGTTCTGCTCTGCTGGTCCGGCTGGGACCCCGGAGGAGTATCCCCGAGCCAGAGCCCCCTCGCCAGTCCTCCACCTGAAGGAGGCCGTTCCCATTCTGGTCCGTTTCCTGGAGGACCAGGGTCCGAGCCTCTGGATGCGTCGTCGACCCGATGAGGGGCTCCTGGCCGGGATGTGGGAGTTTCCCGGTGTCCGGGTGGAACGGAAGAAAGAGGTTCGATCGGCCGCTCTGACGGAAGCGACCCGGCTCGTGGCCGGGGCCTGGACCCTGTCTCCGCCCAACGGTGCCGTCCTGGATCCGGTCACCCACGTCTTTTCCCATCTGAAAATCACGTACCACCCGGTACTGTTCCTCCTGGTGAGGGAGGTAGAGACGGAGACGGCTGGCGAGGACCGGGAGCGGCGGCAGGGAAGCCGGCACGAAGGGAGTTGGATGTCCGCAGAGAGGGTGGAGGAACATCCCATTCCCGTGGCTCAGCAGAAGCTCATGGCGTTGGCTCTGGAGAGGGCTGCGGGGTGAGGGGGTCCCTGACTGCCCCTGAGTGGGACGTTGTGGCCCGTTCCGATGGGTGCGTCTGTCGGCTCATGTGGGTGGAAAAGCGGTGAAAAGCAGGAGGCTTCCGCCACTTCTCCATGGCCCACCTCCTGCATGTCCAGTTAGGTTTCGGGTCGGATTTGTTGACGAGTTGATGCCAATGGTCGTTTCCAAAGGTAAATTTTCCATCTAAGAGGCTTAGCCCATGTATCCTTCCATGCTCGTTCCCCTGGATGGCTCCGAATTCTCTGAGGATGCCCTTCCCCTGGCCCGCCATCTGGCCTCCCGTCTTGGGGCACACATGCACCTGGTCCACGTGATCCGTCCAGCCCCTGACGCCGAACTCAAGTCGCCACAGGCGGACATGGAGTGGAAGGCAAAGGTAAGGGATGGTGCCCAGGACTACCTGCAGGAAATCGCCGACGGGATGGCAGAGGATGGGATCGAGACGACGATCTCCATCCTGGATGGGCGGGTGACCAATGTCCTGGACGAGTATGCCCGGGAGTCTGGCATTCCCCTGGTGGTCATGACGACCCATGGCTCAGGCGGGCTCAAGCGATGGTGGTTGGGAAGTGTGGCGGATGGTCTCCTCCGGAAGGGAGGCACCAATGTCCTCCTGGTCCGGCCCTGGGATGACACGGAGGAGGGATCCGGCCAGGAGCGTCGCTTCCAGCACATCATCGTGCCACTGGATGGATCTACCGAAGCTGAGACGGCGTTGGGGCCCGCCCGGGAATTGGCTCAGCTCTTCGAGGCAGAGGCTACCCTCCTCCGGGTGGTGCCGGCGCCGGTGGAGCTGACCTCCATCTATGGCGTGGCGGGTGTCCGGATGGAGGGTGAAGGGCACCGAGGCCGCCGGGAGGAGGCTGAGAACTATCTGGAAGAGGTGGTGAACCGGGGCGGTGACCCGGTCCCTACCGCACAGGTGGTGGAGGCCAAGGGCGCAGCCGACGGAGTCATCGATGCTGCCCGGAAGCTTGAAGGAGATCTGCTGGTCCTGTCCAGCCATGGACGGGGTGGATTGAGCCGGGTCGTTCTGGGAAGTGTGGCGGACAAGATCATCCGTGGTACCACCCTTCCGGTCCTGGTCATCCGGCCGCCGGAAGAGAGCTGAGCCCTGGACTTCGGATCTCCGACCCGGTCCATTGGGCCGCGGCGGACCGAAAACCCCAGTCGCTGATTCAACTAGCCAAGGAGACTCCCTGTGTTCCAGAAGATTCTCGTGCCTTTGGACGGTTCCCGGTTCTCGGAGATGGCCGTGCCCCAGGCTCTGTCCCTCGCCTCCCGATGGGGGGCCGGCCTTGAGTTGGTTACAGTGGCGACTCCGGTTCCCGACGCCCAGTCCCGGTCAGAGGTGATCCGGGGAGATGAGTCCCGAGACCGGGGGCAGGCCAGAGCCCAGGAGTATCTGAAGGAGACGGAGGCCGAGGTGCGCCGCTCCGGATTCAAGGGAGAGGTGGTCTCGACGGTCATCCCATCTGGAAACGTGGCTGCTTCTCTCCTCCGGCATATAGAGGAAGGGGGCGGCGACTTCGTGGTCATGACCACCCATGGGAGGGGTCCCGTGAAGCGGGCCTGGCTGGGTAGCGCCGCCGACGGGGTAATCCGAGGGAGCCCGGTTCCGGTCCTCCTCCTCCGTCCCAGGGAGGAGATGGAGGAAGAGGACGCTCCGGCATGGCCTTCGGCGCCGGCGCTGGGCGCCTTCTCCCGGGTCCTCGTCCCCCTGGATGGGTCCCGCCAGAGTGAAGGCGTTCTGAGGGCGGTGCGGCCTCTCCTGGCTGATGACGCCACCATCACCCTGGTCCAGAGCGTTCCTCCCCTGACGCCGGCGGGCTACCCGTACCTGCCCCACACGGCTCGGGAGGAGCAGGATCAGGAGGAGATCCGGAAGGCCACCCGGGATTATCTGGAGGCTCGAGGTCGAGAGTTGGCCGAGGGCCGAAGCTTCACGGTGGAGTCCCTGGTGGTTTCCTCCCATCAACCGGCCGTGGCGATCCTGGACGTGGCCCAGGACGAGAAGGTCCAGCTCATTGCCATGTCCACCGCGGGGAGGGGTGGGGTAGCCCGCCTTCTCCTGGGCAGTGTCGCGGACAAGGTGGTACGGGGAAGCCCCAGTCCTGTCCTGGTCTACCGGGAGCCTGCCGGAAAGTAGACGGGTCCTCCCGACGTCACACGGGTCCTCCTGCGGTCAGAAGGTGGGACCGGCAGAGGCACCTCCTTCCGTGCCTCCGTTCCGGCGAGAGCCGCTGTATCGCCCTGCCTCGGACCTGGAGAGACGGCGCTCTGCCACCAGGGCCTCCAGGACGAGCTCACAGGCTGCGGCGCGCAATCCGTCGGAGCCTTCTCCTGGGGTGAGCCCTACGGCCTCGGTAAGTTGCAGGAGTCCCGGCACCTGCTGGAATCCCTGCACGCACGCGCTGGCACCTGCATCGGCCGAAACCTGAAGGGCGCCACCGCCTTCGAAGTATTCCACGATCTCCTCCACCTGGGCTCCTCCAGCCCGGATGAGGAAGACCTCCCTGGACGCCCCGGCGATGAGCTCCTGGGCAATGGCTTCGGCCCCCTGCATCTCTCCCTCGTACTCGAGCTCCATCTTCCCCGTGATGGTGGGGAGGGCCGCGAAGACATCGCCCACCCGGGGGACGATCCGCTCCTCCTCAAGACGGATGGCTCGGCGCTCGGCATTGGAGATGGCGCCTTCCAGGAGGGTGATGGGAAGCCGCTGGCTTACCCCGGAGCGCTGGTCGATCCGCTTGTCCCGGCGGGCCAGGAAGGCCACCCGTTCAATGACCTCGGCCACGAAGTCCGGGATCTCCACCGGACGGTGACTCCGGTCCACCCAGGCCTCCTGGGCCGTGATGGAAATGCCCGTCTCCACTTCCTGGGGATAGTGGGTCCGGATCTCGGCCCCGATCCGGTCCTTCAGGGGCGTGATGATCTTTCCCCTGGCCGTGTAGTCCTCCGGGTTGGCGGTGAAGCCCAGGAGGAGGTCGAGCCCGAACCGGATGGGATAGCCCCGGATCTGGATGTCGCCTTCCTGAAGGATGTTGAAGAGTCCCACCTGGATCTTTCCGGAGAGGTCGGGGAGCTCATTCAGGGCGAAGATTCCCCGGTTGGCACGGGGGAGGAGCCCATAGTGGATGGTGAGCTCATCGGAAAGGAGGTGTCCTCCCCGGGCCGCCTTGATGGGGTCCACGTCGCCGATGATGTCGGCAATGGTCACGTCAGGTGTGGCCAGCTTCTCGACGTAGCGGTGGCTTCGGGAAAGCCATCCCACCGGAGCTTCGTCACCGGCCTGCTCCACCAGGAGACGTCCCTGCCGGGAAATGGGCGCCATGGGGTCGTCGTTCACCTCCGATCCCTCCAGGACCGGTATGGCCTCGTCCAGGAATTGGGTGAGCTGTCGGAGGATCCGGCTCTTGGCTTGCCCTCGGAGACCCAGCAGGATGAAGTCCTGCTTGGCCAGAAGGGCGTTCACCAACTGCGGAATGACAGTGTCTTCGTAGCCCTGGATCCCGGGGAAGAGAGCCTCTCCATCTGCCAGCTTCCGGAGAAGATTCTCCCGTACCTCCTCCTTTACCGACCGGGGTCGATAACCCGATTCGCGGAGGGCTCCCAGTGTTTGCGGACGCTGCTCGGTCATGGATTGGCTCCGGTTCAGACGGGTTCGGGGTGACGAAGGCAGGAGGATTCGCTAATCTTTAGCGATCCCTCATTCGTTGAGAGGGGTTGGGTGTGGGCGTGCCGGATACCTTCGGGGCGGCTCGGGGTTCCCCGGCGCTGTGTCGGCTATCGGGTGCGACGGAGGTGGGCTCAAAGGCCAGTCCCGCCTTCCAGAGGCCAACTGTCCATTCCCAGTTCTTCGAAACCCCGTGCACCGCTGATCATTCAGGGAGACCTACGGCATGGCTGACTCCAGCGCCCTTTCCGGTCGGATCCACCCCATCAAGGCTCAGCCGGAGCTTCCCCACGACCGCATCATCCTTGAGGAGGCTCCTGACGACGAAGCCGTTCCCATGGATGTGATCTTCGTTGGCGGCGGGCCTGCTGGACTGGCCGGCGCCATTGAGCTTGCCCGCCTCGTCCAGAAGGACGCCGAGGAGGGCGGGGAGCTGGGTCAACTGGAGATCGGGGTCCTGGAAAAGGCTGCCGAGCTGGGTGAGCACTGCCTTTCCGGAGCCGTTCTGAACCCAGGGCCTTTCCGGGAGCTCTTCCCGGATCTGGCGGAAGGTGACTTCCCCTTCAGGGAAAAGGTTGAGAAGGAGGCTGTGTATCTCATGCGGGAAGGATCGGCCGTGCGCCTTCCCACCCCGCCCACCATGAAGAACCACGGGAACCGGGTGGCCTCCATCTGTGAAGTGGTCCGATGGATGGGAGAAAAGGCCGAGGAGCTGGGGGTCAATGTATTCCCCGGGTTCCCCGTGGACTCCCTCCTGGTGGAGGGGAAGGCCGTTCGGGGGGTCCGGACCACTCCAGCAGGCCTGGATCGGGAAAAGAATCCCGGGAGTGGTTACACGCCACCTATGGATCTGACTGCTCAGGTCACGGTGCTGGCCGAAGGGACCCGGGGCCCCCTGACCCAGTCGTGGCTCAAGTGGCAGGGGGTAGGGGCCACCAATCCCCAGCTCTACGCCCTTGGGGTGAAGGAGCTCTGGGAGGTGAAGGAGCCTCTGGACCGGGTCATCCATACCCTGGGGTGGCCACTCCCCACCGACGCTTTCGGAGGGAGTTGGCTCTATCCCATGGGAGAGAACCTGGTCTCGCTGGGGCTGGTGGTAGGGTTGGACTACCAGGATGCCCGACTGGATGTCCACGGCCTCCTCCAGCAGTTCAAGGGACACCCACTGGTCCGGAAGATCCTGGAGGGGGGAGAGCTCCTGGAATGGGGAGCCAAGACCATCCCGGAGGGAGGATACCATTCGGTGGCGGAAAGGCGGCACGGGGATGGAGTCTGCGTGGTGGGCGACGCTGCAGGATACGTGGACGTTCCCAGCCTGAAGGGCATCCACTACGCGGTCCAGTCCGGGATGTTGGCGGCCCGAGCCATCTTCCAGGCCTTGAAGGAAGGGGACACTTCGGAAGCAGGCCTCTCTTCCTACACCCGGTCCGTCAACGACTCCTTCATCATGGAGGACCTGTACCGGACCCGGAACATGAGACTGGCCTTCAAGTCGGGTTTCTACGCCGGAGGGATGAAGGCCGGTCTCATGTCGGTGACGGGGGGGCGTTTCCCCGGTGGGGCCATTCGGGTGGAAGAGGACGCGGCTGAGCCCCGGACCTTGGAGGCTCCCGCGCCCACCTTCAACCCCGATGGCGAACTCACCTTCTCCAAGGTGGATGCCGTCTTCAAGTCGGGAAACAAGACCCGGGACGATATTCCCTCCCACCTCATCGTGGGCGAGGACATCTCGCCGGAGATGGCCGAGTTCTATGTTCACGTCTGCCCCGCAGGTGTGTACGAGCGAGAAGGAGACCGGCTCATCGTCAACGCCCCCAACTGCATCGACTGCAAGGCCACGGATATTCTGGGCCCCCGTTGGACTCCCCGAGAGGGAGGGAGCGGACCGGCCTATCGCCGAATGTGAGCCCGGCCCGGGATCGGACCTACCGGTTCCTGAGGGCACCATCCCCAGCGGAGAGCAGCCATGACCGTCGTGGAATTTGTCGTACTCCTGGTCATCGCCGGCGTCTGCGGCTCCATTGCCCAGGCCATGGTGGGATTCACCCGGGGGGGCTGTCTGGTTTCGGTAGCGCTGGGGTTCATCGGTGCCTTGGTGGGTCCCATGATCGCCGGCTCCCTCGGTCTTCCGGAACTCTTCACCCTCCAGATCGGGGACCAGACTTTTCCCATCATCTGGTCCATCATCGGAGCCATCGTGGTGGGACTCATCATCGGTCTTCTCAGCCCCCGTCCCCGCCGGTGAAGGTGGAAGGAGGCGGGGACTTCGAGCCAGAGGGTCTGCCTGGCGCGATCCCCGGCCCCGAGGCTCCATCTGGCCCTGACGGGGCCATTCCGCATATCTTCGACGCCGCACCTGACCACAGCTGCAGCGCTCTGATCCGGCCTTTCCAGGCTGGGTTGCCATTCAACCTGTGAACTACTGGAGTTGCTTCATGTCCATCCGCCGACGACTGCGGTTCCTACCGCTCCTTGTCGCCGTTGCCCTCCTTCCCATGGGGCTCATGGCCCAGACTGTCCCGGGTCACGACCGGGGACCGGATGAGGGGGATGGCCCCTTCGACCGCCTGATCATCCGGGGAGCCATCCTCATCGATGGGACCGGAGCTCCGCCGGCTGGACCCACTGATATCGTCATCGAAGGAAACCGGATCGTTCAGGTCCAGACCGTGGGATACCCCGGGGTGGACATTGATGAGGATCGCCGTCCAGGAGATGCCGACTTCGAGATCGATGCTCACGGGATGTACGTGCTTCCCGGCTTCATCGACAACCACGCCCATGCCGGGGGTGCACCCAAGAATCCCGAGCTCTCCTACGCCTACAAGCTCTGGTTGGCCCATGGGGTGACCACGGTTCGGGGTGTAGGGTTGACGGGCTTCGACCTGGCGCTGGAGGAGCAGGCCCGGAGTGCGGCGAATGAGATCGTTGCGCCCAGGATCATCAACTATCAGCGGCCCAGCTCAGGGTGGGATCGGGGTCGGATCGACACTCCCGAGATGGGCCGGGAGTGGGTGCAGTGGGCCCATGAGAACGGAGTGGAGGGGATCAAGTTCCACACCCACGGGATGGAGCCCCACCTCTTCAGCGCCATCGTGGATGAGGCCAACAGCCTGGGGATGGGGACTACGGCCCACCTTTCCCAGCCCCGGGTGGCCCACATGAACGTCCGGGACGCTGCGCGGGCCGGGCTCACGGGAATGACCCACTTCTACGGACTCTTCGAGTCCCTCCAGAAAGATCACCAGATCCAGCCCTACCGGCTGGACTACAACTACCAGAACGAGCAGCATCGGTTCGCCGATGTGGCCAAGATCTGGAACCAGATCCACGAGCCGGGAAGTGACGAGTGGAACGAGTTCGTCCAGGAGTTGGTGGATCTGGACTTCTTCATCAATCCCACCATGACCATCTACGAGGCCAACCGCGATGTAATGCGGGCTCGGGAGTCCGAGTGGCATGACAAGTACACCCTTCCCTCCATGTGGGATTTCTATACCCCGGATCGGCGGGCCCACGGGTCCTACTGGTTCTACTGGGGTTCGGAGGAAGAGGCGGAGTGGCGTGCCTTCTACCGGCGCTGGATGAAGTTTCTGCATGACTTCCACCGAGCCGGTGGGCGGATCACCACAGGTGCCGACTCCGGGTTCATCTACAAGAACTACGGGTTCGGCTTCATCGAGGAGCTGGAGCTCCTGCGGGAGGTGGGTCTGCATCCCCTGGAGGTCATTCAGTCCGCCACCCTCTATGCCGCTCAGGAGACCTATGAGGTGAAGGGAATGGAGCCTCCCATCGGGACCGTGGAGCCCGGGAAGCTGGCCGACCTGGTCATCGTGGAGGAGAACCCCCTGGAGAACCTGAAGGTTCTGTACGGGACCGGTGCGGTGAAGCTGGACGACGAAACGGGCGAGCCCACGCGAGTCGGAGGCGTCAAGTACACGATCTCTGACGGCGTGGTCTACGATGCCCGCCAGCTCCTGGAGGATGTGGCCGAGATGGTCCGCCAGCAGAAGATCGAGCGGGGGATGGATCCAGACGCGCCTCTTCCCCGCTACTGAGGCTCGGTAGCCAGGTCAGGCCATGATCTGACTCGGTACGATCGGAAGGATAGAGCCCCGGTCAGGCCCTTCACCCCTGTTGGGATGGAGTGCCTGGCCGGGGCTTCGTCGTGGGGGGGTCAGCGGGCAAGGGATGATGAGGGCGCTCCCCCGGCCACCGGACTCCTGGCTACGGCCGCCCGATAGGAAAGCCCCGTGCAGGGCTGAAAGTCCTGACAGCCATAGAGGGCAGTGTAGATCCGGGTGTTCTGCTGCACCACCTTCACATAGTGGCGGGTTTCGGCAAACGGAATGTGCTCGAGGAAGACGTCGGTGTCCCGGTACTCGGCCCGACTCCTCCATTGGCGGGCCCGGGTGGGACCTGCGTTGTATGCCGAGAGGGCGTCTTCAGCCCGGCCGTCGAAGCGGCGGATCATGGAGGCGAGAAAGGAGGTTCCGAGGCGCACGTTGATTTCCGGGTCCCCCAGGATGGCTGGAGAGAAACGGATCCCCTCGGCTCCCGCTACCTCTCGGCCCGTTCCCGGCAGGAGCTGCATGAGACCCACTGCGCCTGCGGCACTCTGGATGGTGGGGTGGAACATGGACTCCTGACGGATGAGTCCTGCCACGAAGAAGGGGTCCAGCCCCCTGGTCCGAGACTCTCGGACGATGGCCTCCCGGTACGGGAATGGATAGACGATCCGGAGGAGACGGAGATTCCAGTCCCCTTCTTCACGGTGAATGGTCCGGCCAAGGACCGTTCCCTGGATGGGGAATTCCCAGCGCTGGAGGGCTTCAGCGAAGTCGTAGGCCTGACTTTCCCGCTGGAGGAAATGCCGTTCAAGTCGGTCCAGCTCGTAGGCGAAGGAACCAGCCGTAGGCACGCGCTGGTGGAGGCGGAGGCGGATGAGGGCGTTCCGGATGGCCGGATCGTCCAGGTCACCGGTCTCGGGCCCCTGGGGCAGGTCGGCTGGAAGGATGGGCAGTTCCAGGCGGTCTCCGGCGAAGGTCCCGTAGAAGGAGAGGGGATTCTCTTCATGGGTTGCTCGGAGGAGCTCCTGAGCCTCGTCACCGGCCCCCTTCCGCTCCAGGGCGAGGGCGGCCCAGTACCGGGCCTGCTGGCGGGCCGAGCTCCGGCGGGCACCATCCAGGTATTGCCGGAAGGATTCCAGCGCGCCATCCAGATCTCCGTCCAGGTACTTTCCGGTTCCGAAGCGAATGGCAGCGAGCTCTCCGGCCCCGGATCCCACTCCGGTGGAGAGGAGATCCTCGAGCACCTGAGACCCCAGGCTGGAGCTGGCACCACCGGGGACGGCACTCAGGAGGGCCAGGAGCCCCTCCTCGGCCCACGGGGACGAGGGGTGGCGTTGAGCTGCTTCCAGGAAGAGCTCTCTGGCCTCGGTGTGACGCTGCCGGGCCAGGGCCGCCCGCCCTTTCCAGAAAAGGGCTTGAGCCGCTACTTCAGGATCCTCTTCAGAGGTTGTGAGGGGGATCAGAACGTCTCTGGCTTCAGTGGTTCGATTCAGCTCCACCAGGGCCCGGCCCAGCCCGATTCGGATGGCCGACTCCACTTCTCTGGAGAGCTGGTTTGGACCTTCACCCAGGATCGGAAAGAGGAGTTCTCGCCCCAGCTCCCACTCGCCCCGGGCCAGAAGAGTCTGCCCCAGGTGGATCCGTTCCGCCATTTCGACAGGTTCCCAGAGCTCGGCAAGGTGGACGGCGGCAGATCCCGCAGCCGAGGCATCCGGGGAAAGGCTGTCCATGGCGCGGCGAAGCAGCTCCGTGGCCTGAGCCGTGTCGCCGGTGGCGAGCGCCAGTCGGCCGGCAGTCAGCCATGCGTTCCCCTGCTCCCCTGGATCCCTCAGCGTCTCCGCCGCTCCCCGAGCTGCCCTCAGTGCGCCTGCTTCATCGTCGGCTTCCTCGTAGGCCTGGACCAGGAAGGACCAGCCCCAGCGGGTATAGAGGTCACCCTCCGGAGCCAGCTCCTCCACCGAGCGCCGGACCTCCAGGGTATCTCCGACCGGCGCCAGGAGCTCCGCCCGGATGAGCGGTCGCCAGTCGGCGGTGGTGGGAAGCTGGGCCAGGGCTGCGTCGACTATGGAGGCCCCCTCAACGCGGTCCCCATTCCGCCACCGTTCCAGCCCATCATTCACCTGCTCCAGGAGTTCCTCGACCCGGGTCGAGTCGGGCACGGCCCGCTCCAGGTAAGCTGCAACCGGATCGGGAACGGGCTGGGAGGACTCGGCCTGGGGAAGGGGAGTGGTTGTCGAGGCTGCCGGGGTGCCTGCAGTCCCCTCCCCACACCCTATCCCTGCCAGAACGAGGAGGGCTGTCAGAAAAGAAAGGGGCCAGGAACCTGGGCTCATGGTGTCGTGTCAGGACTGGGAGTGGAGGTGTCGGGGACGGAGATTCCTACACCAGTGGGCGTCCGGACGAGCCGGGGAAGGATTCGCGGGATCCTTCTGGCGTCATAGTGATCTCTCAACTCGTCAGCGCTATGGAAGTTTGCCAGCTCCTCCAGGGTGCGGATCGTGGGGAACACCATGGGCAGCTCTCCCGCTCGATTTCGCCGGAGGGCCAGACCGGGTTCGATCCAGAGGGCCTGACTCACCTCCGAGCGCTGGGGAGAGACATGGGCTCCTCGCGGCACCTCCATAGCGAAGAAGCGGGTGTCGTATCGTCTGGGTTCAGCTTCAGGTGTGACCCAGTGAGCGATGTAGCTGGTGGTCCTGGCATCCAGGATCACGTCCAGATCCCGGAGGACCTTCGGGAAGGTGGTCTCACCCTGCAGGAGTGCTGTCCGAAGGGCGCGGAGCCGGGAATGCGGGATCGTGCGAGTCAGACCCGGGAGGATCCCTGTCTCTTCAAAGGCCTCCCGAAGGGCGGCCACGAGGTATGCAAAAGCTGGTGGGTCATCTCCCCTGATCCCCAGGCGGGCGGAGAACTCCCGGGGATCGGCGCCGGCCAGGTGGTCCAGGATCCCGACGGAGCCGTCGCTGGGGTCCACCCGGCCCCCGGGAAAGACGTACGCCCCAGGGACGAAGCCGGCCGATCGAACCCGTTGCAGGAGGAGGATCTCCAGCCCAGGAGAGCCACCGTCCCCGGCCCGGTCATCTGCCCCGGGACTGGCAGGCAGATGGGATTCGGGGTCATCCATGGACTGGGCCGAGCCCTGTCGAAACAGAGCTACGGTTGCGGCAGGGCGGGGAGTCGAGGGGTGCTGTGGAGGGGATTCGAGTCTGGCGGCGAAGCCCTGGGGGAGTCGATCCAAGGGAATCTCCTGTACGATGGTCTCGGGGTTCTGTGCCATGGACATGGGTGTGGATTCGGTTGGGTTTCTATTCCACGAGGGTCATTCGATCCAACCAGCGAGCCAGGTCCGTGGACGAGATGATCCCCACCAGCTCCCATTCCCGGGCCACCAGAACCCGACTCACCTCTGCCGACTGCATCTTCCGGAGAACGTCCAGCATACTGGTCTCCGGGTCCACGACGACCACGTCCTGGAGGGGGGTCATGAGGTCTGCCACGACCTTCCCACTCCAGTTCTGTCGGGGAACGGCTTTCACCTGCCGAAGGGTCACCATCCCGATGGGAATCCCATCCTCGGTGACAGGAAAGGAGTTGAAGGGCCTCCGGAGGAAGTAGCTGTTCACCAGTTCCTCCAGGGGGATGTCAGGAGCGACCGTCTCTGGGCTGGAGGTCATGGCCTGGTGGGCCGATAGCGGGGAGAGCATGTCCTGGAGGAGGACCTGCTGGTACGAGGAGCGGGCGGCGTGGCCCAGGAACCACCCAATGAAGACCAGCCACAACCCTCCGATGAGCCCTCCTCCCACCAGGAGGGAGAAGAGTCCCAGGCCAATGAGCCCGAATCCCAGTGCCCGCCCTGCGTTGGCGGCGATCTCGGTACCCTTTCGCATGGAGCCGGTGATTCGCCAGAGGATGGCGCGGAGGAGCCGCCCGCCATCCAGGGGAAAGCCGGGCAGGAGGTTGAAGATGGCCAGGAGGAGATTCAGAAAGCCAAGGTATTCGGCCACCACGGTGATGGCCAAAGGTGCTCCAGCTGCCGAGCCTGCCAAGGCCAACCCGTAGAAGAGGACGGCGAGGGCGAAGGAGGCCAGAGGACCCACCACGGCGATGGCGAACTCATCGCCAGGGGAGGAGGCGTCCCGTTCGGTGCGGGCCATCCCCCCGAAGATGAAAAGCGTGATCCCCTCTACGCCCACCCCTCGCCGGAGAGCCATGAAGGCATGGGCCAGTTCATGCAAGAGGAGGGAGATGAAGAAGAGGGCCGCTCCCACGAAGCCCATGACCAGGTATCCAAGCCGATCCACTCCAGGCGCCTGGGCCGGGAAGACGACTCCGGCGAAGGTCCCAAGGATGAGGAAGAAGATGATGAACCAGGAGTAGTCCAGGGAGATCTCCACCCCTCCGATGGAGCCGACCCGGATCCCGGCGAAGACTCCAGTGGACGTTCGTCTGCCTGATGGGCGGGCGCTGGACGAAGGAGACCGATCTGAAGGGGCTGGTACGGAGCTGGGGGCTTCAGCCATGATGGATGGTTCGCTTCTCTGGGATGGTACGATGGGGGCTCCCCGGGGTCCGGCACGGAGCCATTTTGACAGGACCCCGGCCGGAGAGGCACGTTCCAGTCTCTTGTGGGTTGGCAGACTTCCTGCACTGAAGGTCGGGAACACCGCCAGGCTGTTCCCTGGCCCCTTCGAACGTACCATAAATGGAGACCCGGAGCGATTCAGGCGTCCGGGTTTCCCGAGCTAAGAGAGGCCCTCATGGGCGAACGATTCAGTCTTCCGGTACTGCCCCTTCGGGATACCGTCGTGTACCCCGGGGTGGCGGTGCCCATCTCTGCCGGTCGCCCAGGAACGGTGGAGGCGGTCCAAGCGGCTCTGGATGATGACCGCCGCCTCTTCGCCGTCGCCCAGAAGGAGAATGTGGACGACGCCACCCCTGAGGTCCTCTACACCGTGGGAACGGTGGTCCGGATCATCCAGACCCATCGGGTCCGGGGTGGCGTCCAACTCCTGGTGCAGGGAGACAATCGGGCCGAGGCCGTCCACTATGAGGAGGAGGGGGAGGGGATGCTGCGGGCCAGTGCCATCCCCCTGACCCGCTTCCCTCCCAGGAATCCCGAGGATCCGGGGTTTCAGGCTCTGGACAAGGAGCTCCGGGACCGGGCTGCCGAGTTGGGAACCCGGAGGGGTGTGCCTGCCGAGGCCATGAATCAACTCCTCCAGGGAGTGGAGGAACCCGGTTCCTTCGCGGACCTTGTGGCCTTTTATCTGGACCTTCCCACACCTGACAAGCAGAAGCTCCTGGAGGTCCTGGACGACGAGGAGCGGATGCGGCGCGCCCTGGTGGCAGTGGAGAGGGAACTGGCCCGGCTGGATGCTCAGGAGGATATCCAGGCCAAGGTCCAGGAAGAGCTGGGCGAGCGTCAGCGGGAGATGCTGCTTCGAGAACAGATGAAGCAGATCCAACGAGAGTTGGGGGATGAAGATGAAAAGAAGGAGATCGAAGACCTTCGGCGCAGGATCGAAGCCCTGGCGCTGGACGAGGATGCCAGGACCGAGGTGGAACGGGAGCTGAAGCGGCTGGAACGGACCAGCCCCCAGTCGGCCGAATATCAGGTCATCCGGACCTTCCTCGAATGGGTCACCGAGCTTCCCTGGAACCAGCGGACCGAAGACAAGATCGACCTGAAAGTGGCCCAGGAGATCTTGCACGAGGACCACTACGGCCTGGAGGATGTGAAGGACCGGATCCTGGAATTCCTGGCCGTGCGAAAGCTGCAGTTCGAGCGTTCGCCCAGGACCAGAGAACCAGACACCCCTGAGCCACGGGACCTGGACGAGGATGGCGGGGAAATCCCCGGAGAAGGAATGGACGAGGGGAACGGCCACGGCCCGGGTGGAGGCAATGGCCACGGGTCGGTCTCGGCCAAAGGGGCGTTGCCGGTGGCGCTGGGTTCTGCAGAAGAGGCGGAAGCCCTTGATGTTCTCGCGGAAGACGACCCTTCCAGCGAGGGGCCGGCGGAAGAGGACACCGAGGGAGACCATCCTCCGGACGTGGAGGACGGCTCCGAGGAGGAGCCGGACGACGACGAGAATGAGGAGGAGATAGTGGGGCGGGGCCCCATCCTCCTCTTCACTGGACCGCCAGGTGTGGGGAAGACCTCCATTGCTCAATCCATCGCCCGGTCGCTGGGCCGGAAGTACGTCCGGATCTCCCTGGGCGGGGCCCGGGATGAAGCCGATATCCGGGGGCACCGTCGGACCTATGTGGGCGCCATGCCGGGTCGGATCATCCAGGGAATGCGGCAGGTGAAGTCCAAGAATCCCGTCTTTCTTCTGGACGAGGTGGACAAGCTCGGGGTCTCCTTCCAGGGAGATCCCTCGGCGGCCCTTCTGGAGGTTCTGGACCCGGCCCAGAACGCCAATTTCACCGATCACTACCTGGGGATCCCCTTCGATCTTTCCGAGGTCCTCTTCATTGCCACCGCCAACTACGTGGACCGGATCCCGGCACCCCTCCTGGATCGGATGGAGCGAGTCGATTTCTCCGGCTATACCGAGAAGGAGAAGCTGGAGATCGCCAGGCGATACCTCCTGCCGCGCCAGATCAAGGAAGCCGGCCTGAAAAAGGAGGAGTTGGAGGTGGAGGATGAGGCCATCCGGGCCGTCATCTCCCAGTACACCCGGGAAGCCGGTGTCCGACAGTTGGAGCGGGAGCTGGGGAAGGTTGCCCGAAAGGTGGCTCGAAAGATCGCTGCGGATGAGGTGGAGTTCATGACGGTGGGCTCGGAGGCGATCCGAGAGCTTCTGGGACGTCCACGGGTCCACCCCGAGAAGATGCGGACCGAAGACGCAATCGGGGTCTCCACCGGAATGTTCTATACCCCCATGGGGGGGGATATCATGTTCGTGGAGGCCAGCGTCATGCCCGGGGACGGGAAGCTCGTTCTCACCGGTCAGTTGGGCGATGTGATGAAGGAGTCGGGGCGAGCGGCATGGACCTGCGCCAAGTCACAAAGGGCCGCCTACAAGATTCCGGCAGAGCTCATGAAGGGAACGGAAGTGCATATTCACGTTCCTGCAGGTGCCATCCCCAAGGACGGGCCCTCGGCCGGGATCACCATGGCCACCTCCCTCGTTTCAGCCCTCTCCGGTCGAAAGGTCCGGAGGGATCTGGCCATGACGGGTGAGCTCACCCTGACGGGGACGGTGCTCCCCATTGGGGGTGTGAAGGAGAAGGTACTGGGGGCCGTCCGTGCAGGGATCCGGGAGGTGCTCCTGCCGGCACAGAATGAGGCGGACCTGGAGGATCTCCCGGAGGAGGTCAGGAAGGAGCTGACGATTCACCTGGTGGAGACCTTGGACCAGGTGTTGGAGAAGGCCTTTACCCAGGATCCGGCTTCACCTCCAGTCATCCATCAATCCAGCCCGGGTGGGGCAGAGACGGTGAAGGTGGAATAGTCGGTGGCAGAGAGCCCGGCCGACCCGGGGCAATCCCCCCTCTCCCGTCAAACCGCTCCAATGAGCTCGTGGGGGTGTGGGGCAGGCCAGAACGGCCGGGGCTCTTCGGGCCTATGAACTCGGAGGATCGAAGGCGCCTTCGGGCACCTCGGTTTCCACCCGGAGATGGGGGAAGAAGATCCAGGGTTCACCGTCCACC
>PWWP01000312.1 GCA_003562075.1 Gemmatimonadota bacterium
ACGAGCCAGGTGGCCACGACGATGATCCCGGCACCTGCCGCCGTCCACAGATCCGGGATCTCGGCGAAGAACACCAGCCCCCAGAGGGCAGCAAAAACGATCTGGAGGTAGGCCACCGCCATCGCCCGCCCGGCCCGTTCATCCCTGAGCCCCATGGTGAGGAAGAGTTGCCCCAGGTGGGTGCTGACGCCGACTCCCAGGAGGACGAGCCACTCCCATCCCGAGGGCATGACGAAGACGGGAACGGCAAAAGGAAGCGACCCCACGGTACTGATCAGGGCGAACCAGAAGACGATGACCAGGGGATGCTCCCCTTGCCCCACGCCTCCGGCACCACTCCGACCAAGGAACCGAACGGTCACATACGCAGCAGCACTGAAGAGGGCTCCCACCAGGGCAACGGCCGCCGGTATGGCCGGGAGGGCGGAGACGCCGCCAAAGAGGAGGGCGGGCCGGACCATGACGACGACCCCTACCAGCGAGAGGAGGGCCAGGGTCAACTCCCTTTTTCGGAGTCCCTCTCCGATGACCAGCGCCGCCAGCACGGCGGTGAAAACCGGGTTGGTGTACTGAATGACGGTGGCGTCTGCCAGGGGGAGATGGATGACGGCGAAATAGAAGGAGCTGAGGGCCACGAAACCCAGAATCCCCCGCAGAAGGAGGAGTCCCTGTCGATCCCCTCGGGGGGACACGCCGGCTTGCCGCAGGGAGATCCAGGAGATGGCCAGGACCACCACTGAGCGGGCCAGGACCACCTCCATGGTGGGAAGCCCCACACCGGCCAGCTTCACCAGGGCGCTCATGGCGGCGAAGAAGAAGGCCCCTGCCGCCATGTACCGAAGCCCACGTGGGAAGCGGTCCGTCAACAACTCATCCTCCGCTTCCGGGGAGCACCTCCAGCTCCAGGATCCGATGCCCTGCCAGGATCCCATCTACCACGTCAGCGCCCGACTCGAGCCACCCGAAGCTGGTATAGTTCCCGTCCAGGTGGGGGGCCTGCCCATGTGTCACGAAGAACTGGGCGTCCTCCGTATCCTTCCCCGACGAGGCCATGCCCAGCACGCCCCGTTGGAAGGGCAACCGGGTGAACTCGCTCCGGATGGTGAAGCCGGGGGTTCCGGTGCCGTCGCCCAGCATCAAGTCCCCTCCCTGGGCCACAAAGCCCGGGACCACCCGGTGGAAGGGGACGTCCCGGTACGCTCCGGTGGCTCCCAGCTCCGCCAGGGTCTGGACCGTCAGAGGGGCCTGGCTGGGCAAGAGACGGAATACGGCTTCCCCGACCTCGGTTTCCAACCGGAGGCGAGGTGCGGGACCCAACGCCTCCAACGCCGCCCAGTCCACCTGTCGCTCCAGCTCCGGGAGCTCGGTCTCCGGCGCCGGTTGATCCGTCAGCACCTCCAGAAGCTCCAACACCTCCACCACCACCGGGGCGGGATCCGAGTCCCGCTGGTCCAGCCGGCCGTGAGCTGCCTCCAGGAGGACCTGGTCCGGGACGACCCCCTGATACACCCGGCTCCGGAGGGCCTGGGCGGCCCCCACCGCCTCGGCAGGCGTCCCCTGAGCCAGCCGTTCAGCCAGAAGCCTCCCGATCCGAGCCATCTCCTCCTCGTTCACGGTAGCGCTGCGCCACCGATTCCCCAGCATCCGAAGGGCCATCCCTCGGACCTGGCCATCCCGGTGATCCGCCAGCTCCTCCATGAAGCGGGTCACCGACTCGTCTCCGTCCAGGGCTACCAGATCCAGTGCCACCATGGCGGCAGACGGGTAGGTGTCCCCGACCCGTCGGGCCCACGCCATGACCGGTTCCACCTCCCGTATGGCTGCCAGATACTCAACCACCGGGGCCTGGGCCGACCAGCGATCCGCCGGACCCTCCCGGACCCAGCTCCGAGCTCGGTCCAGGAGGGCAGGCGAAAGATCGGCTCCGCCGGTGAGGGAGGTGGCGGCCGCTACCGCCACATGGCCCGATGGATCGGTTTCCATGGCGGTGGCCAGTGCATCTCCCACCCCCTCAGCATCCAGGAGCGGACGGATCCCCAGGGCCTGGGCCGCCGCCACCCGGATCCGCCAGTCTCGCCCTTCCCTGAGCCAGTCCAGGAGCCGATCCCGGTCAGCCCAGTCCCGGAGCTGCCCAATCCCCCGGACCAGCTGGATGGCTGCCGGATCATCCCGGCCCAGGGAATCCAGCGCCTCCCGGAGCCGGTCCCGCTCGTGGGACCAACCCTCCGGCGTGATGCTCCGGCCGAAGAGGTAGGCCGATGCCTTCCGGATGGCCGGGTCCGAGTGGCTGAGGCCCTCCACCAGGTGGGGTACGGCTCCCTCGGGAATCACGCCCCCCAGCGCCATGCGGGCCAACGCCATCCGGTGATGGGCATCCTCCGTCGAGTCTCGGGGCTCGAAGGCCATGACCCTGTCTCCCACCCCTCGGGCCACCCGCTTTCCAATGGCTTCCAGAAGCCGCAGCCGAACGGCTGGGTCGTCCTCCTCGTCCAGGGCTGCCAGGAGAGCTGATCCTCCATCGGGCAGGGAGATCTGACCCAGGGCGAAAGCGGCTTCCAGGCGGACGGACGGCTCAGGGTCGGCCAGAAGGACCGTGAGGCCCTCGAAGGCATCCGGATCCTGGACCGAAGCCAGAGCCAGGGCAGCACGGGCCCGGATCCGTGAGTCCTCGGACTCCAGGAGAGTCTGCAATCCCTCCCCATCTCGTTCCACCTGCAACTCCACCACCTCCTTCAGGGCCTCATCGGTCCAGGGTGCGGGGATGGGCTCGATCTGTGGGGCCGCCGGCGGTGGAACCAGATCGTCTGGGGAACGCTGGGTGTCGCAGCCGGCCAGTAGGGCAGCGAGGAGGCAGGCCGCGGCAACGAGGAGAATGACTCGGACATTGGAGCCGGCGGACCCGGGGGTGGAGGGCCGGATCCGGGAGGAGTGCTGATTCATGGGGTGCATGCAGACCATGGCTGAGCTGAGGAGGCACCCGCCTCCATGAGGAGTGGAGGTTGACGAGGCATGGCGTCGCCGGCAGGGACCGGGAAGGACGTCCCGTGAGCCCGGGCGAGAGGCTATTTTCGCCAGACTGCCTTCGATGGACAACCTCCCTGAAGGCCGTAGGGAGATGGCCGGCCACGACGGCCAAGGGGGTGGTCCGACGACGGCCAGGCGGGTAGGGCGCCCACGACGCGGTGGCTGGCCAACCGGCGATGCAGCGGCTGGCCAACCGGCGGTGAAGTACTTACAAATGGAGGGATGATGCCGACCCTGCCCACCACCCCGACCCTCCTCCTTCTCCTGGCCCAGAGCGGGGAGGTGGCCGAATCCCTGGCGCCGGGCTTTGTCCGGTTCCAGGAGAAGGGATTGGCCTTTCTTCACTTCCTCCCGATCCTGGGTGTGGGGCTCCTCCTCCTGGGCATCACCATCGTCCTGACGATATGGATTGGACGCCCCTCCTTTCCGTACGACCGCCTGACGACCAACGCCTTCGCCAACAACCTGGTCCGGCACCTGGTGCGGATCGTGGTTCTCCTCACGGGAACCCTCCTGGCCCTGGAGTTCATGGGCGCCTCGGCCCTGGTGGGCGCCGTCCTGGGGACGGCAGGGCTCACCGGGCTGGCCGTGGGGTTCGCGTTCCGTGACATCGTGGAGAACTACCTTGCCGGGGTCCTCCTCAGCCTCCGCCAACCCTTCGCTCCCCAGGACCTGGTCGAGGTGAGCGGCCACGAGGGACGGGTAGTACGGCTCACCGGCCGGGAGACGATCCTCATGACGCTGGAGGGAAACCACGTCCGGATCCCCAACAGCACCGTTTTCAAGAGCGTCATGACCAACTTCACCCGGAACCCTCGTCGACGCCTCACCATCCGAGTGGGGGTGGCCCCCTGGGTGGACCTGACCTCGGCGCTCACGCTGGGCCGGGAGCTCCTGATGGCCTTCCCCGGAGTCCTGGAGACGCCCACACCATCGGCCCGGGTCCAGGAACTGGGGGACTCGTCGGTGGAGCTTCGGTTCTCGGCCTGGGTCAACCAGAAGGAGACGGACTTCGGGAAGGCCCGATCCGAGGCCACTCGGCTCCTCAAGGAGGCGTTCGAAGATGCCGGGATCGATACACCGCCGCCCGAGTTCGGCGTCCGGATCCTGGCGGACAGCCCGGGGGAACCGCCCTCGGACACGGCCAGCCCATCCTCCTCGGACACCCTCCAACCATGGGGCCCAGCCTCCGGACCTCCTCGTGGCGTCCCGTCTCCTCAGAGTCGATCCCCTCAGGACCGACCTCCTCCGGACGTGCGCTCCTCCCCCGGAGATGCCGTCCGGATCCCGGAAGAACCCCGTCCTCCCGTGGAGGAGCTGGAACTCTCCCCCGACACTTCCATCGAAGAGGAGATCGCCCGGGAACTGGAAGCCACGCCTGATGAGCCCAACCTCCTGGACAAGGAGAAGGACCTGAGAAGGGGTTGAGACGCTGGACAACGAGAAGGACCTGAGAAGGGGTTGAGACGCTGGACAACGCCCAGCTCTCCCTGGCGGCCCGAGGATGCCACTTCCCGACGGTCCCGGGTTATCTTCCCTCCATGGATCCATCGGACCCGACCTCCGCCTCACCACCGCAGGTGCACCGAGCCTTCGAGCTCCTACCCTTCCAACCGGCGCTCTGGCTCCCGGGCCCCCACCTGCAGACGGTAGGCGGAAAGTTTCTCCGGCCCCCTCCCACTCTGCCCCTGACCCGGGAGCGGATCGCCACCCCTGACGGAGACTTCCTGGACCTGGACCGGACGCCCTCTCCTTCCGGGAACGCTCCCCTGGTCCTGATCCTCCACGGACTGGAGGGCTCCACCGGACGAGGCTATGTCCGATTGGCCATGGAGAAGCTCCACAGTCGGGGCATCCAGGCGGTAGGGATGAACTTTCGATCCTGCTCCGGCGAACCCAATCGGCGGCCCCGCTTCTACCACTCCGGGGAGACGGGTGACGTGGCCGTGGTCGTGGAACACCTGCGTCGCAGCTTCCCGGATCGGCCCCTGGGTGCGTTGGGGTTCTCGCTGGGTGGGAACGTCCTCCTCAAGTACCTGGGAGAGCTGGGGGATCAGAGCCTGCGACTCATCCAGGCGGCAGTGGCCGTCTCCGTTCCCTTCGACCTGGTAGCCGGAACCCAGGCCATCGAGACGGGCGCTATGGGCCGGGTCTACAGCTACTACTTCCTCCGCTCGCTTCGGCGAAAGACCGACGCCAAGGCCCATCTCCTGGAGGAACTTGTGGACCTGGACGCGGTCCGACGGGCCCGGACCCTCCGAGAATACGACGAGGTGGCGACGGCTCCCCTCCATGGTTTCCCAGGCGCTCGGCGGTACTACGAGGTCTCCTCCTCGGCCCGCTTTCTGGACCGGATTCGGACACCCACCCTCCTGCTTCAGGCAGCGGATGATCCCTTCCTGCCCGCCGGCTCCCTTCCGGAAGCATCGGTCCGCGCCAACCCCTTCCTCCGGCCTGGATTCACTCCGGCAGGAGGACACGTGGGGTTCGTGGCCGGTCCGGGACCGTGGGATCCCCGGTTCTGGGCCGAGTCGGAAGCGGCCCGGTATCTGGCCCAACTCCTGGGAGGCTCCTGAGGAGCCGCTCCACCTGAGGAGCCGAACCCTTGCCCCGTGTCGCACGCCCCCTGATGTTCCGCATTAACCTGAAGAAAGCCCGGGTGGCATTCTGAGCCTGGGCCAGCTTCCCAAGACGGAGAGACGTATCATGATTGCAGTCGGACGCCCATCGAGCCACTGGCGGGGCATCGCACCCTCCCTGGGGGCCCTGGCCGCCCTCCTCCTCCTCCCCCTCATGGCCCCGGCTCAGGAGGCCCAGGCCCAGCAGGGAACCTCCATCGAGTACACTGAAGTCACCGAGTTCCAGATGGCCGGCTTCCTGGGCCAGCTCCTGGCTCGGGGTGCCGGCGGCGAGGAGTTGAACGCCATCCACGTCCTGGACACCCAGCTCCGGACGGACTCAGGCGACGCCTCCATGATCTTCGACGCCGAAGCTGGCCGGTGGACCATCCTCTACCACGACATGGAGGCCTACATGACATGGGACCTGGCCGATGTACGGGAGATGACGGCCGAGATGAACCAGGCCATGGAGGAGGCCCGAGCAGACATGGACGCCGAGATGGCCGAATGGGAGGCCAACCAGGCGGAAATGGAGGCAGCCATGGCCGAGGCCCAGGCCGAGATGGAGGTGACAGTAGAGTATGTGGACAAGGGGGAGCGGCAGACCATCAATGGATATGAGGCCGACCGTCACCAGGTCATCGTCCGGGTGGAGGACGCCGGTGACATCGAAGGAGCCCAGGAAGTGGAAGGGGGCGCCCTGGTCCTCCTCCTGGATCTCTGGCTCTCCGACGAGCTGGCTCGAGCCCACCCTCTCTACGCCGGACACGGCGAAGGTGCCGACAACCCTTTCGCCCAGGCCCTCCTGGCCAACCCTGAATATCAGGAGATGGTGGAGGAGATGACGGCCGGATTCGAACCGGGCAACCCCGGTGGAGAGCTCACCCTCTTCGCCATGGTGGATCCCCGGATCGGCGCCGCCATGGATGAGGCCCTGGAGGAGCTCTCCCAGCTCGATGGCATGTCGGTCCGGACCACCACCGTGGTGGCCCTCCTCCCCCCTCAGGTGGAGATGGACACAGAGCTGCTGGTCTCGTGGCAGCCTGACAGCATGGGCGACCAGCTCCAGGGGCAAGCCAGCGAGGCGGCCAGGGAAGCCGCCCGGGATGCAGCCCGAAGCGCGGTCCGGGGACTGACCCGGGGCCTCTTCGGTGGGGGCGACGACGATGAGGGCGAGGATGAGATCGAAGAAGAGGACCTGGTGATCCAACCCCTTCTCCGGTACACCTCCGAGGTGATGGACGTCCGGTCCGCTGGAATGCCCACTGCGGACATGTTCACCATCCCCGAGGGCTACTCCGAGCTCCCCTACGGCCCAGGGCAGATGGGTGCAGGAGCCGGCGGCGACCAGTAAGCGCCGGACCCGGCCAGAAGAAAGGGCGTCCATCCTCAGCGGTGGACGCCCTTCTTCGTTATCCCTCCTATCCTCACCCTTCCCGGCCCCACCCCTGCCGTCCTGACCCAGGGGGGAAGCGCCCCTCAACGCCTCAGGGAAGGAGCCTGCTGTGCCAACCGTCTCCGGCCCGGCGCTCCCACTTCCCTTCCCTCTCTTCCCCCAGGCGGGTGAGAGCTGGATCGAAGACGATGGTCTCTTCAGTGATCCGCCCCTTCTCGGCCTGGGCTCGGAACTCCTTCCGCGACACGCGACGGATCTCTTCATCCTCTCGGTACCAGAGGGGACCGCCGCCCACCATCTCCACCTCCAACTCGGTCTCCAGCGACTTGAGGCGTCGGACCAGTGCGTCGATGGAGCACCCGGAGGGAGGCGTCACCCGCTCATCCACCACCACCAGCAGGAAGCGGCCGTGGCGCCAGTCACGGGCAGCGGCCAGCTCGGCGCCGTGCGCCTTCCACTCGGCCAGGAACTCATCCACCTCGGCCAGGAGCCGGGCTTCCTCATTGGGCTCCAGGGGCCGACTCACCCCGAAGGTCCAGAGACGGGCTGCATCAGGGAGCTGGGCCAGGGGATCCGTTGGGAACGACATGGGATTCTGTGTCATGGGAGAAAGGTGACCCGAGGCTGCGGGAAGGGTCAATGGGGCTGCCGCCGAGGCGGGGCCAGGAGCGTTGCAAGGGTCCACTCAGTATCCGCCCCGTGTGCCTCCGTGTCCTCACACCTCACACGCCATCGTCCTCGTCCACCACCGGTGGGGGCCCCAGCGTCGCCGCTTTGGGCGGCGCCTCCTTGTCCAGGAGGACCGCCACCCACCGGAGATCCTCTGTGTTCTCCAACATGATCTTCACGACCATGGTCAGGGGAACGGCCAGGAGGGCGCCCACCGGGCCCCACACCCAGGCCCAGAAGACCAGAGAGAGGATGACGACCAGGGTGGAGAGCCCCAAGCGGCGGCCCAGAAGCTGGGGCTCCAGGAGGTTTCCGAAGACCACATTCACGGCCACGTACCCCGTGGCCACCACCAACGCCGGCCCAATCCCACCGAACTGGATGAGGGCCAGGAGGATGGCGGGGATGGCCGCCAGGATGGAGCCGATGGTGGGAACGTAATTCAGGATGAACCCGATAAGCCCCAGAAGGATGGGAAAGTCCAG
>PWWP01000068.1 GCA_003562075.1 Gemmatimonadota bacterium
CCCCAGCTCACCATCGTCCGGGCTGTGCCAATCCGATCCTCCGCTCAGGAGGGTCAGGCCCGCACCACGGGCTGCGGCTTCCAGTTCCTTCACCCGATCCGGAAGATTCCGGGGTCGGTAGACCTCCAGGCCGTCCAGTCCCCACCGGACGAGCTCCGGCAGTAGCTCATCCAGAAGCCACATGGGCGGGTGGGCCCAGATGGCCACGCCTCCGGCCCCGTGGATCATCTGGATGGCGCTTTCCGGATCCAGGAGGCGGGTGGGGATGTAGGCCGGGTGCTCGTTGCCGATGAACCGATCGAAAGCCTCAGGCACCGAGTCCACATATCCCGCGTCCTGAAGAACCCGGGCCAGGTGTGGGCGACCCAGGCTGGATGCCTCTGCTCCGGCCTTCTCCACCACGGCGTCGAAGGACACCTCCACGCCCTGATCCGCCAGGCGGTCCACCATCTCCTCCAGGCGCTGGGCCCTGCGCTCCCCGGCCAGGCCATCGTGCCTGCGGAGGGCGGCATCGGAGGGATCCACGAAGTAGCCCAGGATGTGGAGCTCCCGCTCTTCCAGGGTGGTGCTCACCTCCAGTGCCGGGATCACTTCGATGGGATGGCCCCGGGCCGCGTCGAAGGCCGCCTCCACCCCGGTGATGGTATCGTGGTCGGTGAGGGCCATGACGTCCAGACCGCCGCGGAGAGCGCCCTCCACCACCTGCCCAGGGGCCCAGCTTCCATCGGAGGCCGAGGAGTGCATATGGAGGTCGAGACGCATGTTGTTGCCCCTTGGAAGGCTGATGAAGAACGGGAGCGACGACCCTTCAGGAGGGGGTCGTCAGACCAGAGGATTCCCTGGCTCACCCAGCTCGTCCGGATTCGCCTCCTCCAGGTCCAACCACGACCGGGAGCTGTCGAACCCCTCCGGAGCCTCCCGGTCGGCGTACTCGGTGAGAAGAACCACCTGGTTGGCCTCCACCTTCAGCACGCCCCGATCCAGAAAGAACTCCTCGCTGCCACCACCTGGGAGCTCCACATTCAAGACCCCACCACCCAGGAGGGTGATGAAGGGGGCGTGGCCAGGGAGAATCCCCACCTGGCCGTCCCAGGCCGGGGCCACGATGCCGGCAGCCTCGCCCTCGAACACCGTTGCCACCGGCGACACCAGCCGCACGGTCATGGTTGGCCCCGCCACGTCAGCCTCCCTTCTCCAACTGCTCAGCCTGCTCGATGACACCGTCGATGCCGCCCACCATGTAGAAGGCCTGCTCCGGCAGGTGGTCGAACTCACCCGAGGCCACCCGCTCGAAGGACTCGATGGTGTCTTCCAGCTTCACGTACATCCCCGGACGACCGGTGAACTGCTCGGCCACGAAGAAGGGCTGGGAGAGGAACCGCTGGAGCCGGCGGGCCCGGTTCACGATGATCTTCTGCTCCTCCGTCAGCTCGTCCATCCCGAGGATGGCGATGATGTCCTGGAGGTCCCGGTACTGCTGCAGGATCTCCTGGACCTGACGGGCCACCCGGTAGTGGCGCTCACCCAGGAACTGGGGATCCAGGATCCGGGAGGTGGAGTCCAGGGGGTCCACCGCCGGGTAGATCCCCAGCTCAGCAATGGAGCGGGAGAGCACGGTGGTGGCGTCCAGGTGGGTGAAGGCCGTGGCCGGTGCCGGGTCCGTCAGGTCGTCGGCCGGCACGTAGATGGCCTGCACCGAGGTGATGGACCCGGTCCGGGTAGAGGTGATCCGCTCCTGGAGCTCACCCATCTCAGTGCCCAGGGTGGGCTGGTACCCCACTGCCGAGGGCATCCGACCCAGGAGGGCCGACACCTCGGATCCGGCCTGGGTGAACCGGAAGACGTTATCGATGAAGAGGAGAACGTCCTGCTGCTCCACGTCCCGGAAGTACTCGGCGATGGTCAGCCCGGAGAGCCCCACCCGAAGACGGGCGCCTGGAGGCTCGTTCATCTGACCGTAGACCAGGGAGGTGGACTCCAGCACCCCGGCTTCCTTCATCTCGAGCCAGAGGTCGTTCCCCTCACGGGTCCGCTCTCCCACACCGCAGAAGACGGACCGGCCACCATGCTCCAGGGCGATGTTGTTGATGAGCTCCTGGATGATGACCGTCTTTCCCACTCCGGCACCCCCGAAGAGCCCCGTCTTCCCGCCCTTCACGTAGGGAGCCAGGAGGTCGATGACCTTGATCCCCGTCTCGAAGATCTCGGTCTTGGGCTCCAGCTTGTCCAGGGTGGGCGCAGCTCGGTGGATCCCCCACCGCTCGGTCTTGTCCGCATCCTCGCCGCCGACCGGCCCCCCTTCGTCCACTGGCTCGCCCAGGACGTTCAGGATCCGGCCCAGGGCTGCCTCCCCTACCGGCACGGTGATGGCCTCACCGGTATCGAGGACCTCCATCCCACGGACGAGGCCGTCGGTGGAGGACATGGCCACCGCCCGGACCTGTCCCCGGCCGATGTGCTGCTGCACCTCGGCAACCACGTCCAGGGCCGCACCTCCGGGGCCTTCCCCCTGGATGCGAAGGGCGTTGTAGATGTCGGGCAGGTTCTCGGGCTCGAACGCTACGTCCAGAACGGGTCCGATGACCTGCACAATCGTTCCGATATTATTGTCAGCCATGGTGGGCCATGCTCAGAAGGAAGTTGGTTCTTATTCGAAAGCGGCCGCGCCACCCACGATCTCGGCGATCTCCTGGGTGATCTGTGCCTGTCGGACCCGGTTGTAGCTCCGCCGCAGGTCTTCCAGGAGGTCGGAGGCGTTGTCGGTGGCGTTCTTCATGGCCGTCCGACGGGCGCCCTGTTCAGCTGCCGCATTCTCCACCAGCGCCCGAAACACCTGGTTCCGGACGTACAGGGGGAGGAGGCGAGCCAGCATCGCGTCTCCCGGTGGAGACAGGATGTAGTTTTCCGGGGGAGTCACGTCCCCTTCCGGAGGTCGGATGGGGAGGATCTCCCGAGCCCGGGGAGGGGTGGAGAGGGCCGAGCGGAACTCCGACCCCACCACGTATACCTGGTCCACCAGCCCCTCCTCGAACCGGCGCTGGAGCTCATCCACCAGCCGGGCCGCATCCTCGGGGGTGGGGTAGTCGTCCAGGCTCGTGTCCGTGGACGCCATCTCCTCGCCCTGGAAGCGGAAGAAGGTCATCCCCTTCTTCCCCACCACGTGGAGTTCCACCTCCCGTCCAGCCTCCCGAACCTCGGCCATGACCTCCCGGGCCTTCCGGATGAGGTTCACGTTGAAGGCGCCGGCCAGGCCCCGGTTCGCCGTCAGGAGGAGGATGGCCACCCGCCGGATCTCGGTGGGGTGACGCATGAGGGGAAAGCGTCCGGCCAATTCCGGGTCGTAGAGGGAGCGGACGATCTCTTCCAGGGCATCCCCGTAGGGCCGGGCCGCATAGACCCGGTCCGCACACCGCTTCAGCTTGGAGGTGGCGACCATCTCCATGGTGCGGGTGATCTGTCGAGTATTGTCGACAGATCGGATGCGCCGTTTGAATTCGCGTGACTTGGACACCGTCGCTCCCTTCTCCTATGGGCGGGGATGGACTCAGGCCGAGGCGCCGATCTGGGCCTCGAAGCGCTGGTTGAAGTCGCCGATGGCGGCCTTGAGCCCTCCTTCCAGCTCCTCGGTCAGGACCTTCTCATCCCGGAGCTCTTCCAGCACTTCGTTCCGCTGGGCCTTCATGAACTCCAGGAATTCCTTCTCCCATTGCCCCACGCGGTCCACCGGAATCTTGTCCAGATATCCGTTGATGACGGCGTAGATCACCGCCACCTGGTCCTCAGTGGCCATGGGGCTGTACTGCCCCTGCTTCAGGATCTCCACCGTCCGCTCACCCCGGGCCAGCTGGCGCTGGGTGGCTGCATCCAGATCCGAACCGAACTGGGAGAAGGCTTCCAGTTCCCGGTACTGGGCCAGATCCAGCCGCAGACGTCCGGCCACCTTCTTCATGGCCTTCACCTGGGCCGCGCCTCCCACCCGGGACACGGAGATTCCCACGTTCACCGCCGGCCGGACGCCGGAGTAGAAAAGATCCGGCTCCAGGAAGATCTGTCCATCGGTGATGGAAATCACGTTGGTGGGAATGTAGGCCGAGACGTCACCGGCCTGGGTCTCGATGATGGGCAGGGCCGTCAGCGATCCCCCTCCTTCCGCATCGGAGAGCTTGGCGGCCCGCTCCAGGAGGCGGGAGTGGAGGTAGAAGACGTCCCCGGGGTAGGCCTCACGTCCTGGCGGCCGCCGGAGGATCAGGGAGAGCTGTCGATAGGCCTGAGCCTGCTTGGTCAGGTCGTCGTAGACCACCAGGGTGGGCTTGCCTTGCCACATGAAGTGCTCAGCCAGCGCCGTGGCAGTGTACGGGGCGATGTACTGCATGGGTGCCGGGTCGGCGGCGTTGGCCGCCACCACCATGGTGTAATCCAGCGCTCCAGCTTCCCGAAGGTCCTCCACCACCGCGGCCACCTTACCGGCCCGCTGACCGATGGCGCAGTAGACGCAGATGACGTCGGTATCCTTCTGGTTGATGATGGCGTCCACGGCAATGGCCGTCTTCCCCGTGGACCGGTCCCCGATGATGAGCTCCCGCTGCCCCCGGCCAATGGGGATCATGGAGTCGATGGCCTTGATCCCGGTCTGGAGGGGCTCCTCCACCGGCTGCCGCTTCACGATCCCTGGAGCCACCACGTCGATCTGGCGGGAGCCCTCGATGGGCTCGATGGGGCCCTTTCCGTCAGCAGGCTCGCCCAGGGAGTTCACCACCCGGCCCAGATACCCGGATCCGGTGGGCACCTCCAGCACCCGGCCCGTCCGCCGGACCTCGTTCCCCTCATGGAGGCGGGTCCAGTCGCCCATGACGACGGCCCCGATGTTGTCTTCCTCCAGGTTCAGGGCCAGGGCGGTGACCGGCTCGCCCCCGTCGTCAGGGGTGATCTCCAGCATTTCGCTGGCCATGGCGTTGGTGAGCCCGTAGATCCGGGCGATCCCGTCCTTTACCTCCAGGACCTCACCTACATCCTCGGCGTGGAGATCTTCCTGGTAGTTCTCGATGGCGCCCAGGAGAACACCCTTGATCTCGCTGGCACGCAGATGGGAATCGGAGTTGGCCATTTATCGCTGTCCTTGGTCCGTCGAAAGGTCGGCACCGGCAGAAACATCGGCCGCCATGAGCCGACGACGCATACCCTGCAGACGCCGGCGCACCGAGCCGTCAAAGATGGTGTCCCCACTCCGGAATATGATCCCCCCGATGAGTTCGGGACGGATGCGGACATGGGGAATCGCGTCCTTCTGTAGGAGGGCGGAAAGCCGTTCCCGGACCCCCTCCAGTTCCTCGTCACTCAGGTCCCGGGAAACCTGAACCTCCACGTGGGCCCGTCCCATCCGTTCATCCAGGAGATCCCGGTAGGCCCGGGCCATCTCGGGGATGAGGCGCTGTCTACGCTTGTCCAGCACCAGGAGGATGAAGTTGATGACCAGGGGCGGAACCCGGTCCTGGAAGGCCTCCCGGAGGACCCGCTTCTTCTCGGTGGTCTCGATCCGGGGTGTCTCCAGGAAGACCCTGGCATCCCGGCTCTCATCCAGGAGGCCGGCCACGCTGTCCAGCGCCTGGCCGAAGGCCTCCAACTGCTCCTCCCGGTCAGCCAGGGCGAAGAGGGCCTCGGCATAGTTGCGGGCGATGGTCTCTCCTCGCACCGGTCAGGCCTCCGCCACCGGGGTCTTCATCCCGGCCAGGTAGCGCTCGATGAGCTCCCGGTCCGCCTGGGCATCCAGCTTCTCCTCCAGGATCAGGGATGCGGCGGCCAGGGCCAGATCCACCGATTCCTCCCGAATGGTCTCCAGGGCCTGGTCCCGCTCCCGGCCGATCTCGGCTCGAGCCCGGTCCAGCATCCGTTCCGCCTCTTCCCGGGCCTTCGCCTCAACCTCTCGGCGGAGGCGCTCCCCGGCTTCCCGTCCCTCGGCCACGATCTCCTGGGCCTGCCGGCGGGCGTCGGCGAGTTGGGCCCGGTGCTCCTCCAGGAGCTTCTCGGACTCGGCCCGCATGGTCCGGGCCTCCTCGATGGAGCGGCGGATGGAGTCCTCACGGTCCTCCACCTGACCCAGGATGGGGCCCCAGGCGAACTTGCCCAGGACGAAGAGGACCAGGAGGAAGACCACGATGGTCCACACGCTGAGCCCGGGATCCAGGGCGAAGAGCCCCCCGCCCTCGTCTGCGAGGAGGGGTGTCGGCGCCGCAAGAAGGGCCAACGTCAAGGTTGCGGGAATTCTCATGTCGCTCTCTCCGGCTCCGGGGGTGGGCCCGGAGGCACCCTCCGCCGAACCACCCGTTTCAACAGGACAGCCCGATCATGTGAGGGGCCCCCGGACCCGCATTCGGCTCCGTGGGGTTCGTGCGCTCGTTCCGCGTAGGTCAGAGCAGCTTGTAGAGGAGCGTGATCACCAGGGCGAAGAGGGCAGCACCCTCGATGAGGGCCGCCAGGATGATGGCTGAGGTCTGGATGTTCCCGGCTGCCTCAGGCTGGCGGGCAATGCCCTGCATGGCCGAGGAACCGATCCAGCCGATCCCGAGTCCGGCGCCCAGGACGGTCAGGCCCAGCCCGATGGCGGCCCCCAGGAGGCTCAGATAATCCTTGGCGGCCGCCGGGTCCATGACGGCGGCGGTCTCTTGAATCATGAGAATGGCGGAAGTCAGCATGGTGTCTCCGTCTCGTCTCTCTGTTGGGTAAGAGTCGACTGCGTTGAACGAGCTACTGTGATGAACACGACAGCCCCACGGGGCTGGTCCACCCACCCCGAACGCCGGCTCGAGCCGGAGAAGGGATCAGTGGGCATGGCGAATCAGGCCGATGAAGACGGCCGTCAGCATTGCGAAGATGAACGCCTGCAGGAACGAGATGAACACCTTCAGGAGGGTGATGGCCGTGGCCATGAGCACGGCCCCTCCAGCTACTCCCCAGCGAGCCGCCGCCATATCGGCGAAGACGAACACGAGGCCCAGGAGAGCGAAAATCAGGATCTTTCCAGCCGTCATGTTGGCGAAGAGACGGATGGCCAGCGCGAAAGGCTTGGTCAGCTTCCCCATGGCCTCCACCGGGGTCATGATCAGGAGCATGATGGCCTGACCTGCCGGGTGAAGCCCCCTGGGGGCATAGAAGATGGTCCGGGCGTATCCGGACGGACCCAGGGCCTTGAAGCCTGCCACTTCGATCCAGAGGAAGGCCAGAAAGGCCAGGGCTCCGGTGACCGAAAGGGAGGCGGTGGCCGACGCTCCGAAGGGCACCAGCCCAAGGAGGTTCATGTACAGAATGAAGAAGAAGAGACTCAGGATGAACGGGGTGAACTTGTCGGCTCCGTGGCCAATGTTCGCTCGAACCACCGTATCCCGGAAGAAGAGGACCATGGCCTCCACCACATTGGCGAAGCCCGAGGGCGCCTCGTCGGCCTCCATCCGCTGAAAGACCCGTCCCACCAGGACGAAGGTCAGGATGCAGAGGATCCCGGCCAGGAGGAGGAAGACGACATTCTTGGAGGGCGACAGGTCCAGGGTCAGGAACCCGATCTGGATGGGGTCCCACTGGGGCAGGTGGATCTGGTACCCACCGATATCCACGTAGGAGGCATCGGAGACCTTCCCCATGAGCATGGTGCCCAGGTCGAAGAGACCATCCGATTCCGCCGCCTCGGCGGCGGCCTCCTGTAAGACTTCCGTGTCCCGGACGGCCCCTGAGGCCGCGCCTTCAACAGTCATTCCGGATCAGTCCCGTTCGATTCGGTTTCTTCGGCCTTCCCCATCCCGAGCGCTACCGGCTCCAGGAGGAGCAGCACGAACAGCAACCCTACCAGTGTCAGGAGCGCCACCAAGGTGTCGATCCTGTCGGTGGACGCCACCCAGAGGGCTGAGACCACCACTCCTGCAGCACGCAGCAGCGTACTTCCCACCCAGGCACCCAGAAACCAAGGCGACCCGGTCTTCTGAACCACCAGCACACCGAAGGCGGCCCACTGTAGAAGGAGCGCCACGCCCCCTGCGAAGAGGAGGCCTCGGCGCCCGTCGGGCCCGGTGAAGGGCCATCCCACTCCCACAGTCACGAG
>PWWP01000293.1 GCA_003562075.1 Gemmatimonadota bacterium
GTCAGGCGAAGAGCCATTCGGGTCCCGGTACAGATCCGGCATGCCCCGGTGTAGATGCGGGTTCGGGGGATTGGAAGTGAAGGGCCTGACGGCTCCCGGTGTGTTCCGAAGTCCCAAGCTGGTGAAACCTATGAAACCCACAGCCTTCACATCGCCTTCATCGACCTGCTCGCCCGTTGGTCGCCGGGGGACCCGTATGCTCCTGGCCTTGTCACCTCTTGCGGGCCTGTCACTCCTGTTGGCTCTCGCCTTCCTCCCTTCAGCTCTTCACGCCACCCAGGAGGCGGAGTTCGGTCACCTGACGGACGAGGTCTTGATGTCAGGTCAGACCGGTGAGCTGGAGGTCCGAGTGACGGACGGCGACTCGGGGGAGCCCCTGGGGGCGGTGGACATCCGGCTGCGCGGTCAGAACCGGGGCGGGATCACCGATGCCGCAGGAGTCCTGGTCCTGGCAAACATCCCCGTCCGGAGTTACACCGTCAGCATCGAACGGCTGGGCTACCTGCCGGCGGAAGAGGATGTGGAGATCCGGGAAGGGGAACGAACCGAGTTGATGGTGGCCCTCACTCGTTCCCCCATCCACATCGGGGGGTTGGTGGTGACGGGGACGGGTCGGGAGCGAGGGATGGGCGAGGTCTACCGGCCCACCACCGTCATGTCGGGAACCGAGCTGCAGCGGAGCTTGTCCAGTAGCGTGCCGGCTACCCTCCAGGCAGTACCGGGCTTCTCCGTCCAGTACAACGGACCAGCTGCCGCCAGTCCCAGCATCCGGGGAATGAGCGGAGACCGGGTCCTCATGCTGGAGGATGGCCAGCGGACGGGTGATCTCTATTCCACCGGGGCCGACCACGGGGTCATGGTGGAGCCCATGTCGGCCCAGCGGATGGAGGTAGTCCGGGGTCCGGCAGGCCTCATGTACGGTTCCAACGCCCTGGGGGGAGTCGTGAATGTGGTACGGAACGACGTACCGCGCTCTCTGCCTTCGTCCTTCGGGGGCACCCTTTCCACCCAGTTCGAGTCGGTGAACGACGGAGCCAGCGGTGGCGCTGTGGTGACCGGCCCCCTGGGCCCGTTGGCCTACCGTTTGGAGGCCACAGCCCGGCAGGCCGGAGACGTCCAAACGCCTGCCGGCCCCCTGGAGCAGACGGACCTGACTGTGTACAACCTGGCAGCCGGAGCCAGCTGGGTTCCAGACTGGGGATTCGTGGGGGCTGCGGGACGCTACTACGACAACACCTACGGGGTCCCAGGAGAGTTCGATGGGGAGCTCATTCCGGGGGGGCATCCCGGGGGGGTGGACATCGAGGCGCGCCGGACTACGGGTCGGTTTCGGGCGGCCTATCTTCGTCCGGTCTTCGGGTTCTTCGACAGCGTGGAGCTGGACGGGAGTGTGACGAACTATCTCCACGATGAGATTGAAGGGATCGTGGGGGGAGAGGAAGTCATCGGAGCCCGCTTCGACCAGACCAGCGTGGATGCCAACCTCATCGCTCGTCACGACCATGACCTCCATGATCACCTGGGGGCCATCACCCGAGCCGAAGGTGCTGTTGGATTGACCTTCCTGAGTCGGGACCTCTGGGCCGGCGGTTCTTCTCCCGGAACCCGGTCCGCCGACGAGTGGTCCATTGCCGCCTTCGGGTACGAAGAGTTCGGCCTGGATCCGTTCCGGGTCCAGGTGGGCGCCCGGTATGACCACCGGAGCATCACCCCGGCCAGTACCGATTCCATCCGGGTCCGAACCCAGCAACGGCGGATCACCAAGCCTGTGACGTCGCGAAGCTTCGGAGCCTTCTCCGGATCTCTGTCCGGGCTCTGGGACTTCAGCCCGGATTGGACGCTGGGGCTGAGTCTGGCCCGATCCTTCCGAAACCCAGCCATCGAGGAGCTCTACTCTGATGGCCCGCACCTGGCCGATTTCTCCTTCGATATCGGTTCCCCGGACCTGGATTCGGAGGTAGGGACGGGGCTGGATCTCTTCCTTCGCGGGACCCGAGCGGACCTGAGCGTAGAGCTGGCCGCCTACTACAACCGGGTCGACGGCTACATCTACTACACCCAGACAGGGGAGACCGTCCGTGTCATCCGGGACGGCGTTCCCCCACGCATCACTCCGGTCTTCGAGGCCCGGGGGGATGATGCCGACTTCAAGGGAGTGGAGGGGCGAATCCAATGGGAGCTGGTGCCCAATCTGGTTCTGGATGGGACGGCCTCCTATACCCGGGCCCAGCGCCGGGCTGATTCGGACCCGCTTCCATTCATTCCCCCCTTCTCCGGCCGGATCGAAGCCCGATACGAGGGGGACCCCTTCTTCGGCTCCCTGGGGATGGAGTTCGCAGCCGATCAGAACCGGGTCCCCCGCCCCATCCAGATCGGAGAGATCTCAGAGAATCCACAAGAGCCCACAGACGGCTATGGGCTGCTCAACGCCGGTCTGGGCTGGCGTACCACCCGAGGAGGCCTCACCCACACCGTGACGCTACAGGCCAAGAATCTGACGGACCGGGAGCACAAGGATCATCTCTCCCGTATGAAGGAAGTCGCCCCTCAACCGGGGCAGAATTTTCAACTGACGTACCGTATCCACTTCTGACCCCACAACAACCAAGTGCAAGAGAGGAGAAGGAAGATCATGAGGCAGTTCAGTAGAGACATCCAGAAGGCATGGCGGCGAGGTCTCGTCCTGGCCATGCCGCTCTTGTTGATCACGGCGGTGGCCTGTGACTCCGATAGTCCTGTGGATCCCGGAAATGGGAACGGAGACAACGGCCACCTGGACGATGCTGCACGGGTAGAAATCTCCACCCGGGGTCCGGCCTCCACGCTGATCGCCGTCTGGACCGATGGTGAGGGCTGGGCCGATGCCGACGGGAGTTCCATCAGCGAGCTCCCGAACCCGGTGGACGTAGAGGGCGGCAATGGCCTCCAGCCCCTTCAGGCCGGTGGCACCCGGGCCTCCCTCACCGTCACCTTCTTCGAGCGGGACGGATCCGAGATCGAGATGGAGACGCTGAGTCGGGACGATGACACCGGAGCCCGGGAGTGTACGCCCTACAACGCCCGGTACTATCCGTTGGATGACGGGACCGACGTCATCGCCTGGCCCAACATGCGGCACCCCGATGACCCGGATGGGCCCTTCCAGTTCGCCGAGAGGGCTGACGGGGAGGTGGTGGCCATCTTCCACTGCGATCACATCCATATCTACCCGGAACGCGAGGGGTCGGCAGACATTGAGTTCCGCCTCTGGCATGTGGACCACTCGGACATGGAAACGGACCCCATCACCGTCGTGGTCGGTGAAGGTGAGGAGCCGGAGCCGGCGGCCCGGTTCGAGCTCCAGACCCGTGGCGCAGCCCAGGCCATGCTGGCGGTGTGGACCGAGGGCCAGGGTTGGACGGATGGTGATGGGAATGCCATCGACCGGATCGAAGCGCCCTGGGACGTGGAGGGAGAGGGACTGATGCCCTTCACCGAGTTCGGGAGCAATGCGTCGCTGACGCTGCGGTACTTCACAGCGGATGGCGAGGAGGTGGACTTCGGGACGGCGGAGCGACAGTCCGAGGCCCCCCGGGACCGTCAGTGCACCCCGCTTTCGGGCCGGTTCGCTCCGGTGGACGCTGAGACGGACGTGACGCCGTGGCCCAATGTGGCCCATCCGGAAGGAGCGTACGGGGACCCACTCTGGGCCGAGCGTACGAATGAGGACCTGGTGGCCATCTTCCACTGCGACCACATCCACATCTACCCGGAGGCGGCGGGTGAGGTAGAGTTGGTCATGCAGGCATGGGACGCCGACACCGACAGCCCCATGGCTGAGTCCGACCCCATCACCTTCGTGGTCCACGAGGAGGAGCCGGAGCCGGCGGCCCGGTTCGAGCTTCAGACCCGTGGAGCGGCCCAGGCCATGCTGGGTGTATGGACCGAGGGGGAGGGTTGGACGGACGGTGAGGGCAATCCCATCGACCGGATCGAGGCGCCCCGGGACGTGGAGGGAGAGGGACTGATGCCACTCACGGAGTTCGGTAACCATGCGTCGCTGACGCTGCGGTACTTCACTGCGGATGGCGAGGAGGTTGAGTTCGATACGCTGGAACGGCAGCAGGACGCGCCCCGGGACCGGCAGTGCACGCCGATCTCAGGCCGATTCGCACCGGTGGATGCGGACACGGACGTGATCCCTTGGCCCAACGTATCCCATCCGGAGGGTGCGTTCGGCGATCCTCTTTTTGGAGAACGTGCGAATGGGGATCTGGTGGCCATCTTCCACTGCGACCACATCTACATCGTCCCGGAGGCCGCTGGTGAGACGGAGTTGGTGATGCAGGCGTGGGACGCGGACACGGATAGCCCCATGGCTGAGTCCGACCCCATCACCTTCGTGGTCCACGAGGACAACTGAGCCTACAAGCAAGCTGACGAACGGGGACCGGAGACTCCGGATCCCAGTTGGCAGCGCCCCGGGGGGACCCTCCCCTCCGGGGCGCTTTGGGTTCTACCAGCCGGATGTCCTGAGCGCGAATCAGTCCTGGCTGGATCTACCGGGGGTGCGCCGGAGGGTCTCGGTCCGCATGGGCCCTTGTCGGGGGTCGGACCATGCCATGGACCAGGAGATCGCCGACCCGTTCCAGGTACTCGGCGATGTCGAAGGGTTTGTGGATGAAGAGCTCGGGCCGCTCCTGAGACAGATGACTCAACTCGTCGCCTGTCACATTCCCGGTGACGAAGAGGAAGCGTTGCGCCAGGATGGAGCCGTGCCGCCGCAGCCACTGATAGAACTCGAATCCACTCTCGCCGGGCATCTTCACGTCGGAGAGGATGAAGTCCGGGTGCCGGGTGTCCACCACCTTTCGGGCCTCGGCCGTATCCTGGGCCAGGATGACCTGAGCTCCCAATCGTTCCACGAGTCGCTTCTGAAGTCTTCGAAGGGGGGCTTCATCCTCCACGATCAGGACCAGGGCTGGGTTTCCTGGTGCCGAGGTTGGAGAGGTGGAGGGGATTTCTCCAACCTGAGGGAGGGCCAGGACCTCCTGGACTCCTCGGATGTGGTCGGTATGGTCCGAGTTGGAGGAAGGGTGAGTGGGGGGAGCCGGGGGCTCCGATGGGTTTGGGTTCTGGCGGCCTGTGGAGGCTCCACCCCGAACGTTGTCAGGCCCGGGCCTTGGCAAAGCCGGCTGGGGGCCCTCCTGGCCCTGGATTGATGAATTCGAGGTCTCGGCCGCCTGCGCCAGAGGGAGATAGAGCGTGAACCGAGCTCCACCTTCCGGGCGGTTCAGCGCTTGCACTCGCCCACCGAAGAGGGTGGTGAAACGGTGGACCAGGGCCAACCCCAGGCCGGTACCTTCTCCTACGGACTTGGTGGTGAAGAAGGGCTCGAAGAGGCGTTCGCCGTCTTCGAACCCGGGCCCGTGGTCATCGAAGTTCAGGACCCCCTCCCGGCCTTCGATCCGGCCATGGATCCGAAGGGTGCCTCGTGCCTGAGTCGCCATTGCATCTCGGGCATTGCTCACCAGGTTGAGGATGACGGCTTGGAGCATCTGCCGCTCAGCCTTCACCTGGACGTCGGGTAGATCATCGACCTCCAGCGTCAGGCCATCCTGGCGGAAGGCGTATCGCTGAAGGGATGCTGCCACCTCCACTGCTTCGTCCAGCCCCACGGGTCCCAGATCAGGTCCTGTCCTCCGGGACAACTGGAGGAAACTTCGGACCAGTTTTCGGGCCCGGCCGGCTTCCTGCACGATTGGATCGAGAAAGCGGGCCGAGAGATCGGTGGGATCCACCTGGTCCGTGTCGGCCAGATGGCGATCCAGTAGTTGGCTGTAGCCAAGAACGCTGGCCAGAGGGTTGTTGAGCTCATGCGCCAGCCCCGCCGTCATCCGGCCCATGGCAGCCAACTTCTCCGCCTGGATGAGTTCATCCTGGGTTTCTCGGAGCGAGCTCAGTGCCATCTCAAGTTCCTGGTTCCGGCGCTCCAATCGGGTGGTGGCTCTTTCCAACGAAGCGGCCATCCGGTTGAATCCCTCCGAGACCACCTGCAACTCCCGATCCTGCCCTTCATCCACCCGGACACCCAGATTTCCCTGAGCCAGCTCCTCGCTGGCACGGGCCAGCTCTTCCAGGGGCGTCGTGATCCGGCGGTTGAGAAGGCCAACCAGGAGGAAGAATCCTCCCGAGATCAGGAGGGCCAGTACCCCTCCTCCCAGGTAGAGAGTCTGAAAGGTGGCGTCCTGGCGTTCCCGAATCCCTTCCAACGCCTCACCCCGCAGGTCCAAGAACCGGCCGGTGGCGGCCAGAAAATCCTGCAGGTGGAGGAACATGCCTTCCCGGGACAGGCGAGCTTCTTCCGACTCCCCCCGTAACTCCTGATCCAGGGCGCGAGCCGCTGCCACCTCCATTCGCTGGTGCTCCTCGGCCATGGCCTCCAGTTCCAGGCGTTCGGGGGTGGTCAGATCTCGAAAGAGGTAACGCCGGATGTCGGCGTGGACCTGGTCCCCGGTGCGCTGAAACTCGAGCCACTGGAGCTCGGTCTCCTGCCCGGAGAGAGCGGAGGCGGTGGCCAGTTGTTGCATCACCCCCTGAGTGATCCGGTCGGCGATGCGCTGCTCTTCGACGAAGGAACTGGTGGCCTGGGTCAGAGCACTCCGAGCCTCCAGGCTCGCCATGCCTAGTCCCAGGGCACCCCCACCGGCCACCAGGGCGGTGAGGATTCCCACGAGGAAGATCTTCGAACGAAGTGACTCGCGGAAAGGAAGGGTCTCGGGAGGTGCCGTCACGGATGGGCTCCGCTGAATCGACGGATCTCTCGTGCCACGAAGCCCCGGGTCACCTCCCGGTTCTGGGTGAAAGCGATGGGCCCGGTGACACCTTGATGGGGAGGTCGTTCCCGGCCCAATTCCACCAGGTACTGGCGGATTTCTTCGCCGGTGCGGGCTCCGGCTTCCAGGGCGGCCAGGATCAGCATGGTCGCATCGTACGAGAGCGCTTCGGGCGCCCCCGCTCGTCCCCCGGTGCGGTCCAGGAATCGTTGCGCGAAATCCTGGAGTTCCGAGGAGCCGTCCATATCCAGAAACTCAGTGTAGCGGACCCCCTCCCACGACGAGTCCAGTTCCGTCTTCAGGTCGGCCCGGGAAAGGGCATCACCTCCGATGACGAGGACCTGGCCCAGCTCCCGGCGGATCCCTGGAAGTAGCAGATCCAGCGCTGGCACCCGCCCAAGCCAGAGAATGCCCTCCACTTCCTCCCCTGCCAGGGCATGAAGGGTGTGCTCCGTGTCTACCAGAGTGAGTTCGCCCTCGGTATGGGGCAGGTCCAGCTTCACCGTCGGCCCCTCGGGTGGAAGTTGGTCGAGAACGGACCGCCGAAGGCCACGCCCGTAGTCATCATTCACGTACAAGAGTGCGATCGCCGCATCGGGGTCAAATTCATCCATGAGCATCTGAGCCAGGAATCGCCCCTGCGAGGCATCGGACGGGACCATCCGAAAGCTGAAGGGGCCGGCTTCGGCGAAGATGGGCGCGGTGGACGTTGGGGCGATCTGAAGTACCTCCGCCCTGTTGTAGATCTGGGAGGTGGCCACGCTGGCCACACTGTTGGCATGACCCACAACAGCCTCCAGTCCCGGTGTGGAAACCAGTTCCTCGGCCACCTCGAGAGCCGGGCCCGCCAGGCTGGACACCTCGTGGGCCAGGAGCGCTTCGGGTATCACCACTCCGCCCCGGGCGATGTGGTCCTCCAGAGCCAGCTCCATAGCTTGCAAGAAGCTCTCAGGACCGGCCCCTCCCAGGATCAGGGTGCCCTGGCCGCCTCCATCCCCCCCAGCACAGGCGGCCAGGAGGAGGATGGGCGACAGGAGGGCTGAGACTAATCGGGGCATGGTGGGGCGGCAGTCGGTTTGATGAGGCTCCAGGTGGTGCATAGGGCCTTGAGAGTCGCCCAAATAAACGAATTGAACGTTTCAACTTGAGGTCCGGGCCTGGAGGCGACAAGTAGCGGGAGACTGCCGGCCCTTCCCATGGGCCATCCCCCCTTTAGCTTGCAAGGGTGGCCCTGTCTCCTTCGGGAGCAGGGGAGTGCTGATCCCGGACGACCACGGAAGGCCATGAGTCTCTTTGAAGAATACCGTTGGCGAGGAATGTTGGCTGACGCCACTGAAGGGGCGGAAGCCACCTTCGCAGACGGCGTTCAGACTGCGTACGTCGGGTTCGATCCCACTGCGTCGTCGCTTCACGTAGGTCACCTCCTGCCCATCATGGGATTGGTGCACCTTCAACGGGCGGGCCACCGCCCCATCGCTCTGGTTGGGGGAGGGACGGGGCTCATCGGCGATCCTTCAGGGAAGAGTCAGGAGCGAAAGCTCCTCACCACCGACGAGGTGGCTGCCAACGCCGAAGCTGTACGGGAGCAGTTGGCGGCCTTCCTGGACTTTGACGGCGTTCCCAACCGGGCCCGGATGGTGAACAACCTGGAGTGGCTGGGTGGGATGTCGGCCCTGGGCTTTCTTCGGGATGTGGGGAAACACTTTCCGGTGAACATCATGCTGCGGAAGGAAAGCGTCCGGCGGCGCCTGGAGGAGGGCTCTGCCGGGCTGAGTTACACAGAGTTTTCCTACCTGCTCCTCCAGTCCTACGACTTCTACCGGCTATTCGCGGATCACGACTGCCGGTTTCAACTGGGTGGGCAGGACCAGTGGGGGAATATTACCGCCGGGGTGGACCTGATTCGTCGGATGACGGGAGAGAGGGCCTATGGCGCCGTCTTTCCGCTCATCACGACGGCGTCGGGGGCCAAGTTCGGGAAGACCGAAGCTGGAGCGGTCTGGCTCGATCCGGATCGGACCTCTCCCTACCGGTTCTACCAGTTCTGGCTGAACACCGACGACGCCGACCTGTCCAAGTACCTTCGATACTTCCTGCTCCGGCCACGGGAGCATATCCAGGGGTTGGAGGAGAGTCTTCGGGATCGTCCGTGGGAGCGGGAAGCCCACGAGGCGCTGGCGACCGAGATGACGGAGCGGGTTCACGGGGCTACCGGGCTGGAACGGGCCCGGACCGCATCCCAGGTCCTCTTCGGGGGCAAGGAGATGGATGACCTGGCTGGAGACGAGATTGCTGACATCTTCAGCGACGTACCATCCAGCACGGTGGCTCGCGAAACCCTGGATGGGGAAGGGGTGGGTGTTGTTCCTCTCCTGGCCGATCTGGGCGTGACCCGTTCCCGGGGCGAGGCGCGCCGGAGTCTGGAGCAAGGAGGGATCTATCTGAACAACCACCGCCTCGCTGACGTTCAGGCCATGGTCACTCTGGACGACGCCATCGAGGGGCGGTTCCTGGTCTTCCGGCGGGGGAAGAAGCGCTACCACCTGGTTCGGGTGGAGTAGGTTGCCTCGGTGAGCCGGGACTATGACGTCATCGTGGTGGGTGCCGGACACAACGCACTCATTTCAGCCGCCTACCTGGCCGAGGCAGGGTACCAGGTGGGAGTCTTCGAGCGGCGAGGATCGGTTGGAGGCGCCACATCCACTGCCGAGATCGTCCCCGGCTACCGCTTCGACCTGGGAGGAAGTGCCCACATCCTGATTCGCCTGACCCCCATCGTGGAAGAGCTGGGGCTGGAGGAGCATGGGCTCGAGTATCTGGAGCTGGATCCCCTCTTCTTTGCACCGTTCCAGGATGGCGACGCCCTCTTCTTCCATCGGGATGCAGGAAAGACGGCGGATGGGATCGAAGCTCGCTTCCCAGGGCAAGGCGAGGCCTACCGGCGGTTCATCGACGATTGGACCCCCTTTGCCAGGGCGGTGAAGGAGGCCTTTCTCTCCGTTCCCAGTCCCCTCGAGCTGGGAAAGCACTTCGTCTGGAAGAGCCCCATGGGGGATCGGTGGCGAGAGGCTTTGCCCCGGATCCTTCGGCCCTACGGTGAAGTGGTTGACCACTATTTCACCGAGGAGAAGGTGAAGGCTCCCCTGGTCTGGATGGCGGCTCAGTCCGGACCGCCCCCCTCCGAACCGCTTTCGGCACCCTTCGTCCTCTGGCATCCCCTGTACCATGAAGGAGGTGTGGCTCGACCCCGAGGAGGATCAGGGGCTCTGGCATTGGCCCTGGCCCGGAAGATCCGCTCCCATGGTGGAGAGGTTCACACCGGAGCGCCCGTCGTCCAGATCCTCACGGAGGGCGGGCGGGTCCAGGGAGTGGAGGTGGCCGTTCCGGATCGAGCACTTCGTGCCGGTGCTGATCCGGGGATGGGACCCTTCCGCTTTCCGGGAGCGGAGGGGTGGCAGGCACCCAAGGGGGAGGAACTGGAGGGTGCGCCCCGAGAGCGGTATACGGCCCGGGCGGTCCTCTCCGGTGCCCACGCCGTCGAGACCCTCACCCGCTTGTTGCCTCCGGAACATCGGCCTCCCGGTGCCGGCGAGATGCGAGTGGGCAATGGGTTCGGAGCCATCCTTCGGGTGGCCCTGGATGGCCCGGTACGCTACGCATCCCACCCGGGCCCTGAGTCCCGGACGGCTATCCAACTCCTCTGCCGGGACCGGCAGCAGATTACGGATGCCTACGCTGATTTCCTCCGGGGGGAGCCCAGTCGGGATCCGCCTCTGGTGGCCATGACCTTCAGCGCAGTGGATGATTCGCTGGCTCCTCCGGGGCATGAGGTGCTATGGATCTGGGGGCAGTACTATCCCTACGAGCTGCGTGAGGGCGGTGCCGCAGGGTGGGACCGGATAGGCCCCAGGGAGGGAGAGCGGATCCTGGAGGCCTTCGAGCGGTATGCTCCTGGCACTCGAGACCGGGTGGTGGGCAGTCTCTTCCAGCATCCCCTCTGGTTGGAGCGGGAGCTGGCCCTTCCTCGTGGGAATGTCATGCATCTGGAGATGACTATGGACCAGATGTTCGGGCTTCGGCCCATGTTGGGGATGTCGGGGTATCGGGGTCACCTGAAGGGGCTCTACCTGACCGGTGCCAGCACCCACCCAGGAGGCGGGATCATGGGAGCGTCCGGTCGGAATGCGGCTCGAGTACTCCTGAAGGATCTGAGTCGAAGACGGATCTAAAGCGACCGTGAGCTATCTAGCCTTCCACTTCATCTTCATCATTCCCCCCATCCTGTTTCTGGGCTGGGGGCTTTTCCAGATGGGGCCGGAGGCGCGGACCGCCCTCCTGGGAAGACGGTGGCCGTGGGCGATCCTGGCGTTGGCGGCGATCGCCTTCGGCTACACCACCCCCTGGGACAACTACCTGGTCTTCCGGGGGATCTGGTGGTATGGGGCTGATCGGGTGGTTGGGACCATCGGGTACGTCCCACTCGAAGAGTATCTGTTCTTCCTCCTTCAGCCCTTTTTGACCGGTCTCTGGACCTACCATGTCCTGGCCCGGCGCAGGGGGGGAGCGGCCTTCGGAATCCGGGAGGTGCCTGGACTACGGGTGGAGCCGTCCGTCGGATCACCGGGGCTGGTGCGCCTCCTGGGTGCCATTCCCTGGATCGGGCTGGCTGGATTGGGAGGGTGGCTCCTGACCTTTGAGGCGGGGCTCTACATGGGCCTGATCCTGGTCTGGGCAACACCGGTCCTTGCCCTCATGTGGATCTATCTGGGACCCATCCTATGGCGATTGATCCACGTGGTGGGATTGGCCGTCCTGGTTCCCACCGTCTACCTGTGGGTTGCCGACATCGTGGCCATGGCCCAGGGGATCTGGCAAATCTCAACCAGGTACACGCTTGGACCGCGTCCCCTGGGGCTCCCCATCGAGGAGGCCACCTTCTTTCTCGTCACCAACATTCTGGTCGTTTTCGGGACCCTGCTCTTCCTGGTTCCGGGGATGGCCCGGATTGATCTGGAGGATGACGGCAAACTGGATCCTTCCCCATCCCCACCGGTATCTTCTGGGGAGAGATCCACCTGACAATCAGCATCCAACTCTGCCCGATCCTCCAAACGCAGCGCTGCTCCCAGGACATGACTCCGAACCGGATCCGCATCGAACCATGACCAACCGAACCGCTATCTTTCTCCTGGCAGCCCTGATCGGGGTGGCCGGCGCCACGGGCACCGCCATGTACCTCCAGGACCAGGGGACTGCACAAATTCCCGATTCTTCCCAGGAAGAACTCGTCCTGATGGCTCAGGTCCCCGAGGCCGATGAGGTTCACGAGGGAGCTCGGGAGGTCATCCCCATGGATCATGGAGACCCGATCCCCATGAAGGTCTACGCCGCTCCCACCTGCGGTTGTTGCGGGCTCTGGGTGGACCACATTCGGGAGTATGGCTTCGAGGTGGACGAGGAGCACCGGGCTGACATGGGCGAGGTGAAGCGGGCCCTGGGGGTGGATCAGCGGCTTTCGTCATGCCATACCGCAGTGGTCAACGGATACATCATTGAAGGGCACGTGCCCGGGGAGGACGTACGGCGGCTCCTGGCCGAGGCCCCGGCTGTGCGCGGGCTCACCGTGCCGGGGATGCCCTTGGGCTCACCGGGGATGGAGGTGCCTTCGGGGGAGGTGGACCACTACCAGGTCCTGACCTTCACGCAGGCTGGCGACCTGGAGGTCTTCTCGGAGCACGGGCCTGAGCCAGGGACCGGGAACTGACCGAAGAGCGGTGTCCCGGGCAGCAGGGATCGGGAAGGCCTGCTGCTGCCTGTACCGGGCTCAATATAATGTATTCATTATATTGAGCCCGTCGCTGTGGTGAGGGGAATGTTGCACCCGGTCATGTCACCTCACCGGGAGGGGTCGTGGAAGGCTGCTGGGGCGGTCAGGATGTCGTCGGGGATTCCGAAGGCGTCCACCAGGGGAACGGCCCGATCCCGGAGGCGCCGGCAGCCCTGGTTCACCATCTGCCGAATGGCCTGGGTCTGAGTACTCTCCATATAGCCTGATTCCAAGAACCAGGCTCGGTCCTCTTCCAGCCGCCAGAGGGCCCAGAGTTGGGCCAACTCCTCCAGTTCCTTGGCGATGGCCGTCTCCGTCGTCTCGTCCACCGCTTGCAGGAAGCTCTCCAGGATCCTTCGCTCCACATGAGCCCGGGCCAGGGCTACCAGGTGGTCCTGGCACTCGTTTGTGGCCTGGAAGGAGTCCATGCCGTCGTCCACCCGGGCCTTGAGTCTCCTGGCAACGGAATGAATGAGCTGGTCCTCCCGGAAGAGAAATGCGGCCCGATGGGTCTCAGGGTCCAGAAGGTGATCCTCTCCTGTGCGACGGCTTCGGACCGGATTCCGCCGGGCAGCCTGTGCTCCCGCCCGGTCGGCCAGGAAACGGAGAGCTCCCCAGAGGCGAAGATCTCCCATTTCGTCCCGGAAGCGCGTGAGGAGTCCCCGGGCCACGAGCTGCAGGAGGACCACGTTGGCCCCTTCGAAGGTGGTGAACACGTCGGTGTCAGCCCGAAGTGTGCCCAGGCGGTTCTCCGCCAGGTACCCTCGGCCCCCGCAGGCTTCCCGACACGCCTGAATCGTCTCCTGGGCATGACGGGACCCATAGGCCTTCAGGCCGGCTGCCATGGCCTCGACCCGGACCCGCTCCTCTTCGGAACTGGTGGCGGAGTAGTCTCGGATGAGCTGCCGGGTGGCGAAATGAAGGGCGTAACTGCCGGCCATGCGCGGCAGGAGGGCTCGCTGCTGAGTCAGGTAGTCCAGGATCGGAACCTGGGGTTGGCCTGACGGCCCGAACTGGCGGCGTGCGTCGGAGAAGCGGATGGCGATAGCCAGGGCCGTCTTGCTGGCCGAGACCGAAGCGGCGGCAATGGAAATCCTTCCGGTCACCAGCGTTCCCAGCATGGTGAAGAACCGCTTCCCATCCGAGGGAATGGGGCTGATGTAGCGCCCATCCGCGGTGACGTCGGCGAAACGGTTCAGGAGGTTTTCCCGGGGAACCCGAACCCGGTGAAAGGCGATCCGTCCATTGTCCACGCCATGCAGACCCACCTTCTCCCCACAGTCCTCGATCTCGATGCCGGGGAGGGGGTGGCCCTCGTCGTCCCGGATCGGAACGAGGATGGCGTGGACCCCGTGTTCTTCTCCATCAACCTCGAGTTGGGTGAAGACCGTCGCCATTCGGCCATGGAGGGCGGCGTTCCCCAGCCAGTCCTTTCGGGCGCCGGGATAGGGGGTGTGGATCTCGAACTCCTCCGATTCGGCCAGGTACCGGGCCTGGGTTTCCACTTCGCGGACGTTGGAGCCGTGATTGCGCTCCGTCATGGCGTAACAGCCGGGCAGCTCCAGCGAAACGACCTTCGCCAGGTATTCGCGGTGGTGTCGCTCCGTGCCGAGTTGGAGGATGCTACCGCCGAACAGGCCGAATTGTACGCCGAACTTCACCAGAACGCTCAGGTCCCCGTATGCCAGGGTCTCGAAGGCAAGGATGGAGCTGGGGATGTCCCCTTCACCTCCCCATTCACGGGGCAAGCCAGTCCGGCCCAGGCCGGCGTCGGCCAGTCGCTGCACGGCCTGCAGGACCTGCTCCCTGTACTCGGGGGTCGGGAGGCCGTAGGGAATCTTCAACGGGGGTGCCGAGAGGAGGGGGAGGACGCGGGCCCGGATCGTTTCACTCTCCAGCTCCAGCCTTCGCGTCATCCGTCCCACGTCGAAGGGAGGCGGAGGACGCTGTGCCGGCACACGTCCCTCTGTGTCCGACAACGATGAAGCGCCACGAGAACTCAGGAGTTCCCGAGCCGCTTCCGAACCCAGTACGCCCAGGAGCTGCTCGAGCCCCTGCAGCGTCTGAAGCCCTCGCGCTGTGCCCCAATGCTCCGGACCGCCCCCGGAGCTTCGAGCCATGGCAACTCCGAGACGAGCCAGGGACCGGCGTTCTTCCCATGGGACCCCTTCGGCCAGTTCTTGAATGTGATCCCTCAGGTGGGCCAGCTCCCCTCCTCCGGGTGGATTCTCCGGGTCGAGCCAGCCCTCCATGATTTTCCGGGTCTCAGGGCTGAGATGTGTGATTTCCTTCATGCGCCGGCAGATCTTGTCCATCTCCTCGGCATCGAGGATGCCATCGGACCAGGCCACATAGACCAGGGGGAGGAGGGGCAGGACCTGAGGATCCCTGGGCGGAACGGGCCGGGTCGGGGAGGTTGAGGAGGGTGTCATGGCGGAGCCTGAGACAGGAGGGACGGGCAGGGTGGGGAGGAGTACCCCGAAGAGGCGGCGGTTTGTTTCTGCCCAGCACCTTCCACTTGACCTTGAACCGGAGCCCGGTCACCATGGAGGCTTCACAACACTCTGCTCTGACCCCTCTTGACCCAGGAAGGATCGGCATGGACGGACCCCTGGTGGGTGTGATCATGGGCTCCCGCTCGGACTGGGAGACCATGTCACACACGGTGGAAACCTTGAAGGCGCTGGAGGTGCCCCACGAGGTTCGCGTGGTTTCGGCTCATCGGACGCCGGAGCTTCTCTTCCAATACGCAGGCGAGGCTGAGGATCGGGGCCTGCAGGTTATCATTGCCGGCGCCGGTGGGGCTGCGCACCTGCCCGGGATGGTGGCTGCTCGCACCGTTGTCCCGGTCCTGGGAGTTCCGGTGCAGAGTCGAGCTCTGAAGGGAATGGATTCCCTTCTGTCCATCGTCCAGATGCCTGCCGGGGTTCCGGTGGGGACGCTGGCCATCGGTCGGGCTGGAGCCATCAACTCCGCACTCATGGCGGCGTCGATCCTGGGAGCGTCCCACCCGGAGATCCGAGAGGCCCTCCGAAGATATCGGGATGCCCGAACCCAGGCCGTCCTGGACGATCCCGATCCCCAGGTTCCTGCGCCATGAGTGGTCAGGCTCCCCCCAGGTCGGACGGATTGCCCGTCTCGGGCCGGGGCCCCGTAGTTGGGATCGTGGGAGGCGGCCAATTGGGTCGCATGCTGGCCCTGGCTGGGCGTCCTCTGGGGCTACGCTTCCGCTTCCTTGAGCCCAAGGACGACCCCCCGGTGTCGGAACTGGGCCAGGTCATCCAGGCGCCCTATGATGATCGGGAGGGACTCCAGGCTCTGGCGGAAGGGGTGGCCGCTGTCACCTATGAATTCGAGAACGTTCCCGTGGAGTCGGCTCGGGTTCTGGAGCAGATGGCGCCGGTCTTTCCCCCTCCGGCGGCCCTGGCCATGGCCCAGGATCGTCTGACCGAAAAGGAATCCTTTCGGCGGCTGGGGATCGAGACGGCCCCCTACCACCCGGTGGACAGCCTGACCGATCTGCGGGAGGCCTTGAAGAAGCTCGGGGCCCCTGCCGTGCTCAAGACCCGGCGGTTTGGCTACGACGGGAAGGGTCAGGTGGTCATCGACTCCCTGGAGGACGGCGAAGAGGCGTGGTCGGAACTGGGTGGACGTCCCCTGATCCTGGAGGGGTTCGTCCCCTTTGAACGGGAGCTGTCGATTGTGGCGGTCCGAGGCCGGGACGGGGAGTTCCGTGATTATCCCCTGGTGGAGAATGATCATCGGGATGGGATCCTGGTGCGATCTCGTGTGCCTGCCAGGGGAGTGGACGAAGAACTCCAGTCCAAGGCGCGTCGGATCTCAGAGGCGGTCATGGATGAACTGGACTACGTGGGGGTCCTGGCGGTGGAGTTGTTTCAGGTGGGCGATGCCCTTCTGGCCAACGAGATGGCTCCTCGAGTCCACAATTCGGGACATTGGACCCAGGACGGTGCCTGGACCTGTCAGTTCGAGAATCACCTGCGGGCCGTCATCGGCCTGACCCTTGGATCCACTGGCCTTCGAGGAGAGGGGGCCCACATGCTCAATCTGCTGGGTGATCCCCCCCGGCGGGAGCGTCTGGCTGCCATTCCTGGTGCAGCAATCCACCTCTACGAGAAGGACCCACGTCCAGGTCGAAAGGTCGGTCATGTGAATCTGATTGCCGGTGGCGGCAGCGGACCGGCGGAACGATCACTGGAGGACCGGCTCCGGGAAGCCATCGAACTCCTGGATGGCTGAGATGTCGTGGGGTTGGGAATTCAGGCCGCGCAGGCGTCGCAGAGTCCGTAGAGCACGAATTCGTGCCGTTCCAGCTTGAAGCCCTTGGGGGTCACATCTTTGAGGTTCCCAGGGCAACCCTCCACCTCATAAACCCGATCGCAATCACGGCAGTGGAAATGATGGTGGTGGCCTTTCCCAGCCACTTCGTAGCGGGCCGGTTCGCCCGGTAGTTCGACTGCCTCCAGCCAGCCCTCCTCCTGGAGGGAACGGAGGTTCCGGTAGACGGTGGCGATGCCCAGGCTCTCCACATGTTCCTGGGCCAATTCGAGCAGCTCCTGGGGGCTCAGGGGATGTCCGGCTTCTCGAAATGCCTTGCGGATGGCTCGCCGTTGTCGGGTGTCCCGCTGCATCCAACCTACCTCCACATCTTGCTGATTGTTGTTCTCCTGCTGGTTCGCATGCTCTGCGAGGGCCCGGGCCGGCCGAGGCTACGCTGCCAGATCTCAAGTCCTCCTCTGCCCAGCATCAGCGATCCCTGATCAGCTTGCTGGACCCGAGGAGTCTCCGGCCAGCCGAGCCTCCCGGAATGGGGTGGCAGGGGCTGTCCCAGGCGCCGTTGCTTCAGTCTCACAGGCAGCACAATGCACCTTTCGGGACCCGCAGTGCAACCGGGAGTTCCAGACGAACCCACCGGCGACGATGAGCGTGGCAGGAATGGTGACCAGATCTTCCGGCAGAGGGTGGAAGAGGTGGAGGAGTGATGCGGTCCAGATGAGAAGTCCTGTTCCCATGAACAGGAAGGGCGCCGGGCTCCCGTGATCTCGAAGTGCAGGTCGGAGGGCCAGGACGACCACCAGAATCGTCACGGCCAGAAGCGCCCATTCCACGATGGGGCCAGGGGCCAATGCAGGAGCTGTCATGACCAGAAGGGGGGTGGCCGCACAGTGGACGGCGCAGGCCAGGGGGGCCAGAGAGGCCCAACCCCATGGATGTTGAATCATACGCTGGATCATGACTTGCTTTCCGGGCCGGATTCGGAGCAGGCCTGGGGACGGGAACTGACAGCCACAGGTCGGGTGTGATAAGGAGAGTTTGAATGCTGGTCCTTAACGATAAAGCAATATCACTCTCATTTATGGCGAGGTCAAGGGTTGGCCGCACCCTTCCATGGGGGGCTTCCCTGAACGGGGAGAACCTCATAGATTGGGCAAGCCCGGAACCAGCGACAGTCCGGGTTTCCTGCATCCATGCAGTGGGGTCGACCTCAGAGTCACGGGGTCGGGCCCCATTTCTTTATCTGAGGTTTCCCCGGAGAGCGTTCCCATGTTGGACGAGATCAAAGAACGTCTTGAAGATGAGATCGAGAAGCTGACCCACGAATTGAACGTGGAGCTTCCCGAGCGGATCTCTAAGGCTGTGGAGCTGGGCGATCTGAAGGAGAATGCCGAGTATAAGTCGGCCCTGGAGCGCCAGCAGTTCGTCCAGGTTAGGATCGAACACCTGTCCACTCGTCTCTCCGAGCTTTCGAAGATCGACGTGACCTCGATGCCGGTGGATCGAGTGGGATTCGGATCCAAGGTGACAATCCTGGACAAGAGCATGGACCAGGAGATGACCTTTACCCTGGTGGCTGGAGACTTCATGGATCTGGATGGTGGACAGGTTTCCATGGCCTCTCCCATTGGCCTCGGGTTGAAAGGGGCTCGAGAGGGTGAGGAGGTCACCATTCAGCTCCCAGTGGGGGAACGGAGCTACCTGGTGAAACAGGTGGTGACCCTTCCGCAACAGCTGGGTGTGGACGACTGATCTACCCTGCCTTTCGGTCAGGATGCCTCCTTCCAGAGCGACGGATCCCGGGATGGTCCAACCCATCGTGCGTCTGGCGGGCCTGGGCCGCTCCTTTCCTGAGGGAGGAGGGCTCCGCTCCGTCCTGGACGGGGTCGATCTAAGCCTTCCTGCCGGGCAATTCACAGCCCTTCTGGGCCCCTCCGGTTCTGGAAAATCCACCCTCCTGAACCTGGTGAGCGGTATCGATCGACCCGATACCGGGGTGGTGGAGGTGGCCGGTGTGGCCCTCCATGACCTTTCTGAACGGGAAAGGACCCTCTTCCGCCGGGATCGCCTGGGGTTCGTCTTTCAGTTCTTCAATCTGATTCCCACCCTCACTGTAGAGGAAAACCTCCTCCTTCCGTTCGAACTTCGAGGAGGGGTGACACCCCGTCAGCGGGAGCGAGCAAGGGAACTCCTGGATCGGGTCGGCTTGGTTGATCGGCTGAATTCCTGGCCCGACCTGCTGTCGGGTGGTGAACAGCAGCGGATCGCCGTGGCTCGAGCCCTTGTTCACAAGCCCCAGCTGGTACTGGCGGACGAACCCACCGGCAACCTGGATCGAGATACGGGAGAGGTGGTCCTGGATCTCCTGGACGAGCTCCTCCGTCCTTTGGGGACGAGTCTCCTCTGCGTAACCCACGCTCCCGAGGTGGCTCGCCGCATGGACCAGGTCCTGATCATCAGGGACCGAAAGGTTGTCCGACTCGAAGCCGGGGATGAGAACGGCATGCCCGGACAATCAGCGGAAGTCGCATCCGGTGGGGAACGGGGGTGAACCCTTTCCCAGGTCTGGGTGGAGGACCCCTTTTCCGGGCAGGGCGCCGGCACCTGGCCCGGAATCCCTGGCAGCTCGTCCTCTCGGTCCTGGGTGTGGCATTGGGTGTGGCGGTGGTGGTGGCCATGGATCTGGCTATCCAGTCTTCCCGGGAGGCCTTCCGGGTCTCGTCCGAGACGGTGACGGGTCGAGCCACCCATCAGGTGCTGGGCGGCGTCTCCGGGCTCCCTGACTCGCTCCTCGTTCAACTCCGGATGGAGGGCGGGGTCTCTGCTGCAGCGCCGGTGGTGGACGCGTATGTGACCTCTCCTCGCGCTCCCGGGAGAGCCCTGCGTCTCCTGGGGGTCGATCCCTTCTCGGAAGGGGCCTTTCGACCATGGCTGGCCGGTGGGCCCACCAGCGACCTGGATGGCTCCCTCCTCCTATCGCGACGTGGCGCCGTGGTCCTGGGACGGGAGTTGGCAGAGGTCATGGGACTGAAGGCAGAAGACCCCATGGAGATCGGTACTGGGGAGGGGTGGGGGGAGCTGCAGGTGGTGGGCGTACTGGAGGCAAGAGATCGGGCTTCCAGACTGGGTCTCCAGGATCTTCTGATCGTGGACCTGGCCGAAGCCCAGGAGCAGCTCGGTCGACTGGGACGACTGGACCGGATCGACCTCATCCTCTCCGGCGAGGAGGATGCCGGGGCACGGGAGGCTGCTGTCATGAGACTCCTGCCGCCGGGGGCCCGTCTGGAACGGGCCGGCTCCAGGGAAGCCACCATGGCCGAGATGATCCGGGCTTTCGATCTGAACCTGACGGCCCTCAGTCTCCTTTCTCTGGTCTTTGGCGTATTCCTCATCTACAACGCCATGACCTTCTCGGTCGTTCAGCGAAGGCGGACGCTGGGCACCTTCCGAGCCCTTGGCGCCACCCGGGGGCAGGTCATGCTCAGCATCCTGGGGGAGGCTCTCCTGCTGGGCGTGATGGGATCGTTCTTGGGGCTCCTGGCCGGAATCGGCCTCGGACGTGGACTGGTGCGCCTCGTGACCCGGACCATCAACGACCTGTACTTCGTTGTGTCGGTGGAGGGGCTGGCCCTCCCTCCAGGGGTCCTCTTGAAGGGAGCTGCCCTGGGGATCGGGGCTACGCTTCTGGCTGCGTTGCCACCGGTCTGGGAGGCCGGCGCGGCATCACCTCGAGAGGCTATGGCGCGCTCGTCGGTGGAGAGTCGGGTCCGTCGAACCGTGCCACTGGCTGCCGGGATCGGAACAGCGCTGGCTGCGGCGGGAACGGGCCTGCTCCTCTTCCCTACTCAGGCCCTCCTGCCAGCCTTCATCGGTCTCTTTGGAATCATCCTGGGGATGGCGCTCCTGACTCCATTGGGCACAGTCCTCCTGGTCGGGGCACTTCGGCCCCTTCTGCGGCGGACCACGGGCGTGCTTGGGGCCATGGCGGCTCGAGGCGTGGTGACGTCCCTCTCCAGGACGGCGCCTGCAGTGGCTGCTCTGGTCATTGCCGTTTCGGTGACGGTGGGTCTGGGGATCATGATCCAGAGCTTTCGGGGAAGTGTGGTCCAGTGGTTGGACGCGACCCTTCAGGCTGACCTCTACGTCTCGACTCCATCCGCCGTCTCTGCTCGAGCTGATGGAGAGCTGCCGCCCGGTGCAGGAGCCATGGCCAGGAATGTGGAGGGTGTCCAGGGGCTGAACAGCTATCGAGGGGTGGAGCTTCTGACGGACTATGGGATGACTCGACTCGTGGCTCTGGATCTGGACCCCCTGGGGGATGCCGGGATCGACCTGATCGGAGGTCGATCCGGAGGCGATCAGGTCTTCGAAATGTTTCGGGCTGGGGATGGCGTCCTGGTCTCAGAGCCCTTCGCCTTCCGGCAGGAGGTGGGCGTCGGAGACACGATCCGGTTGGAAGGCGATCGAAATGATCTGGCGCTTCCCCTCCTGGGAGTCTACCGGGACTACGGAAGTGAAACAGGCGCGGTCATGATGTCTCGGGCAGTGTATGACCTTCACTGGGAGGATGCCGGCGTGACCTCGCTGGGGCTGTTTCTGGAGCCCGACGCCGATGAGAGGACGGTGGCCACGGCGCTTCGGGAGGCCCTGGGAACGGAACGGCCGCTTGTCGTGCGATCGAATTCAGAACTCCGGGAGCTGTCGCTGGAGGTCTTTGACCGGACCTTTGCCGTGACGAGGGTGCTTCGTCTCCTGGCCTTTGGTGTGGCTTTCATTGCCATCCTCTCTGCTCTCATGGCACTGCAGCTCGAGCGGCGAAGGGAGTTCGGGGTGCTCCGGGCCAACGGTATGACTCCCCGCCAGGGCTGGGGGTTGATCACAGCCCAGACAGGGATCATGGGGGCCGTAGCCGGGGTTCTGGCGATTCCAGTGGGATTGATGCTGGCCGTGGTCATGATTCTGGTCGTCAATCGGAGGTCTTTTGGCTGGACGCTCGAGATGCAGGTGGGCGTCGATCTGGTCCTTCAGGCTGTGGCGCTGGCCTTGGTGGGGGCTTTGCTGGCAGGGCTCTACCCTTCGTGGCGGCTGGGCCGGACGTCTCCGGCCGAAGCACTCAGGGGAGAGTAGGGACCCCGGCGTATGGAGGAAGTGAAGAAGGTGCGTTCATTTCGGAAGGGGAAGGGGAAGGGAGCCCTCCTGGGAGGAATCCTGGTTGTCGCGCTCGTGGTGACGGGGGTAGGGGGGATCTGGTGGATTCTGGACGGCGGCCGCCAGGGTGATGAAGTCCGCGCCACCCTGTCAGCGGTGGGGGCCATCGCAGGCTCGGATACTGCAGGCTATGCTCGAGCCGTTGAACCCCGCCCCTTCCACTTCCCACAGGATCATGGACCACATCCAGAATACCGGACCGAATGGTGGTACCTGACCGGTAATCTGGCGACGGTGGACGGTGGAAGGGTGGGGTACCAACTCACCTTCTTCAGAAACTCCCTTTCTCCGGAGCCTCCCCCCGGACTTTCGGCGTGGCGTACCAATCAGCTGTGGATGGCCCACCTGGCCATCACCGATGTGGAGGGAAGAACCCATCACGCAGCCGAGCGACTGGCACGGGGCGCAGGCGGACTGGCAGGCGCCCGGGCCGAGCCCTTCCGGGTCTGGCTTGAAGGATGGGCGATGGACTTCATGGGTCCACCAGTCCAGGCCGTCGTCGAAGGCGGAAGGGGCGAAGCTCCAGGCCTCTTCCCCCTGGCAGTCAGGGCTTCGGATGAGGCGTGGGGCCTGGAGCTGGAGCTGGAATCGGCGAAGCCCCCGGTCTTTCAGGGCGAAGCGGGATGGAGTCAGAAGGGCCCGGAGGCCGGGAATGCCTCCTACTACATCTCCTTCACGAGGCTGCCGACTCGGGGCCGTGTCCGAATGGGGGAGGAGTGGGTGGAGGTGGTCGGGGACTCGTGGATGGACCGGGAGTGGAGCACGTCGGCGCTTTCGGAGATCCACCAGGGCTGGGACTGGTTTTCACTCCAGCTGGACGACGGTCGGGAGATCATGTTCTTCGAGCTGCGAAGGGAAGACGGAGCTCCTGAGCCCCTGAACCATGGGGCCCTGGTGGAGGCTGACGGCCGGTACCGGACACTCCTGGCCCATGACGTGGAGGTGGAGGTACTGGGATCCTGGGCCAGTCCACTGGACGGCGCCCGGTACCCGTCGGGTTGGCTTCTCCGGATTCCATCTGCCGAACTGGAGTTGGAGATTCATCCCCTGGTTCAGGATCAGGAGATGAATCTATCCGTCCGCTACTGGGAGGGGGCGGTCCGGGTGCAAGGGCAGGACGAAGAGGGTTCGGTGGAGGGCTATGGCTTCGTCGAGCTCACCGGGTATGGTGAAGACCCCACGGGGGGAGAAGGGGCTCGCGGGTCGTGATCCACCCGGGGAGGAAGTGGCTGGAATGGGGGAGGAGGTGGCGGCGACAGGATTCATCCGTATCTTGTAGGCTGACTCTGAGTCACCGAGATTTCCCTTTCAACGGCGAACCCTTCCGGAGCCCCCTTGGCTAAGATCCTGGTCATTGACGACGACCCCGACCTTCGGCGAACCATGCGAAGGATCCTGGAGCGCGGCGGCCATGACGTTCATGAGGCCGAGAACGGACTCACCGGGATCCGGGTGGTGGAAGAGGAACTCCCTGAGTTGGTGGTGACGGACCTTCTGATGCCCGAGAAGGAGGGGATCGAAACCATCGTAGAGCTCCGAGAGCGGTTCCCCAGCATCGGTATTGTCGCCGTCTCTGGCGCAGGGGGCGCCGGTGATCGAGGTCCCCTCATCGATGCCGAGCTTTTTGGCGCAGATGCCACCCTTCCCAAGCCCTTTTCCATCGACACCTTCCTCCGGACCATCGAAGGGGTCCTCGAGTCGGCCTGAGTCGGCTCACCGTTCCGGTGGACCGGCCCTGCTCACCGCTCCGGTGGACCGGCCCTGACCCGGCCGACCACCTTCCGCAACGCCTCGAGTCCCTCTACGAGTCGGGGGCCTGGCCGCCCAAGGTAGGCCTCAGGGATGGTGAAGACTCGGCGGTGTCGGACTGCCGGGACGTCCTGGAAAACTGGATTCTGGTAGACTACCTCCGGCCGATACTTGCTGGGGTGGACTCCGCACCATGATACCACGATGGCATCGGGGGCCAGAGCTGCCACCTCTTCATCAGGGACGGGGCGACTGGGTCGGTTCTCGCCGGCCAGTGGATTTTGTCCTCCAGCTCGCCACACCAGCGGGTCCACCCAGCTCTTTCCGCAGGGCGCGATGACGGGTTTGGGCCACCACTGAATCAGGATGGTGGGGGCGTCAGGCCTGCTCTCAGGGGTCGGGATCTCCGCCGAACTCGTTTCCGGTCCCAGAGCCGATTCCATCTGTTCGACCAGTTTTCGAGATCGTTCTCGAACCCCTGCCACACCTCCTTCCTCCAACCGGATGCCGATCTGGAGGATGTTGTCGTAGACGTGGGAGAGATCAGTGGGTGCCAGGGTGAGATGGGGGAGCCCGGCGGCTTCTACACCTTCCACGACTGTCTCATGGCCGGGCACGGTGAGGGATGCGAGGACCAGGTCCGGATTCAATGCCGCAACCTTCTCGACGTCGATCTCCAGGTCGGGGCCGACCCGAGGAAGATCTTCCAGAAGCTCCGGTGGATGGTCGGAATGATCGTCTACCCCTACCAGGAGGTGGGCACACCCCAGGGCGGCGATGATCTCCGTGTTTGAGCAAGCCAATGAGACGATTCGCATGGGCATTTCTTTAGGACAGAGGCGGGCTCAGGTTCCCCTGGGCCCGGATCCCGGGGTAGCCGGACGGGTAGGGAATCACCGGTCGGCACAGGGAGTGGTGAGTGTGGCGACCGGACATCGAGAACGCCTTTCCAATCCAACCCTGGCAACGATTCCATGGCCCGTACTCCATCGACAATGCTTCCTCTGGGAACCGAGGCACCCCACTTCTCCCTCCCTGACACCGAGGGCCGGCTCGTTTCGGTCCACGACTTCAAGAGTTCCCGTGCTCTCCTGGTTGCCTTCATCTGCAACCATTGCCCCTTCGTCAAGCATATCCGGGAAGGGTTGGCGGAGTTCGGCCGGGACTACGTAAAGGAGGGGCTTGGGATGGTGGCCATCAACTCCAACGACGTGGAGAGGTATCCCGATGATTCTCCGGAGATGATGGCGCGGGAGGCAAAGGAGGCCGGATACGTCTTCCCGTATCTGTTCGATGAGACGCAGGAGGTGGCGCAAGCCTACCGGGCAGCCTGCACCCCGGATTTCTTCCTCTTCGATGGAGACCGAAAGCTTGTCTACCGGGGCCAGTTCGATGGGAGCCGACCCGGCAACGATGTCCCGGTTACGGGAGAGGATCTTCGAAGGGCCGCGGACGCTGTCCTGCAGGGGGAACCGGTATCTGAGGACCAGGTGCCATCGCTGGGCTGCAATATCAAGTGGCGACCCGGAAATGCGCCGGAATATGCCGGCGGATGAGAGAACCGGCTTCGGTGGGGGAGCCGGCTTACGGGGCCGACTCGGCCCGGGACCTCGTGCAAAAGAGTGACCCCCGACGAGCCGAAGCTCGCCGGGGGCCGCCCGTCACGCCGTCCAGCCTGACGCGATCGCTCACGCAGGGCTTGAACAGCAGCTAGCGATCCGTCGGCTGTTTAGAGGCCAA